>NZ_JAGXJL010000013.1:0-275473 GCF_019091475.1 Streptomyces sp. GbtcB6 | reverse complement strand
TTCACCGAACACAGCTCGACCACGTGCGAGACGATCTCGATGCCGGCCGTCTCCTTCAGGTACGACCGGGCCACCGCGCCCAGCGCCACCCGGGCCGCGGTCTCCCGCGCGGAGGCCCGCTCCAGGACCGGCCGGGCCTCGTCGAAACCGTACTTCTGCATACCCGCCAGGTCGGCATGACCGGGACGCGGGCGGGTCAGCGGAGCGTTGCGGGCCAGCCCCGCCAGGATCTCCGGATCGACCGGGTCGGCCGCCATCACCTGCTCCCACTTGGGCCACTCGGAGTTGCCCACCATGATCGCCACCGGCGAACCGAGGGTCAGACCGTGCCGCACACCGCCGAGGAAGGTGACCTCGTCACGCTCGAACTTCATCCGCGCACCACGGCCATAACCGAGCCGCCGCCGCGCCAGGTGGTCCGCGACCATCTCGGTCGTGATCGGCACGCCGGCGGGAAGGCCCTCCAGCGTCGCGACAAGTGCGGGACCATGGGACTCCCCCGCGGTCAGCCAACGCAGCCTGCTCAACGATGCTCCTCAGTGCTCGCGCCCTGGTACTGCCCTGCGTACGCACGTCCTCGCGTACGGCGACGGCCGACCGGGTGCGCGGGCCCCGGTCCGCCATGTCCGATCCTCCCACGTCCGGGCGCCCGACCCGGCCCCCGGTCCAGCAGACGGACGCGGATATGTCAGGTCAGCGCCCGGCGCGCACCGGCTTCCCGGCCCTCAGCGCTCGGCGAGCGCCTTCTCCCCGGCCCGGCGCATGGCGTCCAGCGGCGCCGGGCTACGGCCGGTCATCTGTTCGACCTGGAGCACGGCCTGGTGCACCAGGAGGTCGAGGCCGCTCACCACGGCACCTCCGAACATGGACCAGCGGGCGGCCAGGGCGGTGGGCCAGGGGTGATAGAGGACGTCGAAGAGGGTGGTGGGGCGTTCGGGGACGGCGGCGGCGAGGGCGTCGGTGGTGCCGGCCGGGGTGGTGGCGATCACCAGCGGGGCGTGCAGGGCCTGCTCGGCGTCGGCCCAGTCGGCGGTGCGGACCTCGACGTCGAGCCGCTCGCCCCAGTGCCGCATCTCGGCGGCGCGCTCCTCGCTGCGGACGTAGGCGACGACCTCGCCGGTGCAGATCCGCGCGAGGGCGGCGAGGGCGGAGGAGGCGGTGGCACCGGCGCCGAGGATGGCGGCGGAGTCGACCTGCTCGATGCCGTGCTCGCGGAGCGCGGCGACCATGCCCGGGATATCGGTGTTGTCCCCGAGCCGTCGGCCGTCCTCGGTGAAGACGACGGTGTTGACCGCGTCGACCGAGGCGGCCGTCTCGCTGATCTCGTCGACCAGCGGGATGACCGCACGTTTCAGCGGCATGGTCAGCGACAGCCCCGCCCACTCCGGTCCCAGCGTCCCGAGGAAGCCGGGCAGTCCGGCCTCGTCGATCTCGAAGCGCTCGTACGACCAGTCGCTGAGCCCGAGTTCGTCGTACGCGGCCCGGTGCAGCACCGGGGAGAGGGAGTGGGCGATGGGCTTACCGAGCACGGCGGCCCGGCGGGCATCAGTTGCCCGAGTTGGCATTGAATTTGTCCTTGAGCTGCTGGAATTCCGCATAGGTCTTGGCGAATTCGGTGTTGTTCTTGCCGTCGGTCGCCACGAAATAGATCCAGCCGTCGTCGGTCGGATTCAGTGCCGCCTTGAGCGCGTCCTCGCCGGGGTTGCCGATCGGACCGGGCGGAAGACCCTTCTGCGTATAGGTGTTGTACGGGTCCTTGTTGCTGTTGATCTCCGACTCGCTGATATGGATGTTGCTCGTGCCCTTCAGATAGTTGAAGGTCGAGTCGAATTGGAGCAACCGGTTCGTCTCGGTGTTCGTGCTCTTGAGACGGTTGTAGACCACTTCCGCCATCTTGCGGAAGTCGTCGTGCGTCTTTCCTTCGGCCTGGACGAGGCTCGCGACCGTGATGACCTGCAACGGGTTGTCCAGGTCGTACTTCTTGGCCTGGGCCGCGAGGTCGTAGTTGGCGTACTCCTCCTTGGCCGCGGCGACCATCTGTTTCAGGATCGCGTCGGGCTTCATGCCCTTGGCCGCGGGATAGGTGCCCGGGTAGAGGAAGCCCTCCAGCGGGTCCATGATCTTGCTGTTGGTGTTGGCGTAGCTCGGCAGGGCAAGGCTCTTGAGTTCCGTCTTGGCGACCTTCTTGGTGGTGCCCGAGGAAAGACCGAGCTTCTTGTCGAGGGCCGCGTAAACGGCCGCCGCACGCTCGCCTGGGGTGACCACCACATTGGCCTTGCTCTTCGGGTCGAGCATGAGCTGCACGGCGCTCGCGGCGGACATCTCCTTGTTCAGGACATAGGCGCCGGCCTGGATGGTCTTCCCGTCGGGGTTCTGCGACTGGGCGGCCACGAACGCGTCGACGCTCTTGACGACACCCGCCTCTTTCAGCTTCCGACCGATGTCGGATCCGAGAGCGCCCTTGGGGATCTGGACGGTCACGGTCTCGCTCGTGCCGTCCCCCGCATAGTCCGGAGCCTGGCCGAAGCGATCCTTGTACATCTGATAACCGAAATACCCGACCGTGCCGAGGCCGCCGCCGAACACCAGGAGAACCACCAGGCACGCACAACCGTTTCGCCGCTTCTTGGCGCCCTTGCCGCCCTTGGCGTCCTTGCCGCGGCCACCACCGCGGCGTCCCTTCGGATCGTCGTCTTCGCCGTCGTCATCGTCGTCGGCGCCCGTGAAGAAGGGGTGCTGCTCTTCCTCCTCCTCGACGGCGGGCTCCGGCTGCGGTTCCGGCTCGGGGCGCCGGCGGCCGGGCGGCTCCGGCGGCGGGTAGGCGTCCTCGGTGCCGTAGAAGTCGGGCTGCTCGCCGCCGTAGGCCACGGGCTGCTGGCCGTAGGGGTCGCCCGGGTCGGCGGCGTAGGGGACGTGACCATGGGTGCCGGTCGCGTCCCAGCCGCCCTGCTGGTACTGGGGCGGGGCATGGCCGACGTACTGCTGGTCGTACTGCTGCTGACCGTACCCGTCGGTGTACTGGAGTTGGCCCTGCTCGTCGTAGTACGCGTACTGCTGCTGGTCGTACCCGCCCTGCGGGTGCTGGCCCCACTCGCCGTACTGCTGCTGCGACTGCTGCGACTGCTGCGGGTAGTGCTGCGGCTGACCGCCGTAGGGGGACTGCTGGCCCACGTGGGCCTGCTGTCCCTCCCATCCGTCGTCCCCGTACAACGGGTCCTCCGGATGCCACGGTTCGGAGCCTGGGCCCCGGCCATACTCAGTCATCGATCCCCTAGAGCCGCGAGGCGGCGCGTCACGCGGCTGGTGGGCCGGTTGACCGTTCCGCCTCTTGCTGTGCGGTGGCTGTTCGAAAACCATCGCATCGCGCGGAACGTTACCGTATCGCGATCAGATGACTACTTCGACGCCCTCGCCGGGTGGTTTACCTGACACCCGTTCGGATTCCAGCGCCTGCTGGAGGATGATCACAGCGGCTGCCTGGTCGATGACCGAGCGCCCCTTCTTGGATTTCACCCCCGAGGCGCGCAGTCCCTGACTGGCCGTCACGGTCGTCATCCGCTCGTCGACCAGCCTGACCGGCACCGGCTGGATGCCCTTGGCGAGCTCCTGGGCGAAGGCCCGCACCTTGACGGCGGCCGGGCCCTCGCCCCCCTTGAGGGAGCGCGGGAGCCCGACGACGACCTCGATCGGCTCGTACTCCTCGACCAGTTGCCGCAGCCGGCGATGAGCCGCCGGGATGTCCCGGCCGGGGACGGTCTCGACCGGGGTGGCGAGGATCCCGTCGGGGTCGCACGAGGCGACCCCGATCCGGGCGTCCCCGACGTCGATCGCGAGTCGACGTCCTCTGCGCATTTCCGACCGTTTCCTTACTTGGCGCTGTCGTCGACGAGGCGCTCGACGGCGTCGATGGCCTCACCGACGGCGGCCGGGTTCTGGCCGCCGCCCTGCGCGACGTCCGGCTTGCCGCCACCGCCGCCGCCGAGGGTCTTGGCGGCGGTGCGAACCAGGTCACCGGCCTTCAGACCGCGGTCGCGGGCGGCGTCGTTGGTGGCGATGACGGTGAGCGGCTTGCCGTTGTTGACGGTGAAGAGGGCGACCACCGCGGCCCGTCCGCCCTGGATGCGGCCGCGTACGTCGAGGACCAGCTTGCGCAGGTCGTCCGGGGTGGTGCCGTCCGGGACCTGCCCGGTGACGACGGCGATCCCGCGGACGTCCTTGGCGGACTCGACGAGACCGGCGGCGGCCTGCAGCACCTTCTCCGCGCGGAACTTCTCGATCTCCTTCTCGGCGTCCTTCAGCTTGCCGAGCATGGCGGAGACCTTCTCCGGGAGCTCCTCCGGGCGGCCCTTGATCAGCTCCTGGAGCTGGGCGACGACCGTGTGCTCACGGGCCAGGAAGTTGTAGGCGTCGACGCCGACGAGGGCCTCGATACGGCGCACACCCGAGCCGATCGAGGACTCGCCGAGCAGCTTCACCAGGCCCAGCTGGGAGGTGTTGTGGACGTGGGTGCCGCCGCACAGCTCCTTGGAGAAGTCGCCGATGGTCACCACGCGGACCCGCTCGCCGTACTTCTCGCCGAACTCGGCGATGGCGCCCTGCTTCTTGGCCTCGTCGATGCCCATGATGTCGGCGCGCACGTCGAGGTCGCGGGCGAGCACCTCGTTGATCTTCTGCTCGACGTCGGTCATCACGGTCGTCGGGACGGCGGACGGCGAGCCGAAGTCGAAGCGGAAGCGGCCGGGCTGGTTCTCGGAACCGGCCTGGGCGGCCGTCGGGCCGAGGGCGTCGCGCAGCGCCTGGTGGGTGAGGTGGGTGGCCGAGTGGGCGCGGGCGATGGCGGTCCGGCGACGGGAGTCGATCGAGGCGTGGGCCTTGGCGCCCACCGTCACCTCGCCGACCTGGACGACGCCCTTGTGGACGTAGACGCCCGGGACCGGCTTCTGGGTGTCGCGGATCTCGATGACGGCACCGGTGTCGACCTTGATCCGGCCGGTGTCGCCGATCTGGCCGCCGCCCTCGGCGTAGAACGGGGTGCGGTCCAGGACGATCTCGACCTCGTCGCCCTCGCCGGCGGCCGGGGAGGAGACGCCGTCGACGAGGATGCCGACGATCGTGGTCTCGCCCTCGGTGTCGGAGTAGCCGATGAAGTCGGTCTCGCCGGTCTTGTCGGCGATCTCGCGGTAGGCGCCGGCGCCGGCGTGGCCGGTCTTCTTGGCCTGGGCGTCGGCCTTGGCGCGGTCCCGCTGCTCCTTCATCAGGCGGCGGAAGCCGTCCTCGTCCACGGCGAGGCCCTGTTCGGCGGCCATCTCCAGGGTGAGGTCGATCGGGAAGCCCCAGGTGTCGTGGAGCAGGAAGGCCTTGTCGCCGGCGAGGACCGTGCCACCGGCGTCCTTGGTCTCGGTGACGGCGGTGTCGAGGATGTTGGTGCCGGCCTTCAGCGTCTTGAGGAAGGCGTTCTCCTCGGCGACGGCGACCTTCTCGATGCGCTCGCGGTCGGTGACCAGCTCCGGGTACTGCTGGCCCATCATCCGGATCACGGTGTCGATCAGGTCGAGGACGACCGGGCCGGTGGCGCCGAGCAGGCGCATGTTGCGGATGGCGCGGCGCATGATGCGGCGCAGGACATAGCCGCGGCCCTCGTTGCCCGGGGTGACGCCGTCGCCGATCAGCATGGTGGCCGTGCGCATGTGGTCGGTGACCACACGGAGGGAGACGTCCGAGTCGTGGGCGTCGCCGTAGCGGACGCCGGTCAGCTCGGTGGCCTTCTCGATGACCGCCATGGAGGTGTCGATCTCGTACATGTTCTGCACGCCCTGCAGAATCATGGCGAGACGCTCCAGGCCGAGGCCCGTGTCGATGTTCTTGCTCGGCAGCTCTCCGAGGATCTCGAAGTTGTCCTTGCCGATGCCCTCGCCGCGCTCGTACTGCATGAAGACCAGGTTCCAGATCTCCACGTACCGCTCGTCGTTGACGGCCGGGCCGCCCTCGACGCCGAACTCGGGGCCGCGGTCGTAGTTGATCTCGGAACACGGGCCGCACGGGCCGGGGACGCCCATGGACCAGTAGTTGTCCTTCATGCCGAGGCGCTGGATGCGCTCCTTCGGCACGCCGACGACCTCGTGCCAGATGCGCTCGGCCTCGTCGTCGTCCTTGTAGACGGTGATCCAGAGCCGGTCCGGCTCCAGGCCGTAACCACCCTTGTCCTGGGGCGTGGTGAGCAGCTCCCAGGCGTACTTGATGGCGCCTTCCTTGAAGTAGTCGCCGAAGGAGAAGTTGCCGCACATCTGGAAGAAGGTGCCGTGCCGGGTGGTCTTGCCGACCTCTTCGATGTCGGGGGTGCGCACGCACTTCTGCACGCTGGTGGCGCGCGCCCACGGCGGCTTGACCTCACCGAGGAAGTACGGCTTGAAGGGCACCATGCCGGCCGGGACGAGGAGCAGAGTCGGGTCGTCCGCGATGAGCGACGCCGAAGGGACGACGGTGTGACCGCGCTCCTCGTAGAAGCTCAGCCAGCGGCGGCGGATCTCGGCCGACTCCATCAGTGGTCCTCATTCCGGTTGTACGAGTACGTCGTCCTGTCATCGGCGTACTTCGGGTTGGTGCGGTTCTCGATGGCGGCGAGCCGCCGGGGCGCGGGGAGTTCGGGGTCCGCGTTGATGCCCAGCGCGTCGCCCAGCTCTTCCTCCCGCTGGGCCATGTTGTCGCGCACGTCGAGCGCGAAGCCGACCGCCCGGTCCTTGATCCGGTGGCCGGTCTCCAGCGCCTTGTTCGCGGCGGTCGCGGCGAGGCTCTCCGGGGTCAGCTGCCTCAGCTTGCGGTTGACCTTGGTGGTGGCCCAGACACCGGCGGCGACACCGGTGGTGAACCAGAACGTACGGCGGAACATATGGCCTGGCTCCTACTTTCCCCGGTTCTTCCGCCGTGCGGCCGGGACCGTCCGGCCCACGATCACCGTACGCCTGGGCTCCTTCACGGGCACGTCCGCCTTGCGGCCGGCCAGCGCCCTGCGCACGCCGTAGCCGAAGGCCGCGACCTTGACCAGCGGGCCACCGAAGGTGGAGGCGACGGTGGTGGACAGTGCGGAGGCGTTGGACGTGACCTCCTGGACGTCGGAGGCGATCGCGTCGACCCGGTCGATCTGGGTCTGCGCGGAGCGGACGGCCGCGGAGGCGTCGGCGAGCAGCGGGACGGCCTGGTCGGTCACGTCCGCCACGAGCTTGGTGGTCGCCTTGAGCGTCTGGGCCAGCCTCACGAGGGCCACCGCGAGGAAGGAGACCAGGATCGCCCAGAAGACGGCCACCAGGATCCCGGCCACCTCTCCACCGGACACCGCGCGCACCCGCTCCCTGTCTCGTGCCTGAACGACGTGGATCAACTACAACGTGGATCAACATCGAAAAGTCTGCACCGAGCCTATCGCGCCGGGCGTGGGACTCCGTACCGGATTACCCCGCGCGGAAGGCGGAGTTGCGGGAAGCGATTGTACGGACCGAACACGGTTAAGTACGCTCCGTGTCCCATGCGAGGTCCTCAGCGTCCCGGCTCTTCGGCGGACGGCAATCTGCCCCTGGAACTGACCGCCTTCGTGGGCCGCTCGGCCGAACTCGGCGAGCTGTCCCGGGCCCTGGAGTCCGGCCGGCTGGTGACGGTGACCGGGGCCGGCGGGGTCGGCAAGTCCCGGCTCGCGGTCCGGGCGGCGGCCGGCGCGGCGCCCCGGGACGGGGTGTGGCGGGTGGAGCTGGCTCCGGTGCGCGACCCGGAGTTCGTGGACTACGCGGTCGTGGAGGCCCTCGGACTGACCGACCACACCACCCGGCTGCCGCGCGAGACGCTGCTGGGGCATCTGGCGGGCCGCAGGATCCTCCTGGTCCTCGACGGGTTCGAGCATCTGGTCGACGCGTGCGCGGAGCTGGTGGCCGAGCTGCTGCGGCAGTTGCCGGACCTGGCCGTGCTGGCGGTGGGCCGGCGGCCGCTCGGGGTGGCGGGCGAACGGCTGTTCCCGCTGGCGCCGCTCGGCGAGGACGAGGCGGTGGAGCTGTTCGCCGAGCGTGCCGGGCGGCAGGGGCTGGACGTGCGGGACTGCGCGGAGGTGCGGGAGGTGTGCCGGCGCCTGGACGGGATCCCGCTGGCCGTCGAGCTGGCGGCGGGGCGGCTGCGGGCGCTGTCGCCGGGGCAGTTGCTGGAGCGGCTCGACGACCGGTTCCGGCTGCTGACCGGTGGCGGGCAGGACGCGCTCCCCCGGCACCGGACGCTGCGCACGGCGATCGGCTGGAGCCATGAACTGTGCACGCCCGCCGAGCGGTTGCTGTGGGCGCGGCTGTCGGTGTTCACGCAGACCTTCGACCTGGAGGCCGCCGAGTACGTGTGCAGCGGGGACGGGCTGGCGTCCGAGGAGGTCCTGGACGTGCTGGCGGAGCTGCTCGCCCAGTCGGTGGTGTCCCGTGAGGAGGCGGGGCCGGGCGTGCGCTACCGGATGCTCGACACCGTGCGGGCGTACGGCGCCGACTGGCTGGCGGCGACGGGGGACGCGAGTCGGCTGCGGCGCCGGCACCGGGACTGGTTCATGGGGCTGGCGACCTGGTGCGAGCTGGAGTGGTTCTCGCCGCGGCAGGGCGAGGTGGCCACGCGGGTCGAGGCCGAGCTGCCGAACCTGCGGGCGGCTCTGGACCACTGCCTGACCGAGCCGGACGAGGCGCACCTGGGCCAGTATCTGGCGGGCTCGCTGTGGTTCTACTGGGCGGGCTGCGGGCGGCTCTCGGAGGGGCGGCGCTGGCTGGAGCGGAGTCTGGAGCTGGACTCGGAGTATCCGCAGTCCCGGCTGAAGGCGTTGTGGGTGCTCGGCTATGTGGCGATCCTCCAGGGCGACGCGGTGCCCGCGCTTGCCGCGCTGCAGGAGTGCCGGGCGGAGGCCGAGCTGGCCGCCGATCCGACGGCGGTGGCGTACGCGGAGCACCGCACCGGCTGTCTGGCCCTGGTCACGGATGACATGGCGCGCGCGGAAACGCTGCTGCGCTCGGCCCTCGACCGCTACCAGCAGATCGGCGAGCTCAACAGCAATGTCCTGATGGCTCAGGTCGAGCTGGCGATGACCAGGGCGTTCCTCGGCGATCTGCCGGACGCGGTACGGCTGTGCGAGGACGTGCGCCGGGTCTGCGAGGACCACGGCGAGCGCTGGGCCCGCTCGTACGCCCTGTACGTGCTGGCGTACGCGGCCTGGCAGGACGGCGAGCACGCGGCCGCCCGGGAGCTGCTGACCGACTGCCTGGGCCATGCGCACGGTTTCCGGGACCTGCTCGGCTCGGTTCTGTCGATCGAGCTCCTTGCCCTGGTGACAGTGGCGCAGGGCGATCCGGCGGAGGCGGCGGTGCTGCAGGGCGCGGCCGGGCGGATGTGGCCCTCGGTGGGCCTGCCGCTGTTCGGCTCGGCGTACTACAACGCCCCGCACGAGCTGTGCGAGGCCACGGCCCGGCGGGCGCTGGGCGACGAGCGGTACGCGGAGTGCGTATGGCAGGGGGCCCGGCTGGACCGGGAGGCGGCGGTGGCCCGGGCGCTTGAGTACTTCGGGGTACGGCCACTGGACGCGCTGCCCGCGCCGCGCGGGCCGGTACGGCAGCGGCGGGACGGCGCGGACATGCGGAAGCCCGCCGCTTCGCCCACCCGGAAGGGCGGGGAGACGGCGGGCTGACGCTGAGGTGCTACACCCGGCTGGTGATCAGCGGGCGTAGTACTCGACGACGAGCTGCTCGTCGCAGATGACCGGAACTTCCTTGCGGTTCGGCTCGCGGTCCAGGCGGAAGGCCAGGGCGCGGAGGTTCACCTGCAGGTAGCGGGGGGTCTCGCCGTCGGGGGCGAAGCCACCCTCACGGGCGATCTGGAAGAGCGTCTTGTCCTTCGAGCGGTCGCGGACCTGGATGACGTCGTCCGGACGCACGCGGTAGGACGGCTTGTCGACCTTCTGGCCGTTGACCTGGATGTGGCCGTGGACGACCATCTGGCGGGCCTGGTAGATCGTGCGGGCGATGCCCGAACGCAGGACCAGCGCGTCGAGACGGCGCTCCAGCTCGATGATCAGGGCCTCACCGGTCTTGCCCTGGACCTTGGAGGCACGCTCGTAGGCGCGGACGAGCTGGCGCTCGGACACGTCGTACTGCGCGCGCAGACGCTGCTTCTCCAGCAGACGGACCTTGTAGTCCGAGTTCTGCTTGCGGCCGCGGCCGTGCTCACCCGGCGGGTAGGGGCGGGCCTCGAAGTACTTGACGGCCTTCGGGGTCAGCGCGATGCCGAGGGCACGCGACTTCTTGACCTTGGGGCGGGACTGGTTCGCCACTGTCTCTTTCTTCCTTCTGATATCCGGCTTGTCAGGGTTGAAGGAGGTCGCAATCCGCAGCCGGGGAAACCCGCCGGAACCCGTTGCCGGGTCTGGTGGGCAGCCGCTCCCCTGGTCTGGGCACATACGTGCAGCACGCGAGTGGCCCACCGACCGGTCCCGCCGTGCGGCGGATGGTGGTGGGCTGCCCGCGACACCGATCGACGGTGCGCGACGCTCCTGGATCCCCCTGACGGGGGTTCCGGCCGGCTGTCCCGCTCTGACTGCGCGGGACTCGGCGCTTCGGGAAAGTCTACAGGCTGCTCAGGACCGCCTGCGACCGAGGTGCTTCCTGGTCCACTCGACGGCGTCGGCGTACCGGGCCTCGGCGCCGTGCCGGGTCGGGGTGTAGTACTCGCGGTCCCTGACGGTGTCCGGGGCGTACTGCTGCTCGGCGATGCCCTCGGGCAGGTCGTGCGGGTACACGTATCCCTGCGCGTGCCCCAGTTTGGCGGCGCCCTTGTAGTGACCGTCGCGCAGATGCGGGGGCACCTGGCCGGCCAGGCCCCTGCGGACGTCCTCCATGGCGGCGCCGATCGCGGTGGTCGCGGAGTTGGACTTGGGGGCAAGGGCGAGGGCGATGGTGGCGTGGCTGAGGGTGAGGGCGGCCTCGGGGAAGCCGATCATGGCGACGGCCTGGGCGGCGGCCACGGCTATCGGGAGGGCGCCCGGGTCGGCCAGCCCGATGTCCTCGCTCGCCGAGATCATCAGCCTGCGGGCGATGAAGCGGGGGTCCTCGCCGGCCTCGATCATGCGGGCCAGGTAGTGCAGGGCCGCGTCCACGTCGGAGCCCCGGATGGACTTGATGAGGGCGCTGGCGACGTCGTAGTGCTGGTCGCCGTCGCGGTCGTACTTCACCGCGGCCCGGTCGACGACCTCTTCCAGGGTCTGGAGGCCGATCTCCGTCTCGCCCTTGTCGAGGGCGGCCCCGGCGGCGGCCTCCAGGGCGGTCAGCGCGCGGCGGGCGTCGCCGCCGGCGATGCGCAGCAGGTGCTCCTCGGTGTCCTCGGGGAGGGTGACGGCCTCCTTGAGGCCCCGCTCGTCGGTGAGGGCCCGGCGCAGGAGCCCGCGGACGTCGTCATCGGTGAGCGGTTCGAGGGTGAGGAGCAGGGAGCGGGACAGGAGTGGCGAGATCACCGAGAAGTACGGGTTCTCGGTGGTCGCGGCGATCAGGGTGACCCAGCGGTTCTCGACGGCCGGCAGCAGGGAGTCCTGCTGGGCCTTGCTGAAGCGGTGGATCTCGTCGAGGAAGAGGACGGTCTCCTTGCCGTATCCCCCGGTGGCGCGGCGGGCGCCGTCGATGACCGCGCGGACCTCCTTGACGCCGGCGGTGATCGCGGAGAGCTCCACGAACCGCTTGTCGGTCGCCTTGGAGACGACGTACGCGAGGGTCGTCTTGCCGGTGCCGGGCGGTCCCCAGAGGATCACGGACGACGGTCCGGCCGGGCCGCCGGAACCCGCGCCGACCAGTCTGCGCAGCGGGGATCCCGGCTTCAGCAGATGCTGCTGGCCCACCACCTCGTCGAGGGTGCGCGGGCGCATCCGCACCGCCAGGGGGCTCCCGGTCGGGTCCTTCTCCTGGCGTTCTTCTGCGGCGGCGGTGAACAGGTCGGGTTCCACGCTGAAACCCTAAGTCACGGCACTGACAATCCCGCCCGGGCCGTCGGCGGCCCCGGTGGTCAGCTGGTCCAGAAGTCCCACCAGCGGGTCAGGATCAGCATGCCGATGATGCCGATGTGCAGGACCGGCAGCACCCAGGTGAACTCGCCGAAGAAGGACTTCAGCCAGTTCGGGGTCGGCAGGAAGCCCTTGCGGATGTTGAAGGACGTCACGTACCAGAACATGGTGATCGTGGCGACCCAGGCCAGCGAGCACCACAGGCAGAGCGCGTTGATCCGGTACAGGGACTGGAACTGCAGCCAGGTGCAGAAGGCCACGCCGAAGAGGGTGCCGAAGTTGAAGGTCAGCCAGTACCAGCGGGGGAAGCGGGCGCGGGCCAGCAGGCTCATGCCGACGCAGATGACGATGCCGTAGCAGACCAGGCCGAGCATCGGGTTCGGGAAGCCGAAGGCGGCGGCCTGCTTGGACTCCATGACGCTGCCGCAGGAGACCACCGGGTTGAGGCTGCACCCGGGGGTGAACGTCTTGCCCTCGACCTTGGCTTCCAGCAGCTTGAACTTGTCGATCGTGATGACCCAGGCGGCCAGCAGTCCGGCGGCGCCGGTGATGATCAGCAGCAGCGCGAAGGCGAGACTGCCGCCCTCGGTGCGCGGCGCCGCGGAGGCGTGCTCGGGCTCGGGCTCGGGCTCGGTGGAGACGTCCTTGACTGTCGTCTTGCTCATCACGCCGATTCCGTCTGTTTGAGAGTTGGAACTTCTTCGGGCAGGGGCCATTGTGCCGCACGAGGCGCCCTGTCCACCGTTCGGTGGACATAAGGAAGTACGCACGATCGTCCCGGAGAGTTCGGTTCCGGCCGATGCTCGGGGCCACGACAGCACACGGATAGGAACCCGGGCATCCGGCGGGGCGTGGTCCTGGGCGCGGACCCGGGTCGGGCACGCGGGCGTGGCGGTCCCGGGCGGATTTCGTCTGGCTGGGCGAATCGGCACCCGCCGAGTTGACGGTCCGCGAGACGGTACGGCACTTCGCGCACTACTGCCCGGGGCGGCGGGGGCGACGAACACCCCGGCGCCGCCCCCGGCCGACCCCTCACCCGCCGCTCAGCCCAGCCGGGACTCCAGCTCCGCCACGATCTCGTTCACACCGATCGCCGACTGCTCGCCGGACTCCATGTCCTTGAGCTGGACGACGCCCTCGGCGAGGTCCCGTTCGCCGGCGACGATCGTGTAGCGGGCGCCGCTGCGGTTGGCGTTCTTCATGGCGCCCTTGAGTCCCTTGGCGCCGTAGGAGAAGTCCGCCGCGACGCCGGCCCGGCGCAGCTCCGTGACCTTCGCGAAGAGGACGCGACGCGCCTCCTCGCCGAGCGGTACCGCGAAGACGCTGGTGGCGGACGGGATGTCGAGCTCGACGCCCTCCGCCTCCAGGGCCAGCACCGTGCGGTCGACGCCCAGCGCCCAGCCGACGGACGGAAGCGCCGGGCCACCGATCATCTCGGAGAGGCCGTCGTAGCGGCCGCCGCCGCCCACCGCGGACTGGGAGCCCAGACCGTCGTGGACGAACTCGAAGGTGGTGCGGGTGTAGTAGTCGAGGCCGCGGACCAGCTTCGGGTCGTCCTCGAAGGAGACGCCCGCGGCCGTGATCAGCTCGCGGACCTCCTCGTGGTACGCCTTGCAGGCGTCGCAGAGGTAGTCGCGCAGGAGAGGGGCGTCGCCCAGCTGCTTCTGGACCGACTCCCGCTTGTCGTCCAGGACGCGCAGGGGGTTGATCTCGGACCGGCGCAGGGTGTCCTCGTCCAGGTCCAGGCCGCGCAGGAAGTCCTGGAGGGCCGCGCGGTACACCGGGCGGCACTCCTTGTCGCCCAGGCTGTTGAGCAGGATGCGGAAGTTGCTGAGGCCCAGCGAGCGGTACGCCTGGTCGGCCAGGATGATCAGCTCGGCGTCCAGGGCCGGGTCCTCGGCACCGATCGCCTCGGCACCGACCTGCGAGAAGTGGCGGTAACGGCCCTTCTGCGGGCGCTCGTAGCGGTAGTACGAGCCGGAGTACCAGAGCTTGACGGGGAGGTTTCCGGCCTTGTGGAGGTTGGCCTCCAGAGCCGCGCGCAGGACGGAGGCGGTGCCCTCGGGGCGCAGCGCCAGCCGGTCGCCGCCCTTGGTCTCGAAGGCGTACATCTCCTTGGTGACGATGTCGGTGGACTCGCCGACACCGCGCGCGAAGAGCTCGACGTTCTCGAAGCCCGGGGTCTCGATGTAGCCGTAGCCGGAGTTGCGCAGCGGGGCGGCGATCGCCTCACGGACCGCCAGGTACTTGGCGCTGTCCGGCGGGATCAGGTCGTAGGTGCCCTTGGGGGCCTGAAAGGTGCTCACGGAAGTTCTCGTCACATTCCTCGTCGGGGAGCGTCGGCTTGCGCTCCCTGGCCGGCGGCCACCTGCCGCAGATAGGGGTTGGTGGCGCGCTCCTGACCGATGGTCGTCTGGGGGCCGTGGCCGGACAGCACCACGGTGGAGTCGTCGAGCGGCAGGCACACGCGGGCCAGCGACAGCAGCATGTCGTCCATGGAGCCGCCCGGCAGGTCCGTGCGTCCGATGGAGCCGGCGAAGAGCAGATCGCCGGAGAAGAAGACCGAGGGGATCTCGGCCGTCTCCGGCATCCGGAAGGTCACCGACCCCCTGGTATGGCCCGGCGCGTGCGCGACGGAGAACTCCAGTCCGGCCAGCGCGAGTCCCGCGCCGTCGGTCAGTTCCCTCACCTCGTCCGGCTCCCCCACCGTCAGCTCGCCCATCAGCGGCATGCCGATGGACCGGCCGAGCGCCTTCTCGGGGTCGCTCATCATGTACCGGTCCTCGGGGTGGATCCAGGCCGGTACGTCGTGCGCTCCGCACACGGGGACGACCGAGGCCACGTGGTCGATGTGGCCATGGGTGAGGACGACGGCGACGGGCTTGAGCCGATGCTTCTTCAGTGCTTCCTCGACGCCTTCGGCGGCCTGGTGGCCGGGGTCGATGATCACGCACTCCTCACCGGCGGCGGGGGCGACGAGATAACAGTTCGTCCCCCAGGCCCCGGCGGGGAACCCGGCAATGAGCACGATCGTCCTTCGTTGTGTCGATTCGAGTGGCCACAAGCTGTGGTCCAGAGCCTACCGGCGCTGCCGTTTCCTCAGCGAACCCATATACGGTACGGGGCTACACGCAGTGGTCGGCTCACACAGCGCACAGGACGCACGCGTACCGGTCGACATATACGACACGCATGAGGAGAGAACCCGGTGGTCACCCAGGAGCAGCGGCGGCGTCAGCTCGCCCGGGAGAAGTTCTTGCGGCAGCAGCAGCGGCGTACCAGCGCACGTCGCAAGTCACGCATGCGCAACTCCGTGATCGCGTCCGTGCTCGGCGTGATCGTGATCGGCAGCGTCGCGCTGTACACGACCGGCGTGCTGAAGAACGACGACAAGGCGAACGCCAGCTCGGAGACGACGCCCAGCGCCACGCCCAGTGCCAGCAAGGCGCCGGACCCGTGCGAGAAGGCCGCCGCCGGCAAGGTGCAGAAGCTGAGCTGGAAGAAGGAGCCGGCGATGACGATCGACACGTCCGCCGGCTACACGCTCAAGCTGGCGACGACGTGCGGCGACATCGGCATCGCGCTGAAGACGTCGGCGGCCCCGCACACCGTGAACTCGTTCAACTTCCTCGCGTCGAAGGGCTACTTCGACCACACGAAGTGCCACCGGCTCACCACCAACGGCATCTACGTGCTGCAGTGCGGCGACCCGACGGGCACCGGAAGCGGCGGTCCCGGGTACACGATCCCCGACGAGAACCTGAAGGACAAAAGCCTGAAGGGCGGTGTCTACCCGGCGGGTACGGTCGCGATGGCCAACACGGGCCAGAAGCACACCGGTGGCAGCCAGTTCTTCCTGGTCTACCAGGACAGCCAGTTGCCCGCCAGCTACACCCCGTTCGGCACGGTCGACGCGGCCGGACTGAAGGTCCTGAAGAAAATCGCCGCCGCCGGTGAGAGCACGGGCCAGGGTGACGGAGCCCCGAATGCAACGGTCGTGATCAACAAGGCCACGGTCGCGAAATCCTGACCACCAACTGCGAAATTTCGGTCGCGCGGGATGCGGACAGGCAACCCGCCGGTCGCCTATGTTGGCCGTGACGAAACTGTGGACGATGCCCGGGGGCGCTGAGGCCCCTCGCGGGCATCATGTGGAGGAGGCGCTGTGAGCAGCGACCCGTGGGGCCGCGTCGACGAGACGGGGACCGTGTACGTGCGTACGGCCGACGGCGAGCAGGTCGTCGGTTCCTGGCAGGCCGGCTCCCCTGACGAGGCGCTGGCCTACTTCGAGCGCAAGTACGAGGGCCTGGTTGTCGAGATCGGCCTCCTCGAAAAGCGAGTACAGACCACCGACCTGTCCGCGAAGGACGCCCAGGTCGCCATCGACCACCTGCGCGAGCAGGTGGAGGCGCACCACGCGGTCGGTGATCTGGAGGCGCTGCGGACCCGGCTCGGCGAGCTGGTGAAGACCGTCGAGTCGCGTCGCGAGGAGCGTCGGGCACAGCGTGCCAAGCAGTCCGACGAGGCTCGTCAGGCCAAGGAGGACCTGGTCGTCGAGGCGGAGCAGCTGGCCCAGTCCGACCAGTGGCGGGCGGCCGGTGAGCGGCTGCGGTCCCTGGTGGACACGTGGAAGGGCCTGCCGCGTCTGGACCGCAAGTCGGACGACGAGCTGTGGCACCGTTTCTCGCACGCCCGGTCGGCGTTCTCCAAGCGGCGCAAGGCGCACTTCGCGCAGCTCGACGCGCAGCGCGAGGACGCCCGCAAGGTCAAGGAGAAGCTGGTCGCCGAGGCCGAGGCGCTGTCGGACTCGACGGACTGGGGTCCGACGGCCGCGCGCTACCGCGAGCTGATGTCGGAGTGGAAGGCCGCCGGCCGTGCCCAGCGCGAGCACGAGGACGACCTGTGGAACCGCTTCCGCGGCGCCCAGGACGTGTTCTTCGCGGCGCGCGGGTCCGCCTTCGCCGAGCGGGACGCGGAGCAGACGGAGAACCTGAAGCTGAAGGAGGAGCTGGCCGCCGAGGCCGAGAAGCTCCTGCCGATCGGTGACCTGAAGACCGCGCGGTCCGCCTTCCGCTCGATCAACGAGCGGTGGGAGGCCATCGGTCACGTCCCCCGCGACGCGCGTCCGAAGGTCGAGGGCCGGATGCACACGGTCGACCGGGCCATCCAGGAGGCCGAGGAGGCCGAGTGGCGGCGGACCAACCCGGAGGCACGCGCGCGTGCCGCGGGTCTGACCGGCCAGCTGCAGGCCGCCGTGGACAAGCTGGGGACGCAGATCGAGCAGGCCCGTGCCCAGGGCAACGCGTCGAAGGCGGAGAAGCTGGAGCGTGAGCTGGAGGGCCGCCAGGCGCTCCTGGACCAGGCTCTGAAGGGCCTGCAGGAGTTCGGCGGCTAGTTTCCCCCCGACACCGAGAGGGGCCCCGTACGCGGCGTACGGGGCCCCTCTCGTCGTATACCCGGCTGCCGCTACGACCGGTTGCGCGCCGAGGTGACCCGGTAGACGTCGTACACGCCCTCCACGCCCCGTACGGCCTTCAGGACGTGGCCCAGGTGCTTGGGGTCGCCCATCTCGAAGGTGAAGCGGGAGGTGGCCACCCGGTCGCGGGAGGTCTGGACGGCCGCGGAGAGGATGTTGACGTGCTGGTCGGACAGGACGCGGGTGACGTCCGACAGCAGTCGGGAGCGGTCCAGGGCCTCGACCTGGATGGCGACCAGGAAGACCGAGGACTGGGTGGGCGCCCACTCGACGTCGAGGATGCGCTCGGGCTCGCGGGACAGTGACTCCACGTTGACGCAGTCGCTGCGGTGAACCGATACACCGCTACCGCGCGTGACGAAGCCGATGATCGGGTCGCCGGGCACCGGCGTACAGCAGCGGGCCAGCTTGACCCAGACGTCGTCGACGCCCTTCACGACCACGCCGGGGTCCTGGTTGCTGCGCCGCTTGCTGCGGCGGCCGCGGGTCGGCGGGACCGCCTCGTCGATCTCCTCGGTGGCCGCCTCCTCGCCGCCGAGCGCCTGCACCAGCTTCTGCACGACGTTCTGCGCGGCCACGTGGCCCTCGCCGATCGCCGCGTACAGCGAGGAGATGTCCGGATAGCGCATCTCGTGCGCCAGCGTGACCAGCGAGTCGCCGGTGAGGATGCGCTGGATCGGCAGGTTCTGCTTGCGCATCGCGCGGACGATGGCGTCCTTGCCCTGCTCGATCGCCTCGTCCCGGCGCTCCTTGGAGAACCAGCCCCGGATCTTGTTGCGGGCGCGCGGTGACTTGACGAAGCCGAGCCAGTCGCGGGAGGGGCCGGCGCCGGGTGCCTTGGAGGTGAAGACCTCGACCAGGTCGCCGTTGTCCAGCGTCGATTCGAGCGGCACCAGGCGGCCGTTGACCCGCGCGCCTATCGTCCGGTGGCCGACCTCGGTGTGGACGGCGTACGCGAAGTCGACGGGGGTGGCCCCCGCCGGGAGCGCTATGACGTCGCCCTTGGGCGTGAAGACGAAGACCTCGTTGCGGGACAGGTCGAAGCGCAGGGACTCCAGGAACTCGCTGGGGTCCTCGGTCTCCTTCTGCCAGTCCAGCAACTGCCGCAGCCACGCCATGTCGTTGAGGTGGTCGTCCTTGCCCTTGCCGGACGACTTCGGCACGTCGGTGCGGACCTTGGAGGCGCCGGCGACGGCCTCCTGCTTGTACTTCCAGTGCGCGGCGATGCCGTACTCAGCGCGGCGGTGCATGTCGAACGTACGGATCTGGAGTTCGACCGGCTTGCCGTTGGGGCCGATGACCGTCGTGTGCAGCGACTGGTACATGTTGAACTTGGGCATCGCGATGTAGTCCTTGAAGCGCCCCGGAACCGGGTTCCAGCGCGCGTGGACGGTGCCCAGGGCCGCGTAGCAGTCGCGGACGGTGTCCACCAGGACGCGGATGCCCACCAGGTCGTAGATCTCCGCGAAGTCCCGGCCGCGGACGATCATCTTCTGGTAGACGCTGTAGTAGTGCTTCGGGCGGCCGGTGACGGTCGCCTTGATCCGGGCGGCCCGCAGGTCGGCCTGGACCTCGTCGGTCACTATGGCCAGGTATTCGTCGCGCTTCGGGGCGCGCTCGGCGACCAGCCGGACGATCTCGTCGTACATCTTGGGGTAGAGGATCGCGAACGCGAGGTCCTCAAGTTCCCACTTGATGGTGTTCATGCCCAGCCGGTGGGCGAGCGGCGCGTAGATCTCGAGGGTCTCGCGCGCCTTCTTCTCCTGCTTCTCGCGCTTGAGGTAGCGCATGGTGCGCATGTTGTGCAGGCGGTCGGCGAGCTTGATGACCAGGACGCGCGGGTCCTTGGCCATGGCGACGACCATCTTGCGCACGGTCTCGGCCTGCGCGGCCTCGCCGAACTTGACCTTGTCCAGCTTGGTCACGCCGTCGACGAGCAGCGCGACGACGTCGCCGAAGTCGCGGCGCAGGTCCTCCAGGCCGTACTCGGTGTCCTCGACGGTGTCGTGCAGCAGGCCCGCCATCAGGGTCGCCGGGTCCATGCCCAGCTCGGCGAGGATGGTGGTCACCGCGAGCGGGTGGGTGATGTACGGGTCGCCGCTCTTGCGCTTCTGGCCGCGGTGCCAGCGCTCGGCGACCTGGTAGGCGCGCTCGATCTGGCGCAGGGTGGCGTTCTCGATCTTGGGGTCGTTGCTGCGGACTATGCGCAGCAGCGGCTCCAGGACCGGGTTGTACGGGTTCGCGCGCTGCACGCCGAGGCGGGCCAGGCGGGCGCGGACGCGGTTGGAGGAGCCGGAGCGCGCGGGCTGGCCGGTGTTGGGGCGGGCCGCCGGACGCTCGGAAGGGGCCGGTTTGGGGCGCGAGGACTCCGCCGACTTCTCGGCCGGCGCGGACTGGGCGTGCTCGACCGGCCCACGGGTGTCGTTCTTCGTCTGCGACACGTTCGGCGCGGGCTTGGCCGCGGGGGCCGAGGCGGGCTCGGGCTTGGCGGCGGTAAGTGGCTGGGCCTCGTCTGGCAAGAGGGCTCCTCGTGCGCGATCCGGGTCCCCGGTCAGGCTCCGGATGACCCATGGTAGCGATCCCGGGCTCCGGGATCGCCTTCAGGCCGAAGTGAGAGCGGTCCACCGGGGTAACACGGGCGGCTGCCACCGGATTCCCTATCCCTGCAACAGAACCCGGAAACCCTCTTCCGAAAACTCGCCAATTGGACAGATCGGGAAAATCGAGACCATTAATTCTGTTGACTCGAACATCAGCCGCTACATAAGATCCACTTCGACCCGGAAGCGGAAGAAATTGACCTATTCCGCTTTCAAAGAAAAAGAAACGGGATGAGCATGAGAATGTTCGGAAAGACAGTGGCTGCTGCGGCTCTGGCCGTGGGTATGAGCGCGGCTTTCGCGCTTCCCGCGCAGGCTGCGACCGCGGCCCCCATGTCGACGCACCGAGGTAGCTCGGGGTGCTTCAACTGGTCTTGGGCGGACGGCACCACCACGACCACCATCTACTACCACAACACGTGCAGCACGACGCAGCACCTGTGCGTGTGGTGGAAGGACGGTGCGGAGAACAACCTGCACCGCATCACCGCTGCGGGCGACGAGAAGGGACACCTCAAGGAGCCCGGCACCATCATAACCAACGACATCGAGGACTGCTGATTTCGAAATCAGCCGGATTCCGTGAATAGCACGGAAAAATGAAGCGGCCCCGGGTGCGCATTGAATCGCACCCGGGGCTACGTCGTCTCCATCTCCGCTCAGATGGTGAGCACGGCCTCCAAGGGGGCGCCCTTGAGGGCGGATTCCAGACGGGCCCGTCCGCCCAGGAAGCCCAGCTCCATCAGGACCGCGACGCCCGCGACCTCGGCGCCGGCGCGGTGGATCAGCCGGATCGAGGCCTCGGCGGTGCCGCCGGTGGCGAGCACGTCGTCGACGACCATGACGCGGTCGCCCGCGGACAGGTCCTCGGCGTGCACCTCGATCTCGGCGGAGCCGTACTCCAGCTCGTAGGCCTGCCGGAGGGTGGCTCCGGGGAGCTTGCCCGCCTTGCGCACGGGGATGAAGCCGAGCCCGGCCCGCACGGCGACCGGGGCACCCAGGATGAAGCCCCGCGCCTCCAGGCCGACGACCTTGGTGGCGCCGGTCTCGGCGGCGATCCCGGCGAGTGCGTCGGTGAGCGCGGTGAACGCGGCAGGGTCCGCGAGCAGCGGCGTGATGTCCTTGAACATCACGCCCTGCTCCGGGTAGTCCTCGACGTCCCGGATGCGGCTGAGCAGCAGCTCCTTGATGTCGGTCATCGGCGCTTCCCCGAGGGCCGGCCGCGGCCGCCCCGGTTACGGGACGCGGGCTGGTTGCGCGGGCCGACGACGGCCGGAGCGGCGTCCTCGGCGTCCTCGGAGCCGCCGACCCGGACCTCGGCCATCTCCTCCTCGGCGGCGGCCTGGGCGCGCTTGGCGAGGACGCGCTTCTTCAGGGCCTTCATCTGCGGCTCGGCCTCCTTGAGGTCGGCGACGAGCGGCGTGGCGATGAAGATCGAGGAGTAGGCGCCGGCGGCGAGACCGACGAACAGCGACAGCGAGATGTCGTTGAGCGTGCCCGCGCCGAGGAAGCCGCCGCCGATGAACAGCAGGCCCGCGACCGGCAGCAGTGCGACGACCGTGGTGTTGATCGAACGGACCAGGGTGCCGTTGATCGAGTGGTTGGCGATGTCGCTGTAGGTGAAGCGGGTCTGCTTGGTGATGTCCTTCGTCTGCTCCTTGAGGCTGTCGAAGACGACGACCGTGTCGTAGAGCGAGTAACCGAGGATCGTCAGCAGACCGATGACCGTGCCGGGCGTGACCTCGAAGCCGACCAGGGCGTAGATACCGGTCGTGATGGTGATGTCGTGGATCAGCGCGACCAGGGCCGCGAGCGCCATCCGCCACTCGAAGGCGATCGCCAGGTAGATCACCACGAGGACCATGAAGATGCCGAGGCCCTCCCAGGCCTTGTTGGCGATCTCGTCACCCCAGCTCGGGCCGACCAGGTCGGAGTTGATGGACTCGGGGTCCACCTTCATCTCCGTGGCCAGCTTGGCCTTGGTCGCGTCCGACTTCGCGGTGTCCATGCCGGCGATCTGGATGCGCAGACCGCCCGTGCCGAGCTTCTGCACGACCGCGTCGTGGCCGGAGGCCTCCTTCGCGTAGGTCTCCGCCTGGGACACCGAGACACTGGTCTTCGAGGTGGTGAAGACGGCGCCGCCCTGGAAGTCGATGCCCATGTTCAGGCCGCGCACCGCCAGGCCGACGATGGCCGTGATGGTGATCAGGATGGAGACGCCGTACCAGATCTTGCGCTTGCCGATGAAGTCGTAGCTGATCTCGCCGCGGTGGAGTCGGGCGCCGAGGTTGCCGAGTTTCGACATCGCTCACGCTTCCTTCGGGTCGACGGGACCGGCGACGGGGCCGGCGGGACGGCGGGTGCGGCGCAGCGGCGCCTTGGCGCCCAGGCCCTTCGGGTCGAGCCCGGACCACTTGTGGCCGCTCGCGAAGAACTTACGCCGGGCGAGGAGCGTCATCAGCGGCTTGGTGAAGAAGAAGACGACGACCACGTCCAGCACGGTGGTCAGACCGAGGGTGAACGCGAAGCCCTGCACCTTGCCGACGGTCACGATGAACAGCACGGCGGCGGCCAGGAACGACACGAAGTCGGAGACCAGGATGGTGCGCCGGGCACGCGGCCAGGCCCGCTCGACGGCGGGGCGCAGCGTGCGGCCCTCGCGGATCTCGTCCCGGATGCGTTCGAAGAACACGATGAACGAGTCCGCTGTGATGCCGATCGCGACGATCGCACCGCAGACGGCCGGCAGGTTGAGCGCGAAGTGGATCGTGGGGCCGAGCAGCGACATGATCGTGTAGGTGAGGGCCGCGGACACCAGCAGCGAGGGGATCGCGACGAGCGACAGACCGCGGTAGAAGGCCACCAGGTAGATGATGACGAGCGCGAGACCGATGGCACCGGCAAGCAGACCGGCGTGCAGCTGCTGGCCGCCGAGGGCGGCAGTGACGGTGGTGACGCTCTCCGTGCGGAAGGAGAGCGGGAGGGCGCCGTACGACAGCACGTTCGCCAGGCTCTGGGCCTCGGTCTGGGTGAAGCTGCCGGAGATCTCCGCGGAGCCGCCGGTGATGGACTGGCTCACGGTCGGGCTGGAGACGACCTCGCCGTCGAGGACGATGCCGAACTCGTTCGTCGGCTGGGAGGCGTTCTTGGCGAGCTCGCCGGTGACGTCCGCGAACTTCTTGGATCCGCTGCCGGTGAAGGTCATCTGGACCTGCCAGCCGGAGGCGCCCTGCGTGTCGAAGACGGCCTGGGCCTTCTTGACGTCGGTGCCGTCGACGCGGGCCGGGCCGAGGACGTACTTGTACCAGACATCGTCGATCTTGCCGCAGGCCACGGTGGTGTCGCTCGGCTTGGCGGACTTGCCGGCCGTGGCGCGCTGGGTGGTCTTGGAGCAGTCCAGCGCGGTGTACTCGGCCTCCAGCTTCGAGGCCGCGGCGGAGGCGCTCGCGTCGGCCGAGGAGGTGGCGGAGGGGCTCGCCGACGAGGAGGCGGACGCCGAGGACGAAGCCGTGGAGCCGGCCTTCAGGGCGTCGGTGACCGCGCGGCCCTGGGAGGTGGCCGAGGACGACGGCGAGGCGGAGGACGACCCGGTCGCCTTCTGGGACGACGACGCGCTGCTCGACGGGGAGGTACTCGGGGAGGCGCTGGAGCTGCCGCTGGCGGACGCGCTCGGGGAGGCGCTGGCCGTGGCGCCGGCGCTGGCTTCCTGGGCCAGGACCGGGCGGAAGTACAGCTTCGCGGTGGTGCCGACCTGCTTGCGGGCCTCTGCGGAGTTGGTGCCCTTGGGGATGTTGACGATGATGTTCTTTGAGCCCTGGGTCTGGACCTCCGTCTCGGATACGCCCAGACCGTTGACACGACGGTTCATGATCGCGACCGCGGTGTCCATGTTGGTCTTGTTGATCGCGTTGGGCTGGCCCGGCTCGTTCTCCGCCTGAAGCGTGATGCTCGTACCACCGGCCAGGTCGATACCGAGACGCGGAGTGGTGTTTCCGGAGGCGAACATTCCTCCGGTGAGCGCCGCGATGGCGATCAGGATGAGGGCCAGCGAGCGCCCTGGCTTGCTCTGGGCGCTCGCGCTCCGGCCCCTCTTAGGTGCTGCCACCTTCTCGTACTCCCTCTCGGGCCGCCGCGCGCCTGGTCGGTGCGGTCGGCCATCACATGGTGTCGGGATCCCGTGCGGGAAACAGACGCGCCCGGGGCACGGGGTGCGCGTGGGACGCGCGCACCGCTCCCCGGGTCACGGCTACTTCGCGTCGGAGTCGCCGTCGGTCTTCTTCGGCTCTTCGTCAGCCTTCGCCTCGGCGGTCGCGGCCTCCTCGGCCGGTCCGTCGGTCTTGTCCTCCGCGTCCTCCGTCTTGTCCTCGGCGGCGTCCTTCTTCCCGAGGTCGACGGCCTTGTCGTCGGAGGCGGCGGCAGCGTCGGCGGACTCGCCGTCGGTCTCGGTGAGGGAGGAGGCGTCGTCCGGGACGACGTCGGCGTCGGACTTCAGGTCGTGCTCGACGCCGTGCACGATGCGGTTGTACTCGTCGTCCGTGAGGATGGCGCCGATCGAGTTCTTCGCGAAGAGGAGGTCGACGCCCGGGCCGGCGTCGAGGAGGACCGTGTCCTCGTTCACTTCCTTGACCGTCGCGTACATGCCCCCGATGGTGCGGACCCCGTTGCCGGGCTGGATCTCGTTCCGCATCTGCGTGGCCTGCTGCTGACGCTTCCTGGTGGAACGCGTCATCAGGAACATGGCCGCGATGAGGACGATGAACACGAGAAGAGGCAAGCTATTCACGGGACGGAATTTCCTTCGCGCAGCCGCGGCGGTGAGCGGCCTGGATGATGGGGGTGTGGTCGGCGCCGCCCGCAAAGGCGGCATCGGCGGAGTCTAAGCGAGTCCGCGCGCATGGAACAACGCTCAGCATGGCACCTGGGTTCCTGGGCCCGCCAATGCCCCGCCGTCACGAAGCGATCACGTCTGCGGCCGAGGCCTGGTCGAAGGGCGACGGGGTGTCCCGGCCGTGACTGCGGACACCGGGGCCGCTCCCAGGATACGGCGTGCGCTGCACGTTCCCCTCGGTAACGGCCCGGATGCCGGACGTGCGCACGGTCGGGGTCCGGCTGACCGCGGGCCGGACGCCCGGAGCACGGCCCGGCCACCGGCGAACCGTCGCCGCGCCCGCGTCAGGTGCCGAACAGGTCCTGCTGGCCGGTTCCGCCCGCCGCGCCGCGCGGGGCGGTCAGACCCAGGTGGGCCCAGGCGGCGGGGGTGGCGACGCGGCCGCGCGGGGTGCGGGCCAGCAGGCCCTCGCGGACCAGGAAGGGCTCCGCGACCTCCTCGACCGTCTCGCGCTCCTCCCCCACCGCCACCGCAAGCGTGGACAGGCCGACCGGGCCGCCGCCGAACAGCTTGAGCAGGGCCTCCAGGACGGCGCGGTCCAGCCGGTCCAGGCCGCGCTCGTCCACCTCGTAGACGGCGAGCGCCGCGTGCGCGATCTCGCGTGTGATCAGCCCGTCCGCCTTGACCTGGGCGTAGTCGCGGACCCGGCGCAGCAGCCGGTTGGCGATGCGGGGCGTGCCGCGCGAGCGGCCGGCGATCTCGGCGGCGCCGGCCGGCTCGATCTCGACGTCCAGCAGATTCGCCGAGCGGTGCACGACCCGCTCCAGCTCGCGCGGTTCGTAGAACTCCATGTGCGCGGTGAAGCCGAAGCGGTCGCGCAGCGGGGGCGGCAGCAGGCCCGCGCGCGTGGTGGCGCCGACCAGGGTGAACGGCGGCAGTTCGAGGGGGATGGCGGTGGCACCCGGGCCCTTGCCGACGATCACGTCGACGCGGAAGTCCTCCATCGCCATGTACAGCATCTCCTCGGCGGGCCGCGACATGCGGTGGATCTCGTCGAGGAAGAGCACCTCGCCCTCCTGGAGGGAGGAGAGGATCGCGGCCAGGTCGCCGGCGTGCTGGATGGCGGGGCCCGAGGTGATGCGGATCGGGGCGCCCATCTCGGCCGCGATGATCAGGGAGAGGGTGGTCTTGCCCAGGCCGGGGGCGCCGGAGAGCAGCACGTGGTCGGCGGTGGCGCCACGCGCGCGTGCGGCGCGCAGCACCAGGTCGAGCTGCTCGCGGACCTTCTCCTGGCCGATGAACTCGCCCAGGTCCTTGGGGCGCAGGGCGGCCTCGACGGCCTGGTCCTCACGGTCGGCGACGGCGCCCACCAGCCGCTCCGCGTCGGCGCCGGTATCGGTCGTGTCGTCCCAGTTCATAAGTGATGTGCCTCAGCGGTGGTGGGGTCAGCGGGCGCGGTTGAGGGTCTGCAGGGCCGCCTTGAGCAGCGGGCCGACCTGGGGCGGGCCCCCGGCGGCCTCGGCCTGCGGGGCGACGGCGGTGACGGCCTCGTCGGCCTCCCGGGTCGCGTAGCCGAGCCCGATCAGGGCGGCGTGCAGCTGATCGCGCCAGCCCTGGCTGATCGGCGCACCGATCGCGGGAGCGCCGATCGGCTCGCCGAGCCGGTCCTTGAGTTCGAGGAGCAGCTTCTGCGCGCCCTTCTTGCCGATGCCGGGGACGGCGATCAGCGCCTTCTCGTCACCCGTGGCGACCGCGCGGCGCAGCGCGTCCGGGTTGTGCACGGCGAGCATCGCCTGGGCGAGCCGCGGGCCGACCCCGCTCGCCGTCTGCAGCAGCTCGAAGGTCTGGCGTTCATCGTCGTCCACGAAGCCGTACAGCGTGAGCGAGTCCTCGCGTACGACCAGGGAGGTGGCGAGTTTGGTCTGCTGGCCCATGCGCAGCCCGGACAGGGTGTTGGGGGTGCACTGGACGGCGATGCCGATCCCGCCCACCTCGACGACCGCGGAGTCCGGGGCGAGGGCGGCGATCGGGCCGCTGACGAAGGCGATCATGCCGTACGGCCTTTCGTTGCGTTGGCTGCGTGCAGGGCGACGGCCTGCTGGAGTCGGTTCTGTGCGGGGGCGCGCCAGATGTGGCAGATGGCGAGCGCGAGGGCGTCGGCGGCGTCGGCGGGCTTGGGCGGGGCGCTCAGTCTGAGCAGCCGGGTGACCATCGCGCCGACCTGGGCCTTGTCGGCGCGTCCGGAGCCGGTGACGGCGGCCTTGACCTCGCTGGGGGTGTGCAGGGCGACGGGGATGCCCCGGCGGGCGGCGCACAGCATGGCGACGGCGCTGGCCTGGGCGGTGCCCATCACGGTCCGTACGTTGTGCTGGCTGAACACCCGTTCCACGGCGACGAATTCGGGCCGGTGCTCGTCCAGCCACTGCTCGATGCCCTGCTCGATGGCGACAAGCCGATGACCGAGTTCGGCGTCCGCCGGCGTCCGTACGACCCCCACGCCGACCATGGTGAGCGGCCGCCCGGCGACGCCCTCGACGACACCGACACCACACCGGGTCAGCCCGGGGTCCACCCCCAGTACGCGCACGCGCCCCCCTCCCTTCGGTCTCCCCCAGCTGTCGCTGGGAGGTGCCCCCAGTTTGTGCAGGCTAGCGGGTGCCACCGACAACGGCCGACATGACGACGGGCCGACGGGTGTGTCCCGTCGGCCCGCTCGGTCGGCTCAGCCCGCGGCGGCGTTACGCGTCGACCTTCTCCATGATCTCGTCGCTCACGTCGAAGTTGGCGAAGACGTTCTGCACGTCGTCGCTGTCCTCGAGGGCGTCGATCAGCTTGAAGATCTTCTTGGCGCCTTCCTCGTCCAGCTCGACCTGCATGGTCGGGACGAAGTTGGCCTCGGCGGAGTCGTAGTCGATCCCGGAGTCCTGGAGCGCGGTGCGGACCGCGACCATGTCGGTGGCCTCGCTGAGCACCTCGAAGGACTCGCCCAGGTCGTTGACCTCCTCGGCGCCCGCGTCCAGGACGGCACCCAGGACGTCGTCCTCGGACAGCTCGCCCTTGGGGACGATCACGACGCCCTTGCGGTTGAAGAGGTACGACACCGAGCCCGGGTCGGCCATGGAGCCGCCGTTGCGGGTCATGGCGACGCGCACGTCGGAGGCGGCGCGGTTGCGGTTGTCGGTGAGGCACTCGATGAGCACCGCGACGCCGTTCGGGCCGTAGCCCTCGTACATGATCGTCTCGTAGTCGGCGCCGCCGGCCTCGAGACCGCCGCCGCGCTTGACCGCGGAGTCGATGTTCTTGTTCGGGACGGACTGCTTCTTCGCCTTCTGGATGGCGTCGTAGAGAGTCGGGTTGCCCTCGATGTCGACGCCGCCCATACGGGCCGCGACCTCGATGTTCTTGATCAGCTTCGCGAAGAGCTTGCCGCGCTTGGCATCGATCACGGCCTTCTTGTGCTTCGTCGTAGCCCATTTAGAGTGGCCGGACATCTGCCTGTCTCCTTCGCGTAACCCATCCAAACAACGAACGCCAGAGATCCTACTAGGACTCGGTCGCCCGCTTCGCGTGCACCATGTCGACGAACAGGGCGTGCACGCGGTGGTCGCCGGTCAGTTCCGGGTGGAACGACGTGGCGAGCGCGTTGCCCTGGCGGACCGCGACGATGTGGCCGTCGTGCTCGGCGAGCACCTCGGCCCCGGCGCCGACGGACTCGACCCAGGGGGCGCGGATGAAGACGCCTTCTACAGGATCGCCGTCGATGCCGCGTACGTCGACCGACGCCTCGAACGACTCGTTCTGCCGCCCGAAGGCGTTGCGCCGCACGATCATGTCGATGCCGCCGATGGTCTCCTGGCCCGAGCGCGGGTCGAGGATCTTGTCGGCGAGCATGATCATGCCGGCGCAGGTGCCGTAGACGGGCATTCCGGCCCGCACGCGCGCGCGGAGGGGCTCCATCACGCCGAACAGGACGGCCAGCTTGGAGATGGTGGTGGACTCGCCGCCGGGGATGACGAGGCCGTCCACCTCGGCGAGTTCCTCGGGGCGCCTGACCGGCCTGGCCACGGCGTCTGCCGCGGCCAGGGCGATGAGGTGCTCCCGTACGTCGCCCTGGAGGGCCAGGACGCCTATGACAGGTGCGTCGGTCATGTGTGCGAAACCCTTTGGTCTTACCAGCCGCGGTTGGCGTAGCGCTCGGCCTCGGGGAGGGTGTCGCAGTTGATGCCGACCATGGCCTCGCCGAGGTTGCGGGACGCGTCCGCGATGATCTTCGGGTCGTCGTAGAAGGTGGTCGCCTTGACGATGGCGGCGGCGCGCTTGGCCGGGTCGCCGGACTTGAAGATGCCGGAGCCGACGAAGACGCCCTCGGCGCCGAGCTGGCGCATCAGGGCCGCGTCGGCCGGGGTGGCGACGCCGCCGGCGGAGAACAGCACCACGGGGAGCTTGCCGAGCTCGGCGACTTCCTTGACCAGCTCGTAGGGGGCGCGCAGCTCCTTGGCGGCGGCGTACAGCTCGTTGTTGTCGCAGCCGCGCAGCTTGGCGATCTCGGCCTTGATCTGCCGCAGGTGGCGGACGGCCTCGACGACGTTGCCGGTGCCGGCCTCGCCCTTGGAGCGGATCATGGCCGCGCCCTCGGCGATCCGGCGCAGGGCCTCACCGAGGTTGGTGGCACCGCAGACGAAGGGGGTGGTGAAGGCCCACTTGTCGGAGTGGTTGACCTCGTCGGCCGGGGTGAGGACCTCGGACTCGTCGATGTAGTCGACGCCGAGCGACTGCAGGACCTGGGCCTCGACGAAGTGGCCGATCCGGGACTTGGCCATCACCGGGATCGACACGGCCTCGATGATGCCCTCGATCATGTCCGGGTCGGACATCCGGGCCACCCCGCCGTCCTTGCGGATGTCGGCCGGGACCCGCTCCAGGGCCATGACGGCGACGGCGCCCGCGTCCTCGGCGATCTTCGCCTGGTCCGGCGTGACGACGTCCATGATCACGCCGCCCTTGAGCTGCTCGGCCATGCCGCGCTTCACGCGGGCGGTGCCGGTCTCGGGGGTCTGGTTCTCAGTGGTGGACACGGGTGACCTCACTCGCTGGAAAAGAGGGTTTCTGCAAACACCGAGGAAACGCGAGTGGACCAGTCCACAGCAAGGGCCAATGGGAAGGCGGTGGATCGTTTTCCGGTCAGGCCGTGCGCTCGACCAGCGCGGCGGGCGGTTCGTCGTCCATCTCGAAGGCCAGCGGGAAGGGGGCGTGTCCGGCCAGCCGGAACCAGCGGACCTTGCGGTGCTCGCGCAGCCGGCGGGCCGCGCCGACGGCGTCGTTGTGGAAGCGGCGGGCCATCGGGACCCGGCGTACGGCCTCGGCCAGCTCACCGGCGGCGGCCTCGCCGCCGGGGGCCTGACGGACCTCCTCGACCTGCTGCGGGTGCTCGAAGACCGCACGCAGGGCCTGGCTCAGCTCGCTCTCGGCGACCTCCCGCTGCTCCTCCTCGGCCTGCCGGGCGGCATGCGCGGCCTCGTACAGCACGATCGAGGAGGCCGGATCCAGCACACCCGAGGTCGCCAGCTCCTGGGCCACGGAGGCGCGCCGCAGCAACTGGGCGTCGAGAGCGGCCCGGGCGGCGTCGATCCGGGCGTGCAGCCGGTCCAGCCGGCCGGCGGTCCAGCTGAGGTACAGGCCGATCACCACGAGGGCGGCGAGAATCCAGAGGGTCCAGATGAGGGAAGCGCTCACGGGCGGAACGCTATAGGACGCCCCGCATGCCTAGTCCCTGCAGGACGCGCCCCAAAGGGGCGCGGGAAACTGCGCGACCAGCCACGACGGCGCCGCACCCGTCAGACGTCACATCGCGGCACTTCCCGATATCGCGGCTCTCCCAGCGGAGCGCCTAGTCCCGCGCCAGCCCGAACCTCGCCCGCAGCCCCGACCGCTCGTCGGCCGCCACCGCCGCCGCGCCCGCCGTCACCGTCTCGTAGACGGACAGGATGTCCGCGCCCACGGTGGACCAGTCGAAACGCCGTACGTGCACGCTGCCGCGTGCGCGCAGCCCGGCCCGGCGCTCCGGGTCCTCCAGGAGCCGTACCGCCGCTTCCGCCAGCGCGTCCGCGTCCTCGTTGGCGAAGAGTTCGCCCGCCGCCCCCTGGTCCAGGACCTGGACGAAGGCGTCGAGGTCGGAGGCGAGGACGGGAGCGCCGGCGGACAGGGCTTCCACCAGGATTATCCCGAAGCTCTCGCCCCCCGTGTTGGGCGCGATGTACAGGTCGAGGCTGCGCAGGAAACGGGCCTTGTCCTCGTCGCTGACCATGCCGAGGAATTCGACGCGGGAGCGCAGCTCGGCCGGGAGGGACGCGACCGCGGCCTCCTCGTCGCCCCGGCCGGCCACCAGGAGCCGGGTCTGCGGGCGGGCCGCGAGGATCTTGGGGAGGGCCCTCATCAGCACCGGGAGGCCCTTGCGGGGCTCGTCGATGCGGCCGATGAAGCCGATCGTGTCGCCCTGCCACTCGGGCCGCGGCTCGGCCTTGGCGAAGAAGTCGACGTCGACGCCGTTGGGGATCACGACGGCGTCCCCGCCGAGGTGCTCCACCAGCGTGCGGCGGGCGTACTCGCTGACCGCGATCCGGGCGCTGATCTTCTCCAGGGCGGCCTGGAGGATCGAGTACGCGGCGATCATCGCGCGGGAGCGCGGGTTGGAGGTGTGGAAGGTCGCCACCATCGGGCCCTGGGCCGCCCAGCAGGTCAGCAGGCCGAGGGACGGGGAGGTCGGCTCGTGGATGTGGACCACGTCGAACGCGCCGTCGTGCAGCCAGCGGCGCACCCGCGCGGCGGACAGGAAGCCGAAGTTGAGGCGGGCCACCGAGCCGTTGTAGGGCACCGGGATCGCGCGGCCGGCCGAGACGACGTAGGGCGGCAGCGGGGTGTCGTCGTCGGCGGGGGCCAGGACGGAGACGTCGTGGCCGAGGCGGATGAAGTACTCGGCGAGGTCGCGGATGTGGAACTGGACGCCCCCCGGGACGTCCCAGGAGTAGGGGCAGACGATGCCGATCCTCACGACGGTCCCTTCGCGGGGTCCAGGTCGGCGAGCCACAAGCGCTGCAGCATGTGCCAGTCCTCCGGATGGTCGGCGATGCCGGTGGCGAAGGCGTCGGCCAGCGCCTGTGTCATGACAGACGTCTTCGCGGCCTTGTCACCTGACTCGGGTACCTCGATCGGGGCGTGGACGCGGCCCTTCATGACGGGGGTGTCGTCGTACCAGAGCGTCACGGGCAGGAGTATCGCGCCGGTCTGCTGGGCCAGCAGGGCGGGTCCGGCGGGCATCCGCGCGGTGTCGCCGAAGAAGCCGACCTCGATGCCGGAGGCGGACAGGTCGCGGTCGGCGACCAGGCAGACCAGGCCGCCGTCGCGCAGCCTGCGGGCCAGGGTGCCGAAGGCGGTGCCGCCGCTGTGCGGCAGGACCTCCATGCCGAGGCCCTCGCGGTAGGCGACGAAGCGGTCGTACAGCGTCTCGGGCTTGAGCCGCTCGGCGACCGTGGTGAACGGGGTCTCCAGCTCGGTGGTGACCCAGGCGCCGGCCAGGTCCCAGTTGGCCAGGTGCGGCAGCGCGAGGATCACACCACGGTCGGAGGCGAGGCCGTCGGTGAGGTGGTGGACGTCCTTGGGGACGAAGCCGGTGCGGATCCGTTCCTCGCTCCAGGACGGCAGCCGGAAGGACTCCATCCAGTAGCGCAGGTACGACCGCATGCCCGCGCGGGAGAGCTCGCGCAGCCGCTCGGGGCCGGCGTCGGGCCGCACGCGCGCGTAGTTGGACTCAAGCCGCTGGACGCCCTTGCCGCGCTGCTTCCAGGCGAGGTCCGCGACGGAGTTCCCGAGGCGCACGGCGACCGGCTCGGGGAGCTTCTTGACGGTGCTCCAGCCGAGACCGTACAGAGCGTCGGTGAGCCGGTCGGCGGTGGTCACTGTGCGGCCTCGCTCCCGTGGGAGGCCTTCTCCCGCTCGGCCGCGGCCTCCGCCTCGGCGGACTCCCTGCGGACCGTGACGACCCGCTGGACGAGGGTGACCAGGCTGCCCACGGCGACGATCCACAGGGCGATCGGGAGCAGGATCTGGATGCCCGGGACACCGAACTTGTGGAAGCCGGCCAGACCGGCCGCCACCAGCGAGATCACCAGGCGCTCGGCGCGCTCCACGAGACCGTTGACGGCCACCGGCAGCCCGATCGACTCGCCACGCGCCTTGGTGTACGACACCACCTGGCCGCTGGCCAGGCAGAAGATGGAGACGGCGCACAGGACGTTGTTGTTCCCGTTGCCCGCGTACCAGAGGGCGAAGCCGCCGAAGATCGCGCCGTCGGCGACCCGGTCCAGGGTGGAGTCCAGGAACGCCCCCCAGCGGCTGGTGCGGCCCAGCTGGCGGGCCATGTTGCCGTCCACCAGGTCCGAGAACACGAACAGCGTGATCACGATCGTGCCCCAGAAGAACTCGCCCCGGGGGAAGAAGACCAGCGCGCCCGCGACCACTCCGGCCGTGCCGAGGAGCGTGACCGTGTCCGGGCTCACGCCCCGGCGGATGAGAAACGCGGCGAACGGTGTGAGGACACGCGTGAAGAATGCACGCGCGTACTTGTTCAGCATGGCCTTCCCGACGGTCGTTGCGCCGTGTGGCCCCTGCTGGCCACCCCGGCTGGCCCATCGTAGTCACGCGCGCGTGTGTGCGACGGGTGGGCACTCTCAGTCGGGACCGGCCGCCGCGCCGGAAGGGTCCCGCGGGCACGATCACGTCCTTCGTATGGACGCACCGTGACGGGAGTGGAAAGCTCGAATAACCGCGGGCGTCATCGGAGCCGCCACCGCACGCGGCCCGCCATGCTCGCCCGCGCCCACAGAGACCTCACCGTGCACGGGAGGCAAAACCATGGGCGACAAGGTCAAGGAACACCCCGGAGCCGCCGGCAGGGCAATGGCGGCCGACCACCCCGCGTCTGTACGGAATGTGGTGCTGGTCGGCCACTCCGGATCGGGCAAGACCACATTGGTGGAGGCTCTCGCGCTGAGCGCGGGAGCGGTGAACCGGGCGGGCCGGGTGGAGGACGGCGGAACCGTCTCGGACTACGACGACATCGAGCACCGGCAGCAGCGCTCCGTACAGCTGTCGCTGGTACCGGTCGAATGGAACGGAATCAAGATCAACATCCTGGACACCCCGGGATACGCCGACTTCGTCGGAGAGCTGAGGGCCGGTCTGCGCGCCGCGGACGCGGCCCTCTTCGTCGTCTCGGCCTCGGACGGGGTGGACGGCTCGACCCGGATGGTGTGGGAGGAGTGCGCGGCCGTCGGGATGCCCCGGGCGATCGTCGTCACGCACCTGGAGGCCGCCCGCGCGGACTTCGCGGAGATGACCCGGGTGTGCGCCGAGGCGTTCGGCGCCGACGACCCGGACGCCGTGCTCCCGCTCTACCTGCCGCTGTACGGGTCGCAGGGTCCGGACGGGCACGCACCCGTGACCGGTCTTGTCGGGCTGCTCACGCAGAAGCTGTTCGACTACTCCACCGGGGAGCGCAAGGAGTCCGAGCCGGGCCCCGACCAGCTGCCGGACATCGAGGAGGCCCGCAACCGGCTCATCGAGGGGATCATCTCGGAGAGCGAGGACGAGACGCTCATGGACCGCTATCTGGGCGGCGAGCAGATCGACCTCAAGACGCTGATCGAGGACCTGGAGCGGGCCGTGGCACGCGGGGCCTTCTTCCCCGTCCTGGCCGCCGCCCCGGCCGCCGACGGCGCCCGCCAGGGCCTCGGCACGGTCGAGCTCCTGGAACTGGTCACCGGCGGCTTCCCGACGCCGTTCGAGCACCCCACGCCCGGAGTCACCACCATCGACGGCACCCCGCGCGACATCAAGCCGTGCGACACCGGCGGCCCGCTGGTCGCCGAGGTGGTGAAGACCGCCTCCGACCCGTACGTCGGCCGGGTCTCGCTGGTCCGGGTCTTCTCCGGCACCCTGCGCCCCGACGAGACGGTCCATGTCTCCGGGCACGGCCTCGCCGACCGCGGCCACGAGGACCACGACGTCGACGAGAAGATCGGCGCCCTGTCCACGCCGTTCGGCAAGCAGCAGCGGCCGGTCACGCATGTCATCGCCGGTGACCTCGCGTGCGTGGCGAAACTCGGCCGCGCGGAGACCGGGGACACCCTCTCCGGCAAGGACGACCCGCTGCTCATGGAGCCGTGGGAGATGCCCGACCCGCTGCTGCCGCTCGCCATCGAGGCGCACAGCAAGGCGGACGAGGACAAGCTCTCCCAGGGCCTGGCCCGCCTGGTCGCCGAGGACCCGACCATGCGGCTCGAACAGAACCAGGACACCCACCAGGTGGTGCTGTGGTGTCTCGGGGAGGCGCACGCGGACGTCGCCCTGGAGCGGCTGCGCAGCCGGTACGGCGTCCAGGTCGACGTCGTACCGCACAAGGTGTCCCTCCGGGAGACGTTCGCCGGCCGGTCCGCCGGGCGCGGCCGGCACGTCAAGCAGTCCGGCGGGCACGGGCAGTTCGCGATCTGCGAGATCGAGGTGGAACCGCTGCCGGGCGGCTCCGGCATCGAGTTCGTCGACAAGGTGGTCGGCGGCGCGGTGCCCCGGCAGTTCATCCCGTCCGTCGAGAAGGGCATCAGGGCCCAGGCCACCAAGGGGGTAGCCGCCGGCTACCAGCTGGTGGACGTGCGGGTCACGCTGCTCGACGGCAAGGCGCACTCGGTGGACTCCTCCGACGCCGCCTTCCAGACGGCGGGCGCGCTGGCCCTGCGGGAAGCCGCGGCGGACGCGAAGATCCATCTCCTCGAACCGGTGGCCGAGGTGTCCGTGCTGGTCGGCGACGACTACGTGGGCGCGGTGATGAGCGACCTGTCCGGGCGGCGCGGCCGGGTGCTCGGCACCGAGCAGACCAGCGGCGGACGCACTCTCGTCAAGGCCGAGGTACCGGAGTTCGAGATCGGCCGGTACGCGGTCGACCTGCGCTCCCTCTCGCACGGCACGGCCCGGTTCAGCCGCTCCTACGCGCGACACGAGCCGATGCCACCGCAGATCGCCGAGAAGATTCGCGAACAGGCCAAAGAGGCCTCCTAGTTGGTCTCGCGGTGGACAGCGGGGGACGACAACGGCCGGCAACAGTCGGCAACAGTCGGCAACGGGATCGTTCGGCGGGCGGCTTCGGCCGTCCGCCGACGGTCTGCCGGTGGCTGGAGATACTCTGAGTACTTGATCAACAGGTGTGCGGAGTACGGAAGTCGGGAAGGCCGCAGAAGCGGGACGGCGGCAAGTGGGGGCGGGAATGAGCTTCGAGGACTTCTTCGGGCCACAGGTGCCCAGGCCGGGCGGCGAGGCGCAGGCACCGACCTACGCCCTGGCCTCGGCGGCCTACCGGGACACACCGATGGAGGAGATCAAGAAGGCCGACAACGAATGGCACCAGTCCACGGTCAGCGAGGGCCGCAAGTGGGCGAAGATATTCCGGCCCAACTTCGGTGAGGCGTACTCCCAGGCGGTCATCGACCGCATGCTGGGCGTCGGCCGCAAGCCGCTCATCCAGTCCTTCGGCAGCGAACCGCAGGTGGTCGTCGAGCACTGCCTCGCGGCCAACCGCATCCGCAAGGAACGCGACCAGCGGCTGACCGCCGTCATGTTCCTGTGCGGCGTGCTGTTCCTTCCGGGGCTGCTGGTCTGGCTGCTGGTCTTCCAGCTCCGGACGACCATGCTGAAGGCCGACAACAAGCGGGTCTCCGGGCTCGGCAGCGCCCTGCTGGCCGCCGTCGGCGTCGTCGCGGTGATCTTCCTGATCCGGATGCCGCTCAACGGCTTCTGGGGATGGTACGCACGCGGCTGCATCGTGCTCCCCGTCGCCGGCTGGTACCTGGCCAAGCGGCTCTGCGAGCGCACCGCGAGGGACCTGCGCGAGGCCTGGGACGGCCTGCTGTCCGGCGGCAGCGTCGGCGCGAAGGTCCCCGAGGCGGTGCCGACCAGCCCCGACCAGGCCGCGGCCGAGCAGCTGCGCCAGTCCCTGGCCCGGCTCAGCGCCGAGCAGCAGTCCAACTCGGTCTTCTACGCCGGCCCCAAGGGCATACTCGGCATGGGCACCCGCTGGGGCTCCTGGCACCTCGCGGAGGAACTGGTCCCGCTCGATCCGGTCAAGGGCATCCACGAGTTCCGCGCCTGGACGGTCGTCCGGGAGATCGAGAAGGAGCTGAGCGTGCTGCACCGGCAGCACCTGAAGACCGGCGGCTTCCCGGAACCGCAGGTCAAGCACTGGATCGTCACCCATGTCGGAGAGGGCGCCAAGGCGGTGTCCAGGCCCGAGGGGACGGACTACAAGGTGGGGCCCGCCGACGTGGAGCGGATCTGCAACAGCAACCACTTCGACAAGGGCGAACGGCACTACCTGGGCGTGCAGTGGCCGTACCTGTGGGACGGCGGCCTGATCATCACGATGATGACCACCGTGACCGTGCTGAAGGAGACCCTGCGGATCGAGGTCACCGGACACGCCCTCGGCCCGGTCAACGGCTTCTTCAGCGGCAAGCCCGAGGCGCCCACCAAGACGGTCGCCAAGACCGTCCGGTTCTGGGAGACCCGGACCATCAAGCTGCCCCTGGTCACCCCGGACGAGGTGGTCCGGCTGGCCGCGCGGGCGATGATCAGCTGGTATCCGCCGCTGCTGAAGTGGCTCGGCGGTTCCATAGGCCTGCCCGAGCCGTTCGGCCTCCGGCACGCCTGGGCCGACCAGCCGTGGAAGCACCGCTTCATGGCCGACGACGCGCTGCGCGCGGCCACACCGGTGCTCCGGGCGGTGCACCGGGCCGCGTTCACCGTGCTCAAGGAGCACGACGTCAACATGGACAAGTTCAACTCGCGGGCGGGAGCGCTCAGCGGGTCGGTCCAGGACGCGTCACCGAAGAAGGCCGACACGTACGACGCGTGAGCCTCCGGCGGTTCGGCCGAAGGGGCGGGGCGGGCACCAGCCCCTGGGGGCTGCCGCCCCCAGACCCCCGCTTCGGCCTGGACGGCCTCGTCCTCAATCGCCGGACGGGCTGCTCAATGTGACGTCGGCCAGGCCTCGGCCAGCATCTTCCGCGTGTCCGCCAGCAGCTGCGGCAGCACCCGTGTGTGGCCTACCACCGGCATGAAGTTCGTGTCGCCGCCCCAGCGCGGGACGATGTGCTGGTGCAGGTGGGCCGCGATGCCGGCGCCGGCCACGGAACCCTGGTTCATGCCGATGTTGAAGCCGTGGGCGCCGGACGCCGTGCGCAGCGCGGTCATCGCCTGCTTGGTCAGCTCGGCGAGTTCCACCGTCTCCGGGCCGGTCAGGTCCGTGTAGTCGGCGACATGGCGGTACGGGACCGTCATCAGGTGGCCGCCGTTGTACGGGTAGAGGTTGAGCACGGCGTAGACGTGCTCGCCGCGCCGGACGATCAGCCCGTCCTCGTCGGACTTGGCCGGGATCGAGCAGAAGGGACAGCCGTCGTCGGCCCCCGGACCGGTCGGCTTGTTCTCACCCTGGATGTAGGCCATCCGGTGGGGTGTCCACAGGCGCTGGAACGCGTCCTGCGTCCCCACTCCGATCTGCTGCTCGGGCTCACTCGTCATGCTAGGCAGCATATGGCTTCGCCCGTTCGCGGCGTGTCGCCGGGGCCGGGGGAAACGGCTCGCCAGCGAAGCTGGGCGGATGGACGACGAAAGCCGGCTGAACCGCTGGGACCGCAGGACCGACCTGCCGCTCGGCATCGGGGCGCTGGTGTTCCTCGGCTCGTACGCGGTGCACGTGCTGGTGCCCGGGCTGCCGGAGGCCGCGCACGCCTTCTTCCTGTCGCTGATGTACGCGGCCTGGGTGATGTTCGCCGTCGACTACGCGGTGCGCTGGCGGCTCAGCGGCGAGGGACCGGGGTTCGTACGGCGGCACTGGCTGGACACGGTCGTCCTGGTGCTGCCCCTGCTGCGGCCGGTGCGGGTCGTGCGGACCTACGAGGCGATGCAGCGCCGGCGCGGGGAGCCCCGGCTGGCGCTGCACGCGCGCGTGGCGGCCTACTCGGCGTTGTCGATCTCACTGCTGGGCTTCTCCGGCGCCCTCGCCGTCTACCAGGCCGAACGCTCGGCCCCGAACGCCAACATCCGCACCTTCGGCGAGTCCCTCTGGTGGACCTGCTCGACCCTCTCCACGGTCGGTTACGGCGACTACGTCCCGGTGACCACCGTGGGGCGGTTCATCGCCGCGGGGCTCATGGCCTGCGGTCTGGCACTGCTGGGCACGGTCACCGGGTCGTTCTCGTCCTGGATGCTGCAGAGGTTCTCACTGAACGAGGACGAGAGAAGGCCCCCGGAGCACTGATCTCCGAGGGCCCCTGACGGAGGCGGATCAGACCTGGGTCCGCTCCTCGACCACCTTCACGATCTTGGCGATGGCCTCGTCGAACGGGATGCCGTTCTCCTGCGAGCCGTCGCGGTAGCGGAAGGAGACCGAGCCGGCCGCCATGTCCTCGTCGCCCGCGATGACCATGAAGGGCACCTTCTGCTTCTGGGCGTTGCGGATCTTCTTCTGCATGCGGTCGGAGGACGCGTCCACCTCGACCCGCAGGCCCTTCTTCTTCGCCTCGGCGGCGAACTTCTGCAGGTACTCGACGTGCCCGTCCCCGATCGGGATGCCCACCGCCTGGACCGGCGCCAGCCACGCCGGGAAGGCGCCCGCGTAGTGCTCCAGGAGCACCGCGAAGAACCGCTCGATGGAGCCGAACAGGGCGCGGTGGATCATCACCGGGCGCTGCTTGGAGCCGTCGGCGGAGGTGTACTCCAGGTCGAAGCGCTCGGGCAGGTTGAAGTCGAGCTGGACGGTCGACATCTGCCAGGTACGGCCGATGGCGTCCTTGGTCTGCACGGAGATCTTCGGGCCGTAGAAGGCGGCACCGCCCGGGTCGGGGACGAGCGGGAGGCCCTGCTTCTCGGCGACCGCGCGGAGCGTCTCGGTCGCCTCCTCCCAGACCTCGTCGGAGCCGACGAACTTCTCCGGGTCCTTGGTGGACAGCTCCAGGTAGAAGTCGGTCAGGCCGTAGTCGCGCAGCAGGTTCAGGACGAAGGTGAGCGTCTTGTCGAGCTCCTCCGCCATCTGCTCCTTGGTGCAGTAGATGTGCGCGTCGTCCTGGGTGAAGCCGCGGGCCCGGGTGAGGCCGTGCACGACACCCGACTTCTCGTACCGGTACACGGTCCCGAACTCGAAGAGGCGCAGCGGCAGTTCACGGTAGGACCGGCCGCGCGCGTCGAAGATCAGGTTGTGCATCGGGCAGTTCATGGGCTTGAGGTAGTAGTCCACGCCCTCGTCGAGCTGCATGGGCGGGTACATGCCGTCGGCGTACCAGTCCAGGTGCCCGGACGTCTCGAAGAGCTTCCCCTTCGTGGCGTGCGGGGTGTAGACGAACTCGTAGCCCTCCTCCTCGTGCCGGCGGCGCGAGTAGTCCTCCATCACCCGGCGGACGACGCCGCCCTTGGGGTGGAAGACGGCCAGGCCGGAGCCGATCTGCTCCGGGATGGAGAACAGGTCCAGCTCGCTGCCCAGCTTGCGGTGGTCGCGCTTCTCGGCCTCGGCGAGGAAGTCCAGGTACTCCTTCAGCTCGTCCTTGGACGGCCAGGCGGTGCCGTAGATGCGCTGGAGCATCGGGTTCTTCTCGCTGCCGCGCCAGTAGGCGGCCGCGTTGCGCATCAGCTTGAACGCCGGGATCAGACGGGTCGACGGCAGGTGGGGACCACGGCAGAGGTCCTTCCAGCACAGCTCGCCGGTCTTGGCGTCCAGGTTGTCGTAGATCGTCAGCTCACCGGCGCCGACCTCGACGTCCGCGCCGTCGTCCGAGGACGCCGAGCCCTTCAGGCCGATCAGCTCCAGCTTGTACGGCTCGTCCGCAAGCTCCTCGCGGGCCGCCTCGTCGGTGACGACACGACGGGAGAACTTCTGCCCCCGCTTCTGGATCTCCTGCATCTTCTTCTCGATGGCCTTGAGGTCATCGGGGTGGAAGGGCTTCTCCACATCGAAGTCGTAGTAGAAGCCGTCCTTGACCGGCGGGCCGATGCCCAGCTTGGCCTCGGGGAAGAGCTCCTGGACGGCCTGGGCCATGACGTGCGCGGTGGAGTGGCGCAGGATGCCCAGACCGTCCTCGGAGGAGATCTCGACGCCCTCGACGGTCTCGCCGTCCTGCACCTCGTACGCGAGGTCCTTGAGCTCACCGGCCACCCGGGCGGCGATGATCGAGCGCTCGCCGGCGAAGAGCTCGGCGGCCGTAGTGCCCGTCGTCACCACGCGCTCGTCCCGCTCGGAATCGCGTTGGATGATCACACGGACGTCTGACACCGGTCTCTCCTGACTGAAGGTGGATGCGGCGCCATACCAGGAGCGCGCGCAATAGGGGATCGTACCGACCCCTGCCCTCCGTCCGCGAAACGGTTACCGACAGTCCCCGGTCAGTCGCAGTCGTCCCCGGTGCACGCCTCCTCGAAAAAGTCGAGGTTCTCCTGGAGAGACTTCATCAGCCGGTCCCGCTCGGCCTCCTCCACCTGGACCGGCGCGACCCCGTAGGCGCCGGACAGCCGCCGGAAGCCTCCCCGGCTCTCCAGCCGCCCGTGCACCCGCACCGGGAGTCCGACGAGGTGGGCCTGTCCGGCGATCCGGTAGTCCTCCTCGTCGAGGGTGACCCTGACGTACGGCACCTCGGCCCCGGCGATCACCCGCAGCCGTACCGCGCCCTCGCCGCGCGGCTCGGAGCGGCGCATCCGGACCACGGTGCCGGTGACCCGGACCGCGACGGAGGGTTCGTCGCGCAGGTAGCGGGCGCCGGCCTCGCGCAGCACGGGCAGGTCGCCGGGCGAGAACTCGACCGGTTCGGTGGTGGCCGCGCAGTCGTCGGGGACCCCGGCGCCCGGCGCCCACTCGACGGATATGCGGGCGCCTTCCGTGCCCCGCACGAGGGTGACGAGCGCGTCGGTCAGCTCCCGGCTCACACCGGCCTCGACGGCGCCGTCGAAGGCGTCCATGCCGCCGGTGGCCCGCTGGTAGTCGATGGCCTCACGGGCGGCGTACAGGGCCTGGTGCAGGCGCACGGCGAGGGGCCGGCCGGTGCCGACGGGCACGAAGGCGGTCAGGCCGCGCCCGCTCTCCGCCGAGCCGACGAGGACGGACTCCAGCATGGCGGCGGCCGCGCGCCGGTGCCGGGCGCCGTAGTAACCGGCACGCGCGCGGGTGGCGAGGGCGCCGGCCAGCAGGGTCTGCCGGGCGGCGGTGCGCAACTGCTCCTCGACCGTCCAGGACGCGGCGTCCGCCTGCCCGCTCGGCACATCCCGCCACCAGCGGATCTCGTCGCTGGGTACGGCGAGCCCGACCAGCACCTCGCGCGCGGCGGGCGTACCGATGCGCACCAGAGCCGTGAGCGCCTCCCCGAGCAGGTCGTCGCTGTCCGGGAAGGCGCGGCTCTCGGGCACCAGCAGGCTGGTACCGGTACTGCCCGGCCCTGGTGGGGTCCAGCGGCCGTAGCGCCCCGGGGCTCCCCCGCGCCGCTGCCAGCCGTGCCGGCGCAGCAGGGCGCCGAGGACCGCGGGGTCGACCTCGGTGGGCTCGGGAGGATGGTTCCAGTGGGGCTCCACCGGATGCGGCCGGACTTCCCGCAGCTGCTCCTCGTACGGACGGTGCCTCATGGTCGTCCTCCCGTCCCGACCCGCGTCATGATCTCGCAGAGCGCCCGGTCGTCGAAGATGCGCGAGGTCGGAACCCGCACGGTGGTCCGGTTCCGGCCGGTGATCGGATGCCCTGCCAGGTTGACCCAGTAGCAGCAGTGGCGCAGATCGAGCCGGTCGTGGCTGGCGCGCAGCCAGTCGTCCTGGGAGCGCGGTACCAGCATCACCACCAGGATCTTGTGCACCGACACCGGTGTGCGGGCGAGCTTGCGCAGGTGGTCGTTGTCCAGCGTGAAGGAGAAGAAACGTCCCGGCGGGTTCGGTGCGATCTGGTAGGTGCACTTGAGCTGTACCTTTATCGTCACCTCGTCGTCGATCGTGTGACCGGGCGAGCCGTGGCTGGCGTGCCAGTCGATGCCGTTGTCCGGGAATGGCTGCGACAGTGAGCAGCCGGCCGCCGCCGCGACGGCATGCAGATAGCCCACCTGCAATGTCTCCATGCAGGCGGTGGTCGCGAGTGTGCCGCGATGGGGGCCCGTGCGTTCGGGCAGCAGCCCGCCCCGCTCGGGCTGCGCTATCGCCATGACCAACAGCCTTCCCAGCCAAGAGTTTCCCCGTGACGGGCCGCTGAACTGCAAAGACCCGCACTCCTGTTGTGTCCTTCCGGCGTACGTCGCAAACGGCCCGGGTATCACCAAACGGGCAGAAGACGGTACGTCATCTGCCGTGGGTGAACGAGGAGTTGTATTGGCATGACGTGCTGGTACGAGGGGCCCCTGGCGGCCTTCGACACGGAGACCACGGGCGTGGACGTGGAGACCGACCGCATCGTTTCCGCCGCGGTCGTCGTCCAGGACGCCCCGGGCACCCGGCCCCGGGTGACCCGCTGGCTGGTCAACCCGGGCGTGCCGGTGCCGGAAGCGGCGACGGCGGTGCACGGGCTGACGGACGAACACCTGCAGCGCAACGGCCGTTGGCCGGCGCCGGTGGTGCATGAGATAGCCGAGGAACTGGCCGAGCACGCGGCGATGCACCGCCCACTGGTGGTGATGAACGCGCCGTTCGATCTGACCCTGCTGGACCGCGAGTTGCGCCGCCATCGGGCGTCCTCGCTGGACCGCTGGTTCGAGGCGAGCCCACTGCTCGTCCTCGACCCCCGGGTCCTGGACAAGCATCTGGACCGCTACCGCAAGGGCCGCCGGACCCTGACCGACCTGTGCGCACACTACGAGGTCACCCTCGAGGGCGCGCACGACGCGGGCGCGGACGCGCTCGCGTCCCTGGAGCTCGTACGGGCGCTGGGCCGCCGTTTCGCGACCCGCCTGGAGCGCCTGACCCCGGCCGAGCTGCACACGTTGCAGACGACCTGGCACGCGGCGCAGGCCCGTGGCCTCCAGGCGTGGTTCACCCGCAGCGGCACACCGGAGACGGTGAGCACGGACTGGCCGCTGCGGCCGGAGCTGCCGACGGCTGCGTGACGGAGGGGGGCGCCGCGACCGGCGCCCCCCTCCGATCAGGCTCTCGTGATGGTGCGTCCCGGCATCGGCTCCGCGAGCGCGAGCCGCCGTGCCGGGGCGCCGAACGGGCCGGCGAAGTACTGGGTCTCGTGCATCACGCGCTGGTCGGCGAATTCCATGATGCTCACCGAGTACGACGGCACACCGTCGTAGGTGATGACGCATTCACTGACCCACACCGTCGCGTGGCCGGTGATCCGCAGGACGGTGAAGTGCCGGTCGGCCGGGTGCCCGCCGCGCTGTGCCGCGATGGCCTCGCGGCCCCGGAAACGCTCACCCGACTGCGGGTAGTCCAGGATCGCGTCGGCTGCGTAGACGGCGTGCTCGGCCTCGACGTCCCCGCGTTCGGATGCCCGCCAATGCTCCTCGATCGCGGCCCTGATCCGGGCATCGGTGTCCATGGCACCACCCTTCCGTCGCGGGGCCAGCCTAGGCACCGCGGACGCGGCCGGCCGAGGGACAGGCGGGCGCGGGACGTCGAGTCCACCGTTCGGCCGGACCGCGGAACGGCAAAAAGGCCGGTCTGCAGATGCAGACCGGCCTTCCCGGTGGTGGGCGATACTGGGTTCGAACCAGTGACCTCTTCGGTGTGAACGAAGCGCTCTCCCACTGAGCTAATCGCCCGGGAACGCAGTGAACGATACAGGTACCGGCGGGTTTCGTTCAAACCGCTTGGAGGTGCCTGAGCAGTCCGCGCCGTCCGGAGCGCATCATCAGCCGGTGGTTGAGCCGGAAGAACGGCCGCCCCAGCAGGGCGAGTCGTCGCAGCAGCGGCTTGTTGACGTCGACGACCTGGTCGTAGCGGGCGAGGGTACCGGTGCCGTCCGACGTGATCGTCCACCGGGCCCAGCCCTCGATGTCACCGGTCATCGAGATCTCCAGCACGCCGGCCTCCGGATCGCGCCGTACCTCGTGTGCGGTGAACGTGAGGTCGTAGGGGATGAACGACCGGATGGTGAGGACGGCGACGGAGTCGTCCAGCTGGTTCACCGAGCGCACCTGGGGCCACCAGCCGGGGTACCCGTCCACCGTCCGCAGCGCCTCGTACACGGTGGCGAGCGGTACCGGGAGGGGCCACAGGCTGCGGAAACGGTAGTGGTTCCAGTCCATGGCCGCAGTCTGTCGCAGACCGTGCATCTGAGTACGCGTACTCATGCCGGCACGAAGTGACCTGGACCACACTCGGCGGTACGAGCGCCGCCGCCCGTGCGACGGCGCTCCCCCACCCCTCTGTCAGGGCATCCTGTCGCCGAGCAGGGCCAGGTTCTCGATGGCGGCCAGCCCGTACAGCGCGGTGTCGTTGGAGGACACCCAGCTCGCCTCGGCGCCCGCGACGAGCGCGACCGGGCCGGAGAGCGGCTCGGTCTTCCACGGCGAGGACTCCGTGTAACCGTCGGAGCTGTAGAACTTCGTCCACGCGCGCGTGGCGAGCGTCGCGTCGCCGGTCTGTACGGCGGCGTAGGCGTCGAGGCGCGAGTGGCCCTGGAAGAGCAGCAGGGTGCCGAAGTTGGAGCCGTAGCGTGCCGCCTGTTCCGCCTTGGTGGCGTTGAAGTAGCGGCAGTAGTCGAAGTACACCTGGTTGAACTCCGGCATGTCGGTCAAGTAGATGAGTTCGGCGCAGAGCTCGTTGAGGCCGAAGACCGCCGAGAGATGGGAGACGGAGACCACCGGGGTGGCGGCGGTCGCGAACCTGCCGGTGTCGAGGTCGTAGAGGCCGCTGCCCTGGACGAAGCCGTTGGGCTGGGCGGCGATGCCCTCCATGGTCGACAGGACGCGGGCCTTGGCCTTCTCCCACTTGGGGCCCTTGCGCTCCCACTCGGTCAGCCAGGCCGACACCAGGCCGCTCCAGTCGGTGCCGAAGCCGATGGAGAGGGCGTGCCGGTCGGGCGTGTAGGGGTCGGTGCGGACCTTGCGCTGCGGGTCGAGGACGAGGAAGGTCTCGTCGGAGTCGACGTTGGCGGCCATGAGGTCGCCGACGCGCTCGTCGGCGGTGAGGAAGTAGTAGAAGCGCCGGTAGGTGGTGTTGGAGATGCGCTGCTGCTTGGCGCTGTCCGCGTAGTGCTGGATGCCGTGCCGGGTGCCGAGGCCGGCCCACTGGCCGATGTGGTAGACGTCGACCTCGCCGGTGTGCCGGGTGAGCGCCTCGGCGAACCGGAAGATGTCCGAGCGGCCGCTCCTGAGGTACGCGTACCAGAGCCACAGGTCGGGCGAGAGCTCGGAGTTGTCCCAGGCGTAGCCGCCGACGTCGTACCGCCACTGGTGGCGCACGGTGTCGTAGGTGTGCATGAAGTCGCCGTAGTCCCAGAAGCCGTACCAACGGCGTTGCTCCACCTGGTCCTTGTAGTAGGTGAAGAGGAAGTCCAGGTGGTCCTCGATCTTCGCCTTGGCGGCGGTGGAGCGGTCCGGCTCGGAGTAGAGGCCGGGGCCGAAGACCTTGGCCTTGATGAGCTGCCTGGGCGGGGCGGTGAGCTGCGGCAACGTCCTTACGGCCTGGACCTGTTCGGCCAGGGCGTCCGCCGAGGGGGTCGACTCGTTGGCCCAGAAGAGGAGTTCGGAGGTGCGGGCGATGCCGTACGGCGTGCCGAACTCGGGCTCGTAGTCCTCGTAGGTGATGTTGAGGCCTTCGAGCTGTTCGGCGTACGTGTCCTGGCCCATGCCGTCGTGGTAGAAGCGCAGGTCCATCGGCTGGGCCTCGGGCGACCACAGCCAGAGGGTGACCTCGGCCGCGTCGGTGTGCGCGTCGCGGATGTCGAGCTGCGCCGGGAACTTCTCCCAGAAGTCCCGCAGGCCGAAGGAGAGTCCGCCGCTCGCCCCGCCGACGTAACCGAACCCGGAGGCCCGCCCGCCGCCGCCGGCCGGGATCCAGCCGTACCCCTTCTTCGTGCGCTTGCGCAGGGTGAAGCCGTCGGCGGAGAGCTGGGAGAGGGTGTAGTCGCCCCAGTGCGGGATGTACTGCAAGCGTGTCGTCACCCGTTGGTCCCAGGTGGACGGGTCGGGCAGTTTCTCGCCCGCGTACTGGGCCGCCTGGACGGCCGCGCCCGGGTCGCGCCGCAGCCCCGTGATGCCCTGGACGGCCTCCCGCAGCAGGCCGGTTCCCTCACCGCCGATCCGCACGTGCCGGTCGTACGCCTCGTCACGCATCGGCACGCTGAAGCGCACGCCGAGCCCGCGGATGAAGTCCCCGCTCACCTTGCCCGGCTCCTGCGTGCCGTCGTAGGTGATCGTGTGGACCATGCGGAAGGAGTCGGCGCCCGCGTAGAAGTAGAGACGGATCGAGAACGGCAGCCAACTGCGGCTCCCCTTGCGGTGTTTGCCGTCGATCCGGACGACCGCGCGGACCGGGCCCTCCTGCTCGACGGTGACGGAGTCGATCGCGCCGTCGAAGCGCTCGGTCCTGACCTGGCCCTGGTCCTCGTCCTCGATCTCGGGCTGGCGGATGAGGACGAGCCGCCCGTTCCTGGCGATCTCCGTCGAACCCCGGGTGACGGACTTGACGATCGTCGAGCCGTTCTTGCCGATCTTCACTGCGATCACGCCGGTCGACACGTCGATGGTGCCGCCGCTCTTGTCGACGGTGACCCTCTGGGCAGGGGCGGCCGGATCGCCTGCCGCGAGGGTGAGCCTGCCGGTGCCGGAGCCGACCGCGTGGGCGGTCCACTTGAGGGAACCGTCCGGCCAGTAGGCGATCGGCCAGGACTGGACGGGCACATCCCTGCCGTCCTCGTCTGTGAGCGCGAAGGCCTGGTCCTCCTGGAACGCGCCCATCGGCCAGGGCACGCCCACGGTCGAGCCGGGCGCGGCACCGAGGCCGCCGTCCTCCAGCCAGTCCAGGGTCACCGGGTCCGCGTCGGCGGCCTCGGCTCTGGGCGCGGCCTGCGCGTCCTTCGCGCCCAGGGCCCAGCTGAACTGGGCGGCGGCGCCGGCGACGGCGGCCGCCTTGAGGAGGGACCTGCGGGGGATGGGAGACATGGTCCGCCTTTCCTTTCCGTGCGGGTGCAGGGGCGGTCGTAGGGGTAGCGATGGGCGATGGTCAGGGGCATGACAGGGGAAGGTGCGACGCCGGGGCGCCCACCCTGGTGCGAGGCCGGTCAGCCGCGGCGGCGCCGGTGACGCTCCTCCACGGCGACGGCCGCCGCCGCGAGGGCACCCAGCACGGGCACCGCCAGCGGCGCGACGAGCAGGGCGGAACAGACCACGAGGACCGCTCCCCCGACGAGCAGGAAGGATCCGCCGGGGTCGAGGACGGTACGGCGGCCGGCCGCCGCGAACAGGGTGCGCCAGCGGTCGCCGGGCGCCCAGACGGCCGCCGCGCGGAGCCCCGCGACCGCGAGGCCGATCACCGCGAACAGGCCCACGGCCCCGACGAGCGGCCCGCCGGGCAGCCCGGCCCGCACGGCCTGGACGTCCAGCCAGGCGGCCGCGGCAGCACCCCATCCGGCGAGCCCGACGAGCAGGCCGCCGGGCAGGGCGGCCCGGAAGTCGCTCACGAACTCCCGCAGGCCGCCGCCCACCTGACCGGTACGGCGACGCAGGTGCCGGGCGCCGGCGGCGAAAGCGGCCGGGTAGGTGACGACCCCCAGGGATGCGACGGCGATCCAGACCCCGGTGAGCAGACATTCGGCGAAGACGGCGAACCTCTCCGCGAAGACGGACGGCTTTGCGCGCACGTCGGCCACGACGTCATCAGCCCTTCAGTCCGGAGGTCGCCATTCCGTCGATCAGATAGCGCTGGAAGGCGAGGAAGAACAGCAGCACCGGCAGCAGCGCGACCAGGGACATGGCGATCATCCCGCCGTAGTTGGCCGCCACGCCGTCGGAGTCGCGGAACATCATCAGGCCCAGCGAGACCGTGTACTTGCCGGGCTCGTTGAGATAGATCAGCGGGCCCATGAAGTCGTTCCAGGCGTTGATGAAGGTGAAGATCGCGCTGGTGATGAGGGCGGGCCGGCACAGCGGCAGCACGATCGACCAGTAGATACGGAAGTGCCCGCAGCCGTCGAGCCGGGCCGCCTCGTCGAGTTCCCTGGGCAGGTTCCGCATGAACTGCACCATCAGGAAGACGAAGAACGCCTCGGTGGCGAGGTACTTGCCGATCAGCAGCGGGGCGTAGGTGTTGATCCAGCCCAGCTTCTGGAACATCACGTACTGCGGGATCAGCAGCACGTGGTACGGCAGCAGCAGGGTGCCGATCATCAGGGAGAAGAGCAGGTTGCGGCCGGCGAACCGGATGCGGGCGAAGGCGTAGGCGGTCAGCGAGCAGGAGACCAGCACGCCGACGACGGCGCCGACGGCGTAGAAGAGGGAGTTCTGGAAGAACGTCCAGATGCCGATGTCCGCTATGCCGTCGGCCAGGCCCTTGAAGTTGGACAGGATCGGGTGGGACGGGAACAGCTGGAGGCTGTTGATGATGTCCTTGCTCGGCTTGAAGGACGCCCCGATCACCCAGACCACCGGGTAGAGGATGACCGCGAGGATCGCCAGGGCGCCGAGGTGCCAGCCGAGGGACCCGGTCCGGCGGCGGCTCAGCAGGGGCGGCTTGGTGGTGGTCGCGCTCATCGGGCGTCCTCCTCGTAGTGCACCCACTTCTTCTGGGACCAGAAGAGGACGGCCGTCACCAGGGCCACGGCCAGCAGCAGCATCCAGGCCATCGCGGCGGCGAAGCCCATCCGGGCGTTCTGGAAGCCCTGCTGGTACAGGTAACAGGTGTAGACGAGCGTGGCGTCGGCCGGTCCGCAGTAGCCGTTGGAGACGACGTAGGCCGAGCCGAAGATCTGGAAGGAGTGGATGGTTTCCAGGAGCACGTTGAAGAACAGCACCGGGGAGATCATCGGCAGGGTGATGTTCCAGAACCTCCGCAGCGGCCCGGCACCGTCCATCTCGGCCGCCTCGTAGAGCTCCCTCGGCACCTGCTTCAGCCCGGCCAGGAAGATGACCATGGGCGCGCCGAACTGCCACACGGTCAGTGCGACCAGGCAGTACAGCACCCAGTCGGCGTTGCCGACCCAGCCGCCGACGTGCCAGCCGAAGAAGGTCTGGGTACGGTCCACGATCGCGTCGTCGGAGAACAGGGACCGCCAGACGAAGCCGACGGAGACGCTCGCGCCGATGAGCGAGGGGGCGTAGAAGGCGGCCCGGTAGAAGGCCTGGCCGCGCCGGCTCTGGGCCAGGAGCATCGCCACCCCGAGCGCGAGCAGCAGCTTCAGCGGGGTGCCGATGACCACGTACTTCGCGGTCACCTCCACCGACTTCTGCCAGCGGGGGTCGTCGAACATCTTGGTGAAGTTGTCGAACCCGACCCACTTCGGGGTGTTGAAGAGGTTGTAGTCGGTGAACGCGAAGTAGAGCGAGGCGACCATCGGACCGGCGGTCAGCAGCAGGAAGCCCGCGATCCAGGGGGACATGAAGAGGTAGCCGGCGAGGTTCTCGCGTCGGCGGCCGGGCCGCCGCCCCCTGGTGGCGGGGGCGGCCGAGCGCGTCTTGCGGGCGGTGGGCAGGGAGTCCTCGACAAGCGTCACGGCCGGTCCCATCAGGCCTGGAAGGCGGCCTCGGACTCGGTGAAGAACTGCTTCACCGCGTCCGCGACCTTGGTCTTGCCCTGGCCGAGGTCGCCGCCGATGCGCAGGAAGGCGGCCTCGATGGTGTCGGCACCGGAGGGGTGCGGGGTGATCGTGCCGAGGACGCCGGCCTTGGCGGTGTCGGCCTCGTACTGCGCGATCTCCTTGTTCACCGCGTCCGTGGGCTTGAACGCCGCGTACTGCTCGGTGCTCGCGAGAATGCCCCGGTCGTAGCCCATGATCGTGCCGACCTCGGGGTCGTGGACCATGAAGTCGATGAACTGCGCGACCTCCTTGGGATGGGCGGTGCGGGCGGAGGCGCTCAGCATCAGGGAGGCGAGGTACTGCCCGGTGTGCTTGCCGTCCATGGTCGGGATCGGGGCCAGGCCGTACGTGCTGTTGCCTTCCGCCGAGTAGCGGACGGTGAAGTTGTCCCAGGTGAACTCCGAGGCGCCGTGCCCGGCGGAGAGGGAGGACTTGGGGGTGTCCTGCTGGACGACCTTCGGGTCCGTGACGATGCCGGCCTTGACACGGCTGTAGCCGTCGGCCCACCACTCCGTCAGGTCGGCCTTGTCGAAGCCGAGCCCGTCGGCGGTGTAGAACGCCTTGCCATTCTGGCGGAGGTAGAGGTCGTAGAGGTACATGATGGCGAAGTAGCCGGTGTCGCCCGCGACCTTCGTCTTGTCATGGATGGTCTTCAGGGCCTTGAAGTAGTCGTCCCAGGTCCAGCCCGTGTGCGGCTCCACGCCGGCTTTCTCGAAGACCTTCCTGTCGATGACCAGCGCCATGGTGTTGGAGCCGACGGGGATTCCGAGCTGCTTTCCGTCGACCTCGCCGACCTTCGTCACTCCGGCCCGGAAGTGATCCAGGCTCAGATTTCCTGCCTGAACCTGTGACTTGAGATCGAGGAGAATTCCTCGCTTGTCGTACTTCCGGAGAAAGGTGACGGCATTTTGGAAAACGTCCGGGGGATTTCCACCGGCGGCCTGCGTCTGGAACTTCTCCCAGAACGACGCATACGTCTGAAAGTCGGTCTTGACCTTGATCTTCGGGTACTTGTTCTCGAAGAGAGCGATGGTCTTGTTGATCTTCTGCGCGCGTTCCTCGGCACCCCACCACGAGTAACGGATCGTCACCGTTCCATCCCCGGAACCGCTTCCGCCGCCACACCCGGCCGTCGCCGCGACCCCGAGCGCGGCAGCCGAGGCTCCGGCCGCCTTCAGGATGGTCCGCCTCTCCACATTCCTGCTGGTTCCCACAGTCGGGCCCCTCCCCGCAGCGTCGCCGACGCCTGCATGAATCGTTTCAAGTAAGCGCTTGCTGGCACAAGGTACGGAGGGGCCGGTGAGGCGTCAATGATTCGCACAGGAATTTCTTGTGGGCGGGGGCGGCGGGGCCGGGCGGTGGGGTGGGGGTACGGGGATTGCGAGGTGGGTGACCTCGCAGGTGACGGACATACGGTCGACGGGTCGAACGCGAAGTGGCTTGCGGGAGGCGGGGGTTACGGCTTGGCTTCGGCGAGCGGTCCGGGCCGGGCCGAGCCGGGCGGCGGGAGTCGACGGGGGTCGACGGGGGTCGGGACGCACCGGGGCACGCTTGCCGGCCCTCGGCACCGGCACTCTGCATCCGGGTCGCACACCTCCGACCACTACCGCCGGGTACACCCCACTCGGCAGGTCCGGCCACGGAGATCACCCACCGACCGCGTTCGCCAGCACCACCGCCACCGCCACCGCACCTGAACGACAGTCGCCGTACGGAGCTCGACCGTCGCCGTACGGCGCTCACCGGCCCCCGCAAGGGCGCTCACACCCCCGCCAGCCGACCCCGCACCGCCTTCGTCACCCCCGGGCCCCGGTCACGCCGCGCGAGGTGGCCATAGCCGCCCCAGCCCAGCCCTCGGGGCCCGGAGCGCCGAGCGCCGAGGCAACCGTGGCCCTTGAAAACGACCGCGGCCCACCTGCTCTCTGGCAGGTGGGCCGCGGTTCCGGGTGGGCGATACTGGGTTCGAACCAGTGACCTCTTCGGTGTGAACGAAGCGCTCTCCCACTGAGCTAATCGCCCGGGCGCACGGAGAACATTACCCCATGTCAGGGGGTGCCCCCGACCAGTCGCCGGGGGTCTGCGGCCGGTGGCCGGATCACTCCTCGATCTTCCAGGGCATCACGATCCCGAACCTGGAGAGATAGATCCCCACCCCGGCCGCCACGACCACCAGGCCGATCGCCGTGAGCGTGATGTTGCGGCGGCGCACCTTGGGATCGAGGGCCTTCTGGGCCGCCTCGGTGACCTTGCGCTTCGTCCAGCGCAGCACCAGCTGGGCCCAGACGAACTCGGTCGCCCAGATCGCCATACCACCAAAGATGATCACCCAGCCCGGCCCCGGCAACGGCAGCAGGACGATGCCCACAACCACCACCGCCAGACCGACCGCGAAGACTCCGACCTGCCAGCTCAGGTGCAGTGCCCGGCGTGCCTTGATGAACTCGGGCGCCCGCGATCCGAGCCCCCGCTCGGCGCGTGCCCGGTCCGTCGTCGTTCCGTCCACCTCGCTCCCGTCCGAGGTCGCGGCGACCTCGCCCGGTTCGTTACTCCCCGTATTCATACGACCAAACCCTACCTGAGCGATTCAGGTCACCGGAATGGTCGTAGATCGCGTCCGGGTTCTCGGCCGGAAGAGTTACGTAAAGGCACGCAAAACACGCAGAGGGGTTTACAACGGCACCGTAGGTGGCATGTCGATTTCGCCGACGTGCGAATCCCCGAGCGCACACTGAGCGAAAGGCCCTGGCGCTTATGAACACCACGGTCAGCTGCGAGCTGCACCTGCGCCTCGTTGTGTCGAGCGAGTCCTCCCTGCCTGTCCCCGCAGGCCTGCGGTACGACACGGCCGACCCCTACGCCGTGCACGCCACCTTCCACACCGGAGCCGAGGAGACCGTCGAGTGGGTGTTCGCCCGCGACCTCCTCGCCGAGGGGCTGCACCGCCCCACCGGCACCGGCGACGTCCGCGTCTGGCCGTCCCGCAGTCACGGTCAGGGCGTCGTGTGCATCGCCCTGAGCTCCCCGGAAGGGGAAGCTCTGCTCGAAGCCCCGGCGCGAGCCCTGGAATCCTTCCTGAAGCGAACAGACGCCGCCGTGCCGCCCGGCACGGAGCACCGGCACTTCGATCTCGATCAGGAGCTCTCCCACATCCTGGCGGAGAGCTAAGGCACCGCCCCTGAAAGCCGCCCGGCGCCGTCCACTCGGGGAGACGGCTCGGGCCAAGACAACCGCATACGGCAGCACCGGCGCCGCCACCGTGTTTCGGTCACGGGGCGGCGCCGGTGTGTCCGTACGCCCCGTGGAACCTCCGGGAGGCGGTGAGCGTTCTACCGGACAGCCGTGAGTGGGGCAGGGCACGGTGCGGAGCCGCCGTATGTCGCTACCATCGGCCACCATCGGCGGGCGCCCGCCCGACCCTCAGGCCAGGGAGCGAAACGTGCTGATCACCCACGACACCCGGTGTTCTCTCGACGCCGTGGTGGATCTGGTGAACACCGCACCGGAGGACGACACGGCGGCGGACGGACTGCCCGATGTCGCGGCTCTCCAGGATTTCGTACGAAACCACGACATCAGCGATGTCGGCGTGCTGTCGGAGTTCGATCTGTCGGCAGTCCGCAAGATCCGCGGACGGTTCGCGGGGATCTTCGCCGCTCCCGACGCCCGGACCGCCGCCGGGATGATCAACGAGCTGGTCGCGGCCGCGGGCACCACGCCCCGGCTCACGGACCACGACGGCTACGACTGGCATGTGCACTACTTCGCGCCTGGCGCCTCGATGGCCGACCATCTCGCCGCCGACTGCGGGATGGCGCTCGCGTTCTTCGTGGTCGCCGGGGAGCAGGAGCGACTGCGGCGCTGTGAGGCCCCGGACTGCCGACGCGCCTTCGTCGACCTCTCCCGTAACCGTTCGCGTCGTTACTGCGACAGCCGGACCTGCGGAAACCGCCTGCATGTCGCCGCGTACCGGGCGCGCCGCAAGGAGGCGGCCGGCTGATCCCGGAGACGTCGGGGACGGCCACCCGGTGCGGGATGCCCGATCAGCCCCGGTCGGGCGCGGTCGGGTGCGCAGATGCCGACGCCGGTCCCGGCGGGTGGCGCCGGGACGGGCGGGTACGGCTCACAGCCACAGCAGGTCGTGCAGCGCAGCCATGAGGAGCAGACACCCGATCACCGCTAGGAAGATCATCAGCGGTGGCTGGGAAAGGGCGAAGAGGCACCCGCGGGGCTCGTCCTTCGGCGCGGCCTCGCTCTGTTTCGTGTCCAGCATCTCGCGGCGATGATGTCCCAGCAGGCACCCGCCGCGCGATCAACACGCCCGGAATGGGCGGGAGTTCGTCGAATTCCGTGATGTCCGTTTCACTTCCGCTCGCACCCTGAACACTTCCGCGCGCGCCACAGCCGCACTGTGTCGTTTCAATGCCTCATGTGACTGTCATATGCATGCGCCCGCAACCCGGCTGAACAGCACCGCGCCGACGCACTGCCGGGCGCCGTCCGGCGCGCCCCGCCCGTCGCGGCGGAGTGTCATATTCCGTGCTTCTTGAGAATGGCCTCGATGTCGCTGAAGTCCTCGCCCGAGCCGGTGCTGCGGGGCGCCGCCGTGGGCCTGGTCGCCGGGCGGGTGGCCGGACTCAGGGACGGTGCCGACGAGGCTGGGGCGACGGCGTCGCGCTGTGCGCCCCGGGCGGCTGCCTTGCGCTCGGCGCGGGTGCCACGGGTGCCGCCGCGCCGGCGCTCCACCGCGCGGGTGGTGGCGAACAGGGCCCAGGCCGCCCCGAGCACTCCGAAGCCGGCCCAGGCGGTGGGGCTGAAGGCGGTGTCGGCGAGCCAGCCGACCACGCCCGTCATGACCAGGCCGACGGGTACGAGGGAGTAGGCGGCGATGCGGGCCGCTGCCAGGTACCGCTTGCGATAGGCGGTGACCACGGCGATGCCCAGACCGGCCGCGGACACGGCGGAACAGACTGTCTCGGCGATCATCCGGTCCTCCTGCTGGCTGGGTCGGGCGGGCGGGGCGGGGTGCGGAGTGCGCGCGCTGCTTCGCCCCTTCCATCGTGCACCGCCCGGCCCGTGCGATCCATGCCCGCGCCCGACAATCAGGGGCATCTCGGGGTCCTCTCCGGGTCACCTCCACCCCAGGGACGAGCCACGACCACACCCACTGCGGCCGCCACGGCCGGCCCTCGCAGCCGACCGCCACCGGTCCCAGCTGCCCACCACCGCCGGTCCGACAGCCGGACACCGCCCGAACCACCGACCGCCGCCCCGTCTCCGCCCCGGACACCGCCCGTCCCCGCCGACGGCAGCCGCCCGCCCCGGCAACCGACCGCCGCCCGAACCACCGATCGCCGCCCACCGCCCACCGCCGCCGACGACAGCCGCCGTCCCGGCCGCCGGCCACTGTCCGTCCCGGCAGCCGGCCACCGGTCGTCCCCGTCGGCAGCGGACGCGTGTCGGCTCGATTGGGTCGGTGGAGCGTGGCCTGGAAGACTGGTCGTCATGAACGACTCCCCCGCGCACACCGACGCCCTGGTCCTCGACGTCTGGTGCGAACTCCAGTGCCCCGACTGCCGCAGCGCCCTGGACGACCTCCGTGCCCTGCGTGCCCGGTACGGCGACCGGCTGGAGCTGCGGCTGCGGCACTTCCCGCTGGAGAAGCACAAGCACGCCTTCGCCGCCGCGCAGGCCGCCGAGGAGGCCCTGGAGCAGGGGAAGGGCTGGGAGTACGTCGAGGCGGTCCTCGGCCGGGTCGAGGAGCTGGACCGCAAGGGCGAGCCGTTCCTGGTCGAGGTGGCCGGTGAACTGGGCCTGGACGCCGAGGAGTTCGATACCGCGCTGGTCGACGGCCGACACATCCTGATCGTCGACGCCGACCAGGCCGAGGGCAAGGCCATCGGCGTGACAGGCACCCCGACCTATGTCATCGGCGGCGAACTCCTCGACGGCGGCAAGAGCCAGGAGGGCCTGCGCGAGCGCGTGGCGGAGATCGCCGACCGGCTGCTGGCCGGGCAGGAGTGACCGGGCTCAGATCAGGTCCTTGTGGAGGACGTACGACACGGTGACGTACCCCAGCGACTCGTAGAGCCGTTCGGCCGGGGTGTTGCCGGCGAACACGTTGAGGCCGAGGACGCGTCTGCCGGCGGCGATCGTCTGGTTCTCCGCCAGCAGCATGAGGGTGCGGCCGTGCCCCCGGCCGCGGTGGGCGGCGTCGGCCTCGACGTCGTACACCCAGGCCCTGTCGTCCCGGAAGGCCACCCATAGGACGCCGACGCGGGTCCCCTCGTGTTCGAGGACGCTGAACTGCATGCCCTCCGTGGCGAGCCCTCGCGGCAGCAGCTCCTCGTGGCCGATCCTGGAGTTCTCGTACGCCTCGGTCTCGGGCACGCCCAGCTCGATCCACACGCGCGCGTAGTGCTCGGACTCGTAGGCGAGCCACGCCTCGTACTCGGCCTCGGTCATGGCGCGGCCCAGGCTGCCCGGCGGCAGGGCGGGCGGGGTGTCGCCGAGCTGTTTCGACATGCTCCGGTTGCGCGGGACGTAGCCGAGTGCCTCGACGAGATGCAGCGCCGGCTCCGCGGCGGCGGGCACGTACACCTCGATCTGCCGGCAGCCCCAGCCGCGTGCCACCTCCTCCGCGGCGAGCGCGGCCACGGTGCCCCGGCCCCGGCGGCGGTCGGGCTCCTCGATGCGCAGGTCGACGATCCGGGCCACGCGAGCGCCGAGATTCCGCGAGGTGCCGAGGTGGAGGGTGCCGACGGGCCTGCTGTTCACGCACACCTGGAAGTGGCGGGAGAGCTCCCCGTCGGCGCCGTGCTGGAGCGGCTCGGTCGGCCGCAGGGTCGTGGTCATCAGGGGTGTTCTACCCGCCTGGGACGCCGACGTCAGCCCAATAAGGCCGCATCCCGCAAAGCCCCGCGGGAAGGGATCTCACGGGTCCAGGTCCTCGCCCGACCGCTCGTCGAAGATGCGCATGGCCTTGGCGGTCACCGGGCCGGGGGCGCCGGGGAGTTCGCGGTCGTCGACGCGGTGCACGCCCTGGACGTCGCGCAGGGTGGAGGTGAGGAAGATCTCGTCGGCCCGCTCCAGGACGTCCAGGGGCAGGTCGGTCTCCCGGGCTCCGGTCCACTCGACGGCCAGGGCGCGGGTGATGCCGGCCAGGCAGCCGGAGGCGACCGGCGGGGTGTGGATCTCGCCGTCGAGGACGACGAAGACGTTGGAACCGGTGCCCTCGCAGAGCTGCCCGACGGTGTTGGCGAACAGGGCCTCGGAGGCGCCGTGTTGGTGGGCGCGGGCCAGGGCGACGACGTTCTCGGCGTACGAGGTGGTCTTGAGGCCGGTGAGCGCGCCGCGCTCGTTGCGGGTCCAGGGGACCGTGATCACGGCGGTGGAATCGGCGCGGCGGCCGGTCTCGCCCAGGGCGACCACGAGGGTGGGGCCGTGGTCGCCGCGGTCGGAGCCGAGGGGGCCGTGACCGCCGGTGTAGGTGATGCGCAGCCTGCCCAGCGGCATCGGGTTGGCCGCGAGGACCGCCTCGCAGGCCCGCCGGACCTCGTCGTGGTCGGGATCGGGCAGGCCGAGGCCCCGGGCCGAGCGGGTCAGCCGGTCGAGGTGGCGGGTGAGCGCGAAGGGCCGGCCCGCGGTCGCCTTCACCGTCTCGAAGATGCCGTCCCCCACGGTCAGCCCGTGGTCGAAGACCGAGACACGCGCGGACTCGACGTCCTGCAACCCGCCGTCCAACCAGATCTTCACTGCTCTCTACCTCACAAGTCAGTGCCGGATGCGTCGGACCGGCCGTTCACGTCATACGTACCCGACGCTACCGCGAGCAGCCTGGCGGCCTTCAGCTCGGTCTCGCGCCATTCACCCTCCGGGTCGGAACCCCAGGTGATCCCGGCGCCGGTGCCGAACCGCAGCACGCCCGCGCCGCGGTCGATCCAGAAGGTGCGGATGCCCACGGCCAGCTCGCCGACGCCCCGGTCCGCGTCCACCCAGCCGATGCCGCCGCAGTACGGGCCGCGCGGCGCGGTCTCCAGGGCCTCGATGATCCGCAGGGCGCTCGACTTCGGCGCGCCGGTGACCGAGCCGGGCGGGAAGGCGGCGGCGAGCAGCTCGGGCCAGCCGGCGTCCGCGCCCAGCTCGCCGCGGACCGTGGAGACGAGGTGGACCAGCCCCGGATGCTTCTCCACGGCGCACAGGTCGGGGACGGTCACCGTGCCGGTGGCGCAGACCCGCCCGATGTCGTTGCGTACCAGGTCCACGATCATCACGTTCTCGGCGTAGTCCTTCTCCAGGAGGTCCGCCTCGGTACGGCCGGTGCCCTTGATGGGGCCGCTCTCGACGGTCCGCCCCGTCCGGCGCAGGAACAGTTCGGGCGAGGCGGTGGCTATCTCCACGCCGTGCTCCGGGAGGCGAATCGTTCCGGCATACGGCGCCGGGTTGCCGCGGGCCAGCAGCGCGGTCAGGGCGTCCACGTCGGCGTCCGGGGCGACCGGCGCGGACAGCACACGGCAGAGGTTGGCCTGATAGACCTCGCCGGCCGCGATGTGCGTGCGGATCCGCCGCACCGCCGCCGTGTACGCGGCGCGGTCGAGGGACGACGTCCAGTCGCCCTCCGCCGGCCCCCGCCACTTCCCCGGCACCGGCGCGGGCACCGGCTCCTCCCGTACGTCGCCGAAACGGGCGCAGGTCAGCCGGCCCTCGAAATCCGCGCATACGGCCCAGAAACCGGCGGACTCCAGGGCCGCCGGATCGGTCGTGACGTCGAGCAGGCCGGTGGCGACGCGGTCCCCGAAGCGGGCGAGCGGAGGGTGATGGAGCACGTCGTCGAGTCTATGGCGGGTGTCCTGGGGGTGACCCGGGCATGTCGTCAAGGGGGCCCTGACCACCTCATCCGTCGGGTCAGGCGCAGCACGCTGCGCAAACGCGTTTTTGTGCTGGCCCGGGAATCCGCTAGAGTTCAACACGTCGCCGGGACGCGAGAGCGGACCGAAACGACAGGCGGACGTAGCTCAGTTGGTAGAGCGCAACCTTGCCAAGGTTGAGGTCGCGAGTTCGAGCCTCGTCGTCCGCTCGAAGGAATCAGGGGTCTTCCCGATCCCCTACACTCCTGGTGGAGTGGCCGAGAGGCGAGGCAACGGCCTGCAAAGCCGTCTACACGGGTTCAAATCCCGTCTCCACCTCCAAGGACGATTAGCTCAGCGGGAGAGCGCTTCCCTGACACGGAAGAGGTCACTGGTTCAATCCCAGTATCGTCCACTGGATCTTGGCCGGAAGGCCGTGGATCTGCCCCGCGCGATTAGCTCAGCGGGAGAGCGCTTCCCTGACACGGAAGAGGTCACTGGTTCAATCCCAGTATCGCGCACGCAGTACTCGTGATCTTCGGGTCACGGTCCCGAGGACGATTAGCTCAGCGGGAGAGCGCTTCCCTGACACGGAAGAGGTCACTGGTTCAATCCCAGTATCGTCCACACAGCAAAGAGCCCCGGCCGTCTCCACGGCCGGGGCTTCTTCGTGCGATCAGCTGGAGAAGAGCATGTGCGCCCAGCTCTTGTTGTGGCCGTGGTGGCCGCCATGGCCGCCGTAGTGCCCGTGGCCGCCGCCGTGGTGACCGCCGCCGTGCTGCGGGGCGCCCCAGGCCGGCGCGGGCGGGGCCGGGTACGCCTGCGGAGCCGGCGGCGGGACCGGCTTGGACCACTGCGCCTCCAGCTGGGTCAGCGCCTCCAGCTCGCCGTAGTCGAGGAAGATGCCCCGGCAGCCGCTGCACTGCTCGATCTGGACGCCGTTGCGGTTGTAGGTGTGCATCGGCGCATGACACTTCGGACACTGCATGGTCGGCTCAACTCCTCGCCGGTAAAAACTGCTTCACGTTCTCCCAGGACAGACTCCGTCCGACCCTGGTCGGTTGCAGCCTACTTCGGAAAATCGCGCGTCAACCGGGCGGGGGGCAAGGCCGTTCCGGGACCGCGCAGGGGTTCATTTCGGGATCATTCCGGAGCCATCCGGGCACACGCGTCGATCAGGGACTGCTCCACCTCGTCCAGGGGCCGGTCCGCCACGAGCGCCTTGGCGAGATAGCGCGCACCGGTCTGGACGGTGAGGGCGCGGGCCGGGACGTCCAGGGCGGGCCAGGGGTCGCCGTCCCCTGGTACGGCCGGACCGCCGGCCGCGCGGTAGGCGGTGAGGAAGCGGGTCCACTCCTCGGGCGGGAGGAGACCGCAGGCGTACCAGGACGCGGGTCGGGCGAGGTCCCACGCGGGGACACCGACGCCGAGATCGTCGACGTCGATGAGCCGCCACGGGCCGTCCGGCGCCGGGTGCCGGACCAGCTGGCCGAGGTGCAGGTCGCCGTGGCAGAGGGTGCGGGGGCCGGGCATCGGGGCCTCGGCGCGGGCCCAATCGGGCAGCGCGGCCCAGGCACGGAGGACGGGCGGGGCGGCGAGGTGGGCGCCTGCGCCGGCGAGGGCCTCCCGGAGCCGGGCTATCGCATGGGCCGCCTTGGCGGGGCCGCGCATCGGGGGTGTGGCGGGGGCGGGTGGGGTGCGGTGCAGCAGGGCGAGGAGGGTGGCGGCGGCTTCCCAGGGGGCGGCGTCCGGGGCGTCGGGGTCCACGGGGGCGCCGTACGGCCAGAGGGTGACCGGGCGGTCGTCGACGAAGGCGGCGGGGGCCGGGGTGAGGGGCGGGAGGAAGACGCCGGGGAGGCGGGCGGCGGTGGCCAGCCGGAGGGTGAGGGCGGTGGGGTCGGTGTCGGGGGCGTGGGCCTTGGCGACGGTTTCCGCATGGCGGAGGACCGTGGTGTCGGGGCGGTGGGCGAGGGTTGTGGTGGCGCCGCAGTGGCAGGGGGCCGCGTCGGGGTGGGCGGCGGCTCTGATCCTGGCGGTGAGTTGGGGCAGTACGTCTGCGGTCATGGGGTCCCCCGGGAGGTGCGGCTGTGCTGCGGTGAGGGTACGTCGGTGCGGTGGGCCGGGGTGGGGGGCGCTGTACCGGGGTTTCGCTCGCCCGCGCTTGCGGGGTGCCGCTGCGCCCGCCCGTGCCGCCCTGGGGGCACCTCCGCCCTTAAGGCACTGGGGGAGGCACGACTGCCCGCAGCTATGCGAGACAGGGCTGGGCAGCGCCCCGTAAGGGGCGCGGGGAACTGCGTGACAAGCCCCCACCGGCCCGCAGCCGGAATCCACGGCGCAAGGTGTCCATGCAAAAAAAGCAATGCCGGCGCAGCTCCCCAGCTGCGCCGGCATTTTGCCGTCCGCCGCACCCCCGTCCCCACGGGGTTTCATGGGTGGATGTCCCCGCCCGGACCGCTCTTCCGGGCCTGGGGTCGCCGCTCAGCGCCCCAGCATCACTCCCACGGACGACGCCTGTGTGGCCACTGTCTCCCAGCCGTCGAAGACGAGGAGGAGCAGGGCCGCCAGGGGAAGGGCCATCAGGGTCGCCACCAGCGGGTGGCGACGGCCCTGTCGGCGGGGGCGGGTGGTGTGTGTCCGCTGTGCCGTAAGGGCCATGGTCCCTCTCCTGACCGTGCTCAGTTGTCGTTGGCAGCGGCGGGTGTCTGACCTCGGGGGACGAGTGCTGCACCCGCCGCTTGACCTCAAATCTAGGCGCGTGCCACCTCGCGGACGTCATGCCCTCGTACCGAATCACGGGCCTCCGAGAGGATGAGCCATGACCGGTGGTCTACTCCCCTGGGTGGAGACGGGTCCTAGGTCTCGTCCTACCCCTCGGGGTCTTCCCGGAGGGGGCGCCCGGTCCTTCCCGGTTTTTCCGAGCTGTCCTCGCGGGGCACCGGCTGCTCGACGAGGGCCAGGACCCGGGTCGCCATGAAGCGGGCGGTACGGACCACAGATCCGTTTCGCGTGACTTCGCTCACTTCCACCACCCCTCGTCGTACCGCTGTCTCCACCCGGCGGCCCGCCCTGCTCGCCACCACCTCGTAGGTGCGGGTCGTGTCGCCGGCGTCGACGACTATCTCCACGCGGTCACCCTTCACAGCATCAATCCCCCTTCTGTGACGGCTTGTTGGAGCAGACGGGTGCTCAAAGGAGCCGATAACGGCGCCTTCCTGACCACTCCTCAAGTCTCGCACCCGGCACTGACAATCCATCGATCCGAGAGGGCGCGGCCTCTGCGCACGGGCGGCCCGGTAAACGTAAGCTGTGCCACGTCAAACGGACCGGGCAGCGGGGATGAACATGGCGATGATGCGCCTGAGGCGCGAGGACCCGCGCGTCGTCGGCTCGTTCAGGCTTCACAGAAGGCTCGGCGCCGGCGGGATGGGCGTGGTCTACCTCGGCTCCGACAAGAAGGGTCAGCGGGTCGCGCTGAAGGTGATCCGGCCCGATCTGGCGGAGGACCAGGAGTTCCGGTCGCGGTTCGCCCGCGAGGTCTCGGCGGCCCGGCGGATCAGGGGCGGTTGCACGGCACGGCTGGTCGCGGCCGACCTGGAGGCCGAGCGGCCGTGGTTCGCCACCCAGTACGTGCCCGGGCCCTCGCTGCACGACAAGGTCGCCGACGACGGACCGCTGGGCGCGGCGGACGCGGCGGCGGTCGGGGCGGCGCTGTCCGAGGGCCTGGTCGCCGTGCACGAGGCCGGGGTCGTGCACCGGGATCTCAAGCCGTCCAACATCCTGCTGTCCCCGAAGGGGCCGCGGATCATCGACTTCGGCATCGCCTGGGCCACCGGGGCCTCCACCCTCACCCATGTCGGTACGGCGGTCGGCTCCCCCGGGTTCCTCGCGCCCGAGCAGGTGCGCGGGGCGGCCGTCACGCCGGCCACGGACGTCTTCTCGCTCGGTGCGACCCTGGCCTACGCCTCGACCGGTGACTCGCCCTTCGGGCACGGCAGTTCCGAGGTGATGCTCTACCGGGTCGTCCACGAGGAGCCGCACCTGCACGGGGTGCCGGACGCGCTCGCTCCGCTGGTGCGGGCCTGCCTGGCCAAGGACCCGGAGGAACGGCCGAGCACGCTGCAGCTGTCGCTCCGGCTGAAGGAGATCGCCGCGCGCGAGGCACACGGGCTGACCGACGTACGGCCGCCCGCGCCGCGTGCCGCGGAGGCGGACCGGCCCACCGGGCGGCTCACCGAGACCTACCCGGAGCCGCAGCGCACCCAGCGCCGGCCGCAGCCCTCGGCGGGCACTCCGGTACGGGGCAACGCCCCCTCGCGCGGTGGCAGCGGCCCGCGTCCGACCGGCGGTGTGCCGTCGCGCCCGAACGGCGCGCGCCCCACGCCCGCCCCGCGCGGCAACGGCACCAGGCCCGGGAGCGGGACCGGGAACCGGCCCGTGTCGCGCAGTGGTACCGGGCGACCGGCGCCGCGCCCCACGGGTACCGGACGGCGGCCGGCCAATCCGCGGCTGCTGCGTCAGCGGCTGTTCGTGTTCGTCGTGGTGACCCTGCTGGTGGCGCTCGGGATCGCGCTGGCGCAGGGCTGTTCCGGCCCGGCGCACGGGATGAGTGTGCCGGGGGGCGGGGTCGTACCCGCGAAGACGGTGGCCCTCAGGGAATAGCGGGCCTACGCCTCGGGGCGGCCCGCGGTCACCGCGTAGAAGGCGACCGCGGCCGCCGCGCCCACGTTGAGGGAGTCGACTCCGTGGGACATCGGGATGCGCACCCATTCGTCGGCGGCGACCAGGGCCTGGGTGGAGAGTCCGTCGCCCTCCGCGCCGAGCATGAGCGCGACCCTGTCCATCCGGTGCGGGGCGGCCTCGTCGAGGCTGCGGGCCTTCTCGTCCGGGGTGAGGGCGAGCAGCGTGAAGCCGGCCTCGCGGACCGAGTCCAGCCCCTTGGGCCAGGTGTCGAGACGCGCGTACGGCACGGAGAAGACCGCGCCCATCGAGACCTTCACGCTGCGGCGGTAGAGCGGGTCCGCGCAGTCCGGGGACAGCAGCACCGCGTCCATGCCCAGGGCGGCCGCCGAGCGGAAGATCGCGCCGATGTTGGTGTGGTCGTTGACGGACTCCATGACGACGACCCGGCGGGTGGTGCGCAGCAGTTCGGCCGCCGTCGGCAGCGGTTTGCGCTGCATGGAGGCGAGGGCGCCGCGGTGCACGTGGTAGCCGGTGACCTTCTCGGCGAGCTCCGGGCTGACCGCGTAGACGGGGGCCGGGAGTTCGTCGATGACATCGCGCATGACGTCGACCCACTTGGCGGACAGCAGCATGGAGCGCATCTCGTAGCCCGCGTCCTTCGCCCTGCGGATGACCTTCTCGCCCTCGGCGATGAACAGGCCCTCGGCCGGTTCGCGCTTGCGGCGCAACTCGACGTCGGTCAGGCCCGTGTAGTCACGAAGGCGCGGGTCGTCGGGATCCTCAACGGTGATGAGATCGGCCACAGGGTGATACTGCCTTGTCCTGGGTGGGGTGCCAATGGTCTGGGGCGGGTTGTGTTACCCGGGGTTACGTCGCTGCCCTTCAGGGCGCCGTCCGCGGGCCGACGTTCACGACCTCGCCGATCACGATGACCGCCGGGGGTTTCACTTCCTCCGCGCGGACGACCTCCGCGACCGTGGCGAGGGTCGCGTCGACCCGGCGTTGAGCGGCCGTCGTGCCTTCCTGGACCAGGGCCACAGGGGTCTCCGGGGACTTGCCGTGCGCGATCAGGGTCTCGGCGATCTTCCCGATCTTGTCGACGCCCATGAGGACGACGAGGGTCCCGGTCAGTTTCGCGAGGGACGGCCAGTCGGCCAGCGAGCGCTCGTCGTCCGGCGCGACGTGGCCGCTGACCACCGTGAACTCGTGTGCGACGCCCCGGTGGGTGACCGGGATGCCGGCGGCGGACGGTACGGAGATCGAGCTGGAGATGCCGGGGACGACCGTGCAGGGGATACCGGCCTCGGCGAGCGCCTGGACCTCCTCCATGCCCCGGCCGAAGACGTAGGGGTCGCCGCCCTTGAGCCGTACGACCGACTTGCCCTGCTTCGCGTGTTCGATCAGGGCGTTGTTGATGGCCTCCTGGGCCATGTAGCGGCCGTACGGGATCTTCGCCGCGTCGATCACCTCGACGTGCGGCGGGAGTTCGGCGAGGAGGTCGCGGGGGCCGAGGCGGTCGGCGATGACGACGTCGGCGGCTGCCAGCAGGCGGCGGCCGCGGACCGTGATGAGGTCGGGGTCGCCTGGGCCGCCGCCGACCAGGGCGACGCCCGGCGTGCGGGTGCGGTGGTGGGGGGCGACGAGGGTGCCGTCGCGCAGGCCCTCGACGACGGCGTCCCTGATGGCGGCGGTGTGGCGGGGGTCGCGGCCGCGCGCGTCGGTGGTGAGGACGGCGACCGTGACGCCCTCGCTGTGGCCGGTCGCCGGGGTCCAGGCGGTGGCCTGGTCGGCGTCGTCGGAACGCACGCACCAGACGCGGTGCCGTTCCGCTTCGGCGGAGGCGGCGGTGTTGGCGGCGGGGTCGCTGGTGGCGATCAGGGCGTACCAGGCGTCGGCGAGGTCGCCGTCCTGGTAGGGCCGCCGGACCCAGGTGATCTCACCGGCGTCCGCCATCGCTTCGACCGAGGGGGTCGCCTCGGGGGATACGAGGATGATGTCGGCGCCGGCCGCGATGAGGGCGGGGAGGCGGCGCTGGGCCACCTGGCCGCCGCCGAGGACGACCACGCGGCGGCCTGTGAGGCGGAGGCCTACGGGGTAGGCGGGGTGTTCGGCCATGAGGTGCGGCTCCTCCGAGGCGTTGCTATAGCCCTGACGTGCAGATTTTACGGGGCAGGGTGATTTGGTGGGACAGGTGTCCGGGGGCTGGGCGTTGCGTGCCGGGTGCAGGACTGTGGGTGGTTGTGCCCACCCGTTCCGCCCTGGGGGCACCTCCCAGGCCCTTAAGGCACTGGGGGAGGAACGACTGCCCACAACCACCCGGTCGGCCGGAAAGGAAGCCGGTGCTGCCGTCCCGCAGCCCAGAACCACCGGTCGGCCGACGAGGAACCCGACACGGCCGTCCCGCAGCCCACGACCACCGGACCACCGGCAACGAACCCGGACCGCCGTCCCGCAGCTCACAGCCACGGGGCGGACGGACGGGAACCCCGAACGGTCTTCCCGGAAGCCACTGCCACCAGTCCTCTATGACGGGCCCGGAGCCCTGGTCGCCTACTTCTCCGTCACGCCCGCCGAGTCGAACGTGGCCACCTCGTGCATCGCCCTTGCCGTGCTCTGGACCAGCGGGAGGGCCAGCAGGGCGCCCGTGCCCTCGCCCAGGCGGAGGTCCAGGTCGACCAGGGGGCGCAGGCCCAGCTTGTTCAGGGCTGCCACGTGGCCCGGTTCCGCGCTGCGGTGGCCCGCGATGCACGCGGCGAGGACCTCCGGGGCGATCGCGCGGGCCACCAGGGCGGCGGCGCCGGCGCTGACGCCGTCGAGGATCACCGGCGTGCGCAGGGACGCGCCGCCCAGCAACAGGCCCACCATCGCCGCGTGTTCGAAGCCGCCGACCGCGGCCAGGACGCCGATCGGGTCGGCCGGGTCCGGCTGGTGGAGTTCCAGCGCGCGGCGGACCACCTCGGTCTTGCGGGCGAGGGTCTCGTCGTTGATGCCGGTGCCGCGGCCGGTGACCTCGGCGGGGTCGGCGCCCGTGAAGACGGAGATCAGGGCCGCGGACGCGGTCGTGTTCGCGATGCCCATCTCACCGGTGAGAAGCGCCTTGTTGCCCGCGGCCACCAGGTCCCTGGCCGTCTCGATGCCCACCTCGATGGCCTGTTTGGCCTCCTCGCGGGTCATCGCGGCGCCCGTCGTCATGTCGGACGTGCCCGCCCTGACCTTGCGCGGGAGCAGACCCGGCGTGGCGGGCAGCTCGGACGCGACGCCGACGTCGACCACGCACACCTCGGCGCCCACCTGGCTCGCGAACGCGTTGCAGACCGCTCCCCCGCCGAGGAAGTTGGCCACCATCTGGGCGGTGACCTCCTGCGGCCACGGCGTGACGCCCTGGGCGTGCACCCCGTGGTCGCCGGCGAAGATCGCGACCGCCGCGGGCTCCGGGATCGGCGGCGGGCACTGGCGGGACAGGCCGGACAGCTGGGCGGAGATGATCTCCAGCATGCCGAGCGCGCCGGCCGGCTTGGTCATCCGCTTCTGCCGCTCCCAGGCCTCGCCGAGCGCCTTCGCGTCCAGCGGGCGGACACTGGCGACGGTCTCGGCGAGCAGGTCGTGCGGGTCCTCGCCGGGCAGCGCGCGACGGCCGTACGTCTCCTCGTGGACCACCCAGGACAGCGGGCGGCGCTTGGACCAGCCGGCCTGCATCAGCTCGGGCTCGTCCGGGAACTCGTCGACGTAACCCACGCACAGGTAGGCGATGACTTCGAGGTGCTCGGGCAGTCCCAGCGCGCGGACCATCTCGCGCTCGTCGAAGAAGCTGACCCAGCCGACGCCGAGGCCCTCGGCGCGGGCGGCGAGCCAGAGGTTCTCGACGGCAAGGGCGGCGGAGTAGGGCGCCATCTGCGGCTGGGTGTGCCGGCCGAGGGTGTGGCGGCCGCCGCGCGTCGGGTCGGCGGTGACGACGATGTTCACCGGGGTGTCGAGGATGGCCTCGATCTTCAGTTCCTTGAACTGCTTCGCGCGGCCCTTGGGGAGGGACTTGGCGTAGGCGTCGCGCTGGCGCATGGCCAGTTCGTGCATCGAGCGGCGGGTGTCGGCCGAGCGGATGACGACGAAGTCCCAGGGCTGGGAGTGGCCGACGGAGGGCGCGGTGTGGGCGGCCTCCAGGACGCGCAGCAGCACCTCGTGCGGGATGGGGTCGCTGCGGAAGCCGTTGCGGATGTCACGGCGTTCGCGCATGACCTTGAGGACGGCCTCGCGCTCGGCGTCGTCGTAGGCGGGCGCGGCCGGGCCGGTGGACTGACGTGTTTCTGCCACGGGGGCCGTGCTCTCTTCCTGGTCGGCGGCCCTGGTGTCCAGGTCCTCCGCTTGCTGTACGACATCGGGGTGCTCCGGCAGCGGAGCGGGTTCGGCCTCGCGGGGCCCGGGGACCGTCACGGCCTGCTCGGGCAGCGACTCGCCGCCCTGGTCCTGCGCGGGGAGGACCAGCGGGTGGGGCGGGGTGGGGGCGAGGTGCGGGGTGGTCGGCACCTGGCCGTCCACGGCGACGAACTCGCCCAGGGGCTGCTCCGGTGCCGGTTCCGCCGGAATGGCGGCGGCCAGGGGCTCCGGGTCCGGGGCCGCCGGGGTCTCCTCGGGGGCGGGCGCGATGCCCTGGATCTGCGGGCCGGCGAGGGGGACGCCGACCGGCTGGGCGGGCTGCGCCTCGGGGGTCTCGGCCGACGGTACGACAGCCTCTGCGAGGACCTCGGCCGGGGCCGGCGGGGTGACCTGCTCGGCCTCCGGGACGGCCGGCGCGAGGGGCTCCGGCGTCCCGGGGGGCTGCGGGGCCTCGGCGGCGACGGGTGCGGGGGCGGCCGGGGCGGGCTCCTCGACGGCGGCCTCCTCGGGCTGCACCGGCACGAGCGGCGCGGCGGGCGCGGGAGGCACCGGCTGGGCGAGCCCGGCCACGACGGGCTCCGGGGCCGGGACGGACTCCGGCACAACGGCTTCCGGTACGACGGCTTCCAGTACTACGGCTTCCGGCGCGACGGCCTGCGGCACCGGGCCGGTCTCGGGGGCCACGGTCTCCGTGACCTGCTCGGCCCCGACGGGTGCCACGACCTGCTGCTCCGGCGCGGCCGGCGGTGCGGGCTGCCCCGGCTCGGTCAGCACGGCCTCGGTGGCCGTCTCCGTGACCGCCACCGGCTCCGCGAGCTGCTGACCGGTCTCCTCCAGCACCGGCGCGGCTTCGGGTCCGGCAGGTCCACCCGGTGTCGTGTCGGCTCCGGGAGCCTGTACCGCCTCCGGAATCACCACGGCCGCCGGAACCGCCTGCATCGGCACCGCATCCGGCCCCTGCGGAACATCCGGGAACTGCGGAGCCTCCGGGAAGTGCGGAGCCTGCGCCACCTGAGCGGCATCCGGCGTCCGCACGGCCTGCGGCGCCACCGGCTCGGACCCCAGGTCGCCCCCCGGTTCGGCCGTCGGCACCGGAACGCCTCCGTCCACCGACTGGGTCGCGCCCTGCGGTCCGTACGCGTTCTCGGGCTGCACGCCGACGCCGGCCGCCGGTGCCTGCGGCTCGGCCGCGACGCCCGTGGCCACGGCCGCCGTGGCGAGCCGGGCGACGGCCGCCTGGGCGGCGCCGGACGGGTCGGGAGCACGGAGCTCGTGGGCGACCGCGGGCTGCGGCTCCGGCACAGCGGGAGCCGCAGGGGCGGCGGGAGCCGCGACAGCCACCGTCTCCGAAACCGGAACAACCGTTTCGGCAGCCGGGTCCTGGGCGGCCACCTGGGCCACCGGAGCGGCCTGTGGTGCCGTCAGCGGGACCGTCTGCGGCGCACCCCAGGGCGCGGCGGACTGCGGTACGGCCTCGCGCAGCGGCTGGCCGTCGAGGTACTCGGGACCGGCCGCCGGCAGGCCCGGCTGCCGTACCGGCGCGCCGGCCGGGCCGCGATCGGCGAGGGAGCGGACCGGGCTGGTGGAGGCGTCGGGGATCGGCGGGCCGAGATGCAGCGGGCGGCGCGGGGCCGGGGCGGCCGCCGGGTCGTGCGGCACGGAAAGGATCGGGGACGCCGGTACCGAACTGGGCAGCCGGACGGCGGTGAGGTCGACCGAGCCGCTGTCCCGGCCGCCCGTCTCGTGCGGGCCCGGCTCGTGGACGGTCTCGACGACCGGCTCCGGGGCCGGCGGCGGGACTTCGTTGCCCCAGGCCCCCTGGGCGCCGGGGAGCAGCAGGTCTTCGTCCTCGGCAGGCGACTCGGAGAGGTAGGTGTACGCGCCGTGCGCGGGAACGCCCGGCTGTTCCACCATGCCTGCGCTCTCCGGCAGTCCCTCGCCCGGGACCTGGCCGGTGTCCGTCATGCGTACCCCTCGCCCATCGGTTAGTGCCTTCTACGACCAGCTCACCCGGGGCGGCGCACCGACCGCCCCACAGTGAAGAACGAGCGTGCGTGCCCAGCGGCACGACCGACCCGCCAGAAAAGGCGACAAAGCCATTCAGTGGCATTGTCCCGGCCGTTCGACCGTCGCGACAGCGTGATCCGCGACAGCCCGCTGTGGACTGCGCCACGTTGCGCGTCCCCGGTTCTGCCGTACCACACCCGCCTCAAAAGGGGCGTGTTTTCCGGACATTGACGAACGAATTTCCGGGCCACCGGTGCAGTGCAGCGATCGGCCAGCCTACCGCGCGCAGTATGACAACAGGATCACGGGGCGCGCTCAGCCAGAACGCCGCTGAGCAGGAACGCGACGTTCCGCTCGGTCTCCGTCCAGGCCCTGGTGTCGAGTTCGACGGACTGCAGCAGGGCGCACTCGACCTGGTATCCGTGCTCGGTCAGGTCGCGGCCGACGAGTTCGGCGGCGTCCCGGGTGGCGGCGTGCGCGACGATGCGCTGCGGCCGGCGGTCGGCGACCGCGGAGACCACCGCAGCTCCCCCGCCCCCGACCCGGACCACATCGGGCTCGGGCAGGTTCTCCAGCACGTGCGGGGCGCTGCCGTGCACGATCTGGAGCTGGACCCCGAACCTGCGGGCGGCCGCCTCGCTGCGGACGCAGGCCGCGAGGTCGCGGTCGACGGCGATGACGGCGGCGCCGGCGCGCGCGGCCTCGGTGGCGAACGCGCCGCTGCCGCAGCCGATGTCCCAGACGAGGTCGCCCACCCGGGGCCCCAGCCGGGCGAGTTGGGCGGCCCGCAGCAGCTCCGTCTCCCCCTCGCCGAGCGCGGCTCCCTCGCCGTACTCCGCGTCGGGCTGCACCCAGCCGCGCGGGCCGGCCGCCGGGTCCCGGCCGGCGATCCAGCCGCCGCCCTCCCCCGCCGCCACCGGTCCGGCCGGTCCGCCGATGACGATGACGACGTTCGGGTCGCGCCAGGTGTGGTCGGCCGCCTTGTCGGAGGTGACGACGGAGACCTGCTCGCGTTCGGTGCCGAGCTCCTCGCAGATGACGAAGGTGCGGTGCACGCCCTCCATGAGCAGGCCGAGTTCGGCGGGGCCGGCGCCCGGCGAGGTGAGGACGGCCACCTTGGTGTGGGCGCGGCACACGTTCACCGCGCGTCGCAGGGTGCGCCGGTGTGCCACGACCACCTGTGCGTCGTCCCAGGGCATGCCGGCGCGGGCGAAGGCGGCGGCCACCGAGGAGACGGCGGGGACGACCTCGACCTCCAGGCCGAACTCGGGTGAGCGCAGGGTCCGTACGACGCCGAAGAAGCCGGGGTCGCCGTCGGCGAGCACCACGGCGGTGCCGCGGTGGCCGGTGATGCGGCGGGCGGCGAGGGCGACACTGCCGAGGCGGATACGTTCGGCGCGGGGCGGCACCTCGGGCAACGCCAGGTGGTGGGCAGCACCGGCCACCAGTGTGGCGGCGCCCAGGGCGGAGCGTGCCGCGGCGGTCAGCGGCGAACCGTCCCAGCCGATCACCGTGACGCGGTCGGCCATAGTCGTCGGTCTCCAGTGTGTTTACGCAGGTCGGGCTCCGTGAGGTTACCTGGTGGAAGGTGCCGTCGTCGTGACGGCGGTCGCTCCTCCAGCGGGCCCCGAGGTGTCAGTTCCAGTCGTTGAAGGACGTGAAACCACTGGTGTCGGCCAGTTGTTCACTCACCCCCGCGAGGTCCTCCGGCAGCAGGCTCCAGACGATGACGTCGGTGCGCACCTCGGTCCACTCCCCGGTCTCCGCCCGGGTGCGGGCTATCCAGGCGTTGCGGAGCACACCCTCGCTGATACAGCCGATCTTCTGGGCCACCTGCTGGGAGGCGGTGTTGTCGGCGGCGGTACGCAGTTCCATCCGCTCGAATTTCTGATCGTGGAAGAGCCACTGGGCGGTGGCGAGGGCCGCCTCGGTGGCGTAGCCCTCGCCACGGGCCCAGGGGGCGACGACGTACGCGATCTCGCTGGCGCGAACACGCCAGTTCGTGTTCTGCAGATGCACCATTCCGACGAGACGCTGGGTGAGGAACTCGGTGACGGCGAAGACGATGCCACGGCCCTCGGCGCGCTCGGCGGGGGCGATCTCGGTGATCCAGGCACGGGCGTTGCTCGCGGTGTACGGCTGCGGCACGGACGTCCAGGCCCCCACCTGCTCGTCGTTCATCATCTCGATCAGTGCGGGCACGTCGTCCTCGTCGAGGGGTCGCAGCACCAACCGCTCCGTGCTGATGGAGATGTTGGGGAAGGTGCTAGTCATGCGCCGCTCCGTAACCTTCGGAAACCTTCAGGGCCTGCGAACTGCCCAGCATGCAGCATGAAACCACCGAACCGCACGACGGGGTCCACCCGTGGTGACCGAGTGGACCCCGTGCGTGGCGATACGCCGTATACGTGCCGTCGGGAGGGCTGCCGGAAGGACGATCAGAAGGACGGGATGACCGAGCCCTGGTACTTGTCCTCGATGAACTTCTTGACCTCGGGCGAGGTGAGGAGCTTGGCGAGCTTCTTCACCCGCGGGTCCTTCTCGTTGCCCTTCTTCACGGCGAGGAAGTTGCCGTACGGGCTGTTCTTCGCCGACTCCAGGACGAGGGCGTCCTTGGCGGGCTTGATGCCGGCCGAGATGGCGTAGTTGCCGTTGATCACCGCGGCGTCCACGTCGTCCAGGGAGCGCGCGGTCTGGGCCGCCTCGACCTCCTTGAACTGGAGGTTCTTGGGGTTCTTGGCGATGTCCTGCGGGGTCGCCTCGCTGCCGGCGCCGGCCTTGAGGGTGATGAGTCCGTTGGCGGCGAGCAGCTTGAGGGCGCGGGCCTCGTTCACGGAGTCGTTGGGGACGGCGACGGTCGCACCGCTCTTCAGCGCGTCGACGCTCTTGACCTTGTGGGAGTAGAGGCCGAGCGGCTCCAGGTGCACCGTGACGACGGGCACGATGTGGGTGCCGCGCTTCTCGTTGAAGTCGTCGAGGTACGGCTTGTTCTGGAAGTAGTTGGCGTCCACCGAGCCGTCCTCGGTCGCCGTGTTCGGCGTGATGTAGTCGGTGAACTCCTTGACCTCCAGGTCGAGTCCGGCCTTCTTCGCCAGGTTGTCCTTGATGTAGTCGAGGATCTCGGCGTGCGGGGTCGGGCTCGCGGCGACGACCAGCGGTCCGCTGTAGTCGGAGGAGGCGGAGTCCTTGTCCGAGCCGCAGGCGGTGAGCCCGAAGGTGAGGGCTCCGGCGGCGAGGACGGCAGCGGTGAGCTTTACGGTGTTACGCACGAAAAGTGCCTTTCCTTAAGGATGGAGCGACCCCGCGGTGGGTGGTGCGGGGAAATCCGAGGGGGGTGCCGGTACTCGGTCAGACGGTTTCGCCGGCGGCCGTCGAGGCCTTCAGCAGACGCAGCCTCGGCGCCTGGCCGGACCGGCCGCCGCGCCGGTGCAGCGAGCGGGCGGCGTAGTCGCCGGCGAACTGGATGACCGAGATGACGACGGCGAGGATGGCGACCGTGATCCACATCAGCTCGGTCTCGAACCGCTGGTAGCCGTAGCGGATGGCGATGTCGCCGAGCCCGCCGGCGCCGACCGTGCCGGCCATGGCGGAGTAGCCGATGAGCGCGACGATCGTGGTCGTGGTGGAGGAGATGAGCGAGGGCAGCGACTCGGGCACGAGGACCTTCCGTACGACGGTCCAGGTGTTGCCGCCCATCGACTGCACGGCCTCCACGAGCCCGCCGTCCACTTCGCGGACAGCCGTCTCGACGAGGCGGGCGAAGAAGGGGATGGCGCCGATGGCGAGGGGCACGATGGCGGCCTCACGCCCGATGGTCGTCCCGGTGACCCAGCGGGTGAAGTTCATCAGCGCGACCATCAGGATGATGAACGGCATCGAGCGGGCGACGTTCACGATCTGCCCGATGACCTTGTTGGCCAGCACGTTCTGGAGCAGGCCGCCCCGGTCGGTGAGGACGAGCAGGACGCCGAGCGGAAGGCCGCCGACGACGGCGATCAGGGTGGACCAGCCGACCATGTAGAGCGTGTCCCAACACGCCTGGGACAGCAGCGGCTGCATCTCGGACCAGGTCACTGGGCACCGTCCTTCACCAGCAGGGCCTCCCGGCCCAGTACGTCGATCTGCAGGCCCTGCTCGCGCAGGAAGCCGATGGGCACCACGTTGTCCTCGTAGCGGCCGGGCAGTTCGATGCGCATCCGGCCGACCTGGAGGCCGCCGACGGTGTCGATGGCGGCGCCGAGGATCGATATGTCGATGTTGTAGGTGCGGGAGAGCTGGGAGATGACCGGCTGGGTGGCGGCCTCGCCGTGGAAGGTGACGTCGAGGACGGTGCGGTCGTCGCCGGAGGCCTCGCCGCCGACCGGGAAGAGCGCGGCGGCCAGTTCGGAGCCCGGGGTCGCGAGCAGTTCGCTGACGGTGCCGGACTCGACGATGCGGCCCTGCTCCATCAGCGCGGCCGAGTCGCAGATCGTCTTCACGACGTCCATCTCGTGCGTGATGAGCAGGACGGTCAGGCCCAGCTGCCGGTTCAGGTCGCGCAGCAGCTGGAGGATGGAGCGGGTGGTCTCCGGGTCGAGGGCGCTGGTGGCCTCGTCGGAGAGCAGCACCTTGGGGTCGCCGGCGAGGGCGCGGGCGATGCCGACGCGCTGCTTCTGGCCGCCGGAGAGCTGGGCCGGGTAGGCCTTCGCCTTGTCGGCGAGCCCGACGAGGTCGAGCAGCTCAAGTGCCTTGCGGGAACGTTCCTTCCCCGACGCGCCGAGGATTTCGAGCGGGAGCTCGACGTTGTCCTGGACCGTGCGGGAGGACAGCAGGTTGAAGTGCTGGAAGACCATGCCGATACGGCTGCGCGCCTGCCGCAGCTCCCTGCCGGCCCGGGGACCGCGCCCGGCGAGGGCGGTGAGGTCCCGGCCGTCGACCGTCACGGTGCCGGCGGTGGGGCGCTCCAGGAGGTTGACGCAGCGGATCAGCGAGGACTTGCCGGCGCCGGACTGGCCGATGACGCCGTACACCTCGCCTTCGCGGACGTGCAGATCGACGCCGTCGAGGGCGGTGACCTCGCGGCCGCGCGAGCGGTAGACCTTGGTCAGGTCCGTGGTGGTGATCACGTGGGTTTCCGTCACTGTCGAGTGCGCGGGCGTGGGTGTGCCCGGGCGCACGGGTGCGTTCGTTCAGGGACGCGGCACGGTTCTCGCAGGGGCGCTGAACCGGGGAGAACATGTGCGCGGGGGGCGGCTTGCGTCACGTACGGGCGTCGTGGCGCCGTACGGACATGCCACCGGTCTCGCTTCGGGGCGCGAGCTCTGGGGTGGTGCGGGGGCCCTCTAGAAGGCGCACATTCGACACATACAACGAGCACCGGGCGTCATGGTCGCCTCGGTCGCAGGGGTGCGGTCGCTCGTCGTGGTCATGCGAGCAGTAAACCAGACCTACGGTCCTGACAGGCCGCCGCTGTCCGCATGGTGGACAGCGGCGGACACCTCTCAGCCGCGGGGCGATATCTCGACGCCGTGGTCCGTGACCAGTGCGGACAAGGCCGAGAGGTCCTTCACCACGAGGTCCGCGTCCAGCTCGTGCGCCTGGTGGGTTGTGGCCAACGCCACGGTGGTCATACCGGCCGCGCGGCCCGCCTGGAGCCCGGCGGGGGCGTCCTCGAAGACCACGCAGTGCGCCGGGTCGACGCCGAGTTGGCGGGCGGCGAGGAGGTAGGGCTCGGGGTCGGGCTTGCCGCGGGTGATGTCGTCGGCGCAGACCAGCGTCTTCGGCCGGATCCCGACCGCTCCCAGGCGGGCCTCGGCCAGGCGGCGGGTGGCGGAGGTGACGACGGCCCAGCGGTCGGCGGGCAGGGAGTCGAGGAACGCGGCGGTGCCGGGGAGCAGGTGGACGCCGTCGTTCGGGACGTCCTCCACCTCCAGCTGCTCGACCCGGGCGACGGCTTCCGCCACGAGGGCCGCCGGGAGCAGGTCGGCGACGATGTCCGCGGCGGGCCGTCCGTGCAGTTCGACTCGGGCGAACTCCTCGGTGACGCCGTACTCCGCCGCCCAGCGGGTCCAGCAGTGCTCGACCGATTCGAGAGAGGAGACCAGGGTGCCGTCGTTGTCGAACAGGAGGGCTTGTGCGTGGATCGTCATGGTCTAGACCCTACGGCGTACGGCAGGGGCGAAGGCATCGGGCCGTTTCGGCCGTAATAAGGTCACCGCATGCTCAATGCCCTGCTGCTGGTGACCGGAGTCGCCGCGCTGCTGCTCGCCGCGTGGTGCGGCTGGGCGGCGTACCGGGACCAGCCGACGAAGGACTGGCACTTCATCGGGATGGCCGTGGTGACGGTGCTGGCGTTGATCCAGCTGATCGCCGGGATCGTGCTGCTGGCGCGGGGCGAGAAGCCGGATCAGGGCACGACGATCTTCGTCGCCTATCTGCTGGGTGCGTTCGCGTGCGTCCCGGCCGCGGGGTTCATGTCGCTCGCCGAGCGGACGCGGTGGGGTTCTGTGACGGTCGCCGCGGGCGGTGTGGTGCTGGCCGTGCTGGAGGTGCGGCTCTATGACATCTGGGGAGGGTGAGATGACGGCCGTGGAAGAGAGGCCGAAGCGGCTGACGAGCGGGCCGGGGACGCTGCTGGTGTGGTTCTACGGCGTGATGGTCGTCGGGGCGGTGTCGCGGTCCGCGTACCAGATCGCCACCGAGTTCGACCGGGCGCCGCTGGCGTACTCGTTGTCGGCGGTCGCGGGGGTGGTGTACGCGTTCATCACGTACACGCTGGTGCGGGGCGGCGAAACCGCGCGCAAGGTGGCGCAGGTGTGCTGCGCCGCCGAGCTTGCGGGGGTGTTGATCGTGGGTACGTGGACGGTCGTCGACTCTTCCGCGTTCCCTGATGCGACCGTGTGGTCGGACTACGGGATGGGGTACGTGTTCATCCCTGTGCTGCTGCCGATTTCCGCGTTGTACTGGTTGCGGAAGGGCGCCCAGGGGGCAGGGGGCTGAGGAACGTGCGCGACTGACGGTGCGTAGTGGCTGGTCGCGCCCACGCGGCGGCAGCCGCAAATCAAATACAGCCCCGCGCCCCTTTCGGGGCGCTTCGGCCAAGGGGGCTAAAAAGTCACGCCGTTGTCGCGTATGTGCTGACCGGCTTTTCCAGGACGATCATCGGGACGCCGTCTGCGCCCTTCGAGGTGCCTACCGTTTCGTAGCCGACGCGGCGGTACAGGCGGAGGTTGCCCTCGCTGCGGTGGCCGGTGAAGAGGCGGAACTTCTTGGCGCCGCGCTGTTCGGCAAGGGCCTCCTCGGCCGCGCGGAGCAGCCTCGCGCCGATGCCGTGGCCCTGGAGGCGGGGGTGGACGCAGAGCTTGCCGATGGCGGCGGCGCCGTCCTCGGTGACCGAGCCGCGGACCGAGCCGACGACCTCCTCGCCGAGGCGGGCGACGAAGACGCAGTCGGTGGCGAGCTCCTGGCGGACCGAGTCGAGGCTCTGGACGAGCGGGTCGATGCGGTAGTTGCCGTACAGCGCCGCCTCGCTCTGGAAGCACAGGTACTGCAGCCTGAAGATCTGCTCTGCATCCTGCTCGGTCGCCACCGAGATGGTCACGCTCATGCCCATGTGCGCACGCCTCCCGCTCACCTGATCGCCTGTCGTTCTCACTCCTATCCCCGCGCTTCGTGAGGCGCAACCTCCGGCGTCAACAATCGGCGCAGACATCCCAGACATCTGGAACGTTCCGGGCCGAGACTGCCCTGTGAGATACCCAACTCCCCCGCGATCTCCCGGTATGTCAGGTCCTTCGGGGAGAGCAGGGCCTGGAGGAGACGGGGGCAGCGGCCGGGGAGGCGGGCCACCGCCTCGCGCAGGGCGCGGTGGCGGGCGGTGGCGAGGACGCGTTGTTCGGGGGTGGGGGTGGTGGCGTCGGCGGGTTCGGTGCCGTACGGGCGTTCGCGGCGGGTCGTACGGCGGGCGCGGCGGGACTCGGCGCGGACCGCCCGGCGCAGCCAGTCCTCGGGGGCCCGGGGCGGGCCGTGGCTCTCCAGGCGCTCCAGGAGGCGCAGCCAGACGGTCTGCTCCAGGTCGCGGGGGTCGCCTCCGGAGGCATATGCCTCTGCGGCGGCCTCGGCGGTGAGCAGCGGGCGCAGGGCGGAGAGCAGGTCGTGCGTCACATGCGGAACGACGCGGCCGCCCCGGGGCAGGTTGCCGGGGCGGCCGGGAGACACCCCGAACGGGGTGCGGGGGCTCAGCCGTTGACGAAGTCGGCGCGGGCCAGCAGGGCGGTGTCGGCGTTGTCGGTGAAGACGCCGTCGATGCCGGTCTCGAAGTACTTCTGGAAGACGGGGAAGACGTTGCCGTAGGCGTCCGGGGCCGTGCCGTTGCGGTAGGCCGGCGGCAGGAAGGGGTTCTCGTTGCGCATGGTGTAGGGGTGCAGGACCAGGCCCACCTTGTGCGCGTCCGCGACCAGCGTGCTCGGCGTGGTGAAGTTGCCGTTCGCGTCCTTCGGGATGATCAGGTCGACGGTCGGGCCGATGCCCTGCGCGTAACCGGCGATCTCCCGCAGGCCCTTCGGCGTGATCAGGTCGGCGACCGTGCGCGGGTCGCCCGTCGCGACGAAGTCGTAGGGCTGTGTGGTGGCGCCGGAGAGCAGCACCACCAGCGGGTTGTCGAGCAGCGTGTTCAGGCGCTGGATGCTGCTGGGCTCGAAGGACTGCAGGATGACCGGCGAGTTCCGCTTGTCCTTGCCGTACTTGCGCAGCAGCTTGGCGACCCGCTCCTCAAGGCCGAGGCCGAGGCGGCGGAAGTAGGTGGGGTGCTTGGTCTCGGGATAGATCCAGACCTGCTTGCCGCGCTTGCGGGTCTGCTCGTCCTGCCACTTGAGGACTTCCTCGAAGGTGGGGATCTCCCAGCGGCCGTTGTAGAGCGTGTTGTGCGGGCGGTTGGCCGGGATGCGCTCGATGGCGCGCAGCGTCTTCAGCTCGGCGAGCGTGAAGTCCTCGGTGAACCAGCCGGTGGTGGGCACGCCGTCCAGCGTCTTGGTGGTCTTGCGGTCGGCGAACTCGGGGTGGTCGGCGACGTTCGTGGTGCCGCCTATCTCCGGCTCGTGGCGGCAGACCAGGTGACCGTCCTTGGTGGGGACGAGGTCGCCGGCCTCGACGACGTCGGCACCGAGGTCGAGGGCCAGGTTGTAGGAGCCGAAGGTGTGCTCGGGGCGGTAGCCGCTGGAGCCGCGGTGGCCGATGATCGTCGGCTTCGGCAGGCTGTGCAGGCCGCCGTGGCCGGACTGCTTGGCCTCGGCCGCTCTGGCCGCGCCGGGCAGTCCGAGAACCGCGCCGCCCGCGCCGAGCACCGCGGCGCCGAGCAGCGCCCGCCGTCCGGTCGTACCGTTCATCTGCGTCCGCTCGTTCGAGTCGTGGGTGTTCATGAGCGCTCTCCTGCCTGACCTTCGCCCTTTGATGCCGGCTGATCGTAGGGCTGCGGATGTGACCGAAGGGAGACCGCCGGCCCAACGGCCGGGTGACGCCGTATGGCTGCTGGACGGCGAGTCATGACGGTCCGTCGGCGACTTCCGTCACATCGTCGCGAGCTCGTTACGGCCTGGCCCCCGAGCGTCACCGCAGGTAAACCAGCGTCAACACTACGTAAGACCTCGGTGAACCGGCCGCACTCGATGTGCGCTTCCCACTGAGCCGCGAGTAATGTCCTCACCTGCACAGACTCATACCGCCCCTCGACATCGGAGGACCCGTTGTCCCGCTTCGCGCTCATCAAGGCAGTGCTCGGACCGATCATGCGCCTGATGTTCCGCCCCCAGGTGGAGGGCGTGGAGCACATCCCGGGGGACGGTCCTGTCATCCTCGCCGGCAACCACCTCACGTTCATCGACTCGATGATCCTGCCGCTCGTGAGCAAGCGGCAGGTGTTCTTCATCGGCAAGGACGAGTACGTCACCGGGAAGGGCTTCAAGGGCCGGCTGATGGCCTGGTTCTTCACCGGCGTCGGCATGATCCCGGTGGACCGGGACGGCGCGAGCGGCGGGGTCGCCGCGCTGATGACCGGCAAGCGGGTCCTGGACGAGGGCAGGATCTTCGGGATCTACCCGGAGGGCACCCGCTCCCCCGACGGCCGGCTCTACCGGGGCCGTACCGGCATCGCGCGGCTGACGCTGATGACCGGTGCGCCGGTGGTGCCGTTCGCGATGATCGGCACGGACAAGCTGCAGCCGGGCGGCGCGGGCATCCCGCGGCCGGGCAAGGTCACCGTCCGGTTCGGCGAGGCCATGGAGTTCTCCCGGTACGAGGGGATGGACCGGGACCGCTACGTGCTGCGGGCCGTGACCGACTCGGTGATGGCCGAGGTGATGCGGCTGTCCGGGCAGGAGTACGTGGACATGTACGCCACGAAGGCGAAGGCCGCCTGACACTCTTTCGGAGGAAGGGCACGGACCGGTGGTCCGTGCCCTTCTGTCTGCCATCTGCCTGATCCGTCAGGCGTCCGCCTGCCGGTGGAATCTGCCCCGACACATCGGTCATTCATCCGCATTTACCGCCCATATGAGCACACAGCATGTCTTATTCAGATATGCAGAAACCTTCTCGGCGTACCCTGCTCCGTGCTCCGTTCGCCGCCGCCGGGGCGGGGCTCCTTGCGGCATGTTCCGACTCCGGCTCCGAACCCAGTTCCGGCCCGCAGCACACGGCCGGCACGGCGGCGTTCGTCCCGCAGGGGCCGAGGGGGTACGTCAACCCGTCGGACCCAGAGGTGCTCGCGGCCGAGCGGAAGCGGGGGTCCGGCCCCGTCCGCATGATCAGGTTCACGGCCGCCAAGAGCATGCTGGACCTGGGCGGGCGGTCGGTCCACAGCTGGGCGTACAACGAGTCGGTCCCGGGGCCGCTGGTGCGCGTCACCGCCGGTGACGTCCTCAGCCTCACCCTCTCCAACCAGCTGCCCGAGAAGACCACGATGCACGCCCACGGGGTGCGGCTGCGCTGCGACATGGACGGTGTTCCGGATCTGACCCAGCCTCCCATCGCGCCGGGGACGGACTTCATCTACCGGTTCGTCGCCTCCCACCCGGGCACGTATCTGCTCCACTCACACGTCGGCATGCAGCCCGACCGGGCCCTCTACGCGCCGTTCGTCGTCGACGACCCGAAGGAGCCGCTCGCCTACGACCAGGAATGGATCGTCGTCCTGGACGACTGGGTCGACGACATCGACGGCTCCAACCCCGAGCAGGTGCTCGACCAGCTCAAGCCGGGCGGATCCATGGGGATGGACATGGGCATGGGCATGGGCCCCGGCCGCGGCAGCCCGAGCCCCCACGGATCGGCGCACGCGTCCGCTTCAGCGTCCGCGTCACCGTCCAGGTCCAGGTCCAGGCCCAAGTCCAAGATGTCGATGGGCCCCGACCGGGTGCTGCGCGACTCCCACAGCCAAATGCTCCACGGCGAGGGCGGCAACGTCGCCTACCCGCACTACCTGGCCAACGGGCGGCTGCGCACCGACCCCTCCGTCTTCCGCTGCCGCCCCGGCGACCGGGTCCGGATCCGCCTCATCAACGCGGGCTCCGAGACGGCCTTCCGGGTCGCGCTCGGCGGCCATGCCATGACCGTCACCCACACCGACGGCTATCCCGTGCAGCACAAGCAGACCGACGCGCTGCTCGTCGGCATGGCCGAGCGGTACGACGTCCTCGTCACCGCCAAGGACGGCGTCTTCCCGCTCGTCGCACTCGCCGAGGGCAAGAAGGGCAAGGCGCTCGCGATCCTCCGCACCGACAAGGGCAGAAACCTTCCCGCGCCGGATGTCCGTCCTGCCGAACTGGACCGCGAGATCGTGCCGGCGCGCCGCCTGCTGCCGGCCGAGTCCGTCGCCATGGACGACCGGGTTCCCGACCGCGACCTGCGGATCAGGATCACGGGGACGATGCAGAAGTACGACTGGGGGTTCGACCACAAGACGTACGACGTGCGGGAACGGCATGCGGTGCGGGCCGGTGAGCGGGTGCGGCTGACCCTCGTCAACGCGACCGACATGTGGCATCCGATGCATCTGCACGGGCACACGTTCTCGGTCGGCGGGATCAGCTCGGAGGGAGCGCGCAAGGACACGACGATCGTGCTGCCGCATCGCAAGCTGGTGCTCGACTTCGATGCCGACAACCCCGGGTTGTGGATGCTGCACTGTCACAACCAGTACCACTCGGAGAGCGGGATGATGACGGTGCTGGGTTATAAGAGGTGAGGATCGGGGGGCTTCGGCAGTACTTCGGGCGCGGGTGCGTTGCGGTTTCTCGCGCCCACGCGGCGGCAGCCGCAAATCAACCACAGCCCCGCGCCCCTTAGGGGGTGCGGCCTACGCGGTGCCCTCCAGTTTCTGCCCCTTCAGCAAGAACCAGGCGGCCAGCGCCGTCGCCAGCAGGACCGCGGCGCCCGCGCCCGAGGCCAGGTGCAGGCCGTGGGTGAAGGAGTCGCGGGCCGCCGTCAGCATCGCGGTCGCCGTGGGTGCGGGCATGGTCGTCGATGCCTCCACCGCCGCGCCCAGCGATTCACGGGCGGCGGCCGGGGTGCCCGGCGGGGCCGTGAAGCCTCGGTAGACGCCCGTCACGATCGAGCCGAGCAGGGCGATGCCGAGCGCCGCGCCCAGTTCGTACGCCGTCTCGGAGACCGCCGAGGCTGCGCCCGCCTGGTCCTTGGGGACGCTGGAGAGGATGACGTCCGCCGTGACCGTGAAGGAGAAGCCCGCCCCGATGCCGACCACCAGAAGGGCGGCGCCGAGGATCGGGTAGCCGGTGGACTGCGAGAGGGTGGTCAGGGCCGCGAGGGCCACGCCGACCGCCGCGAGGCCGCCGGAGACCACCGCCCGGACCGAGTAGCGGCGAGCCGCCCGGCCGGCCACCAGGCCCGCCGCCACCGCGCCGACCGCGGCCGGGAGTTCGGCGAGGCCCGCCTCGAACGGGTGCCTGCCCTGGACCAGTTGCAGGTACTGGGAGAGGAAGAACACCAGGCCCGACATGCCGAGCACGGTCAGCAGGTCGGCCAGGACCGCACCGCTGAAGCCGCGGTTGCGGAACAGCCGCATGTCCAGCAGGGGCTTGGGCATGGTGAGCTGGCGGCGGACGAAGCCGCAGAGGGCCACGGTGCCGAGGAGGGCGGTGACCGCGGTCACGCCGGTGAGGCCGTGGGCGGCGGCCTCCTTCACCGCGTACACGACGGCGATCATGCCGACCAGCGACAGGACGACGCTGGTCAGGTCCCAGGGGCCGGGGTCGGGGTTGCGGGACTCGGGGAGCGTCCTGCCGCCGACGAGGACCAGGACCACCATCACCGGCAGGTTGATCAGGAAGACCGACCCCCACCAGAAGTGCTCCAGCAGGAAGCCGCCCACGATCGGGCCGACGGCCGTACCTGCCGAGGCCGCCGCGCCCCAGATGCCGACGGCGAGGCTGCGCTCGCGCGGATCGTGGAACAGGTTGCGGATCAGGGCGAGGGTCGCGGGCATCAGGGTCGCGCCCGCGACGCCCAGCAGGGCGCGGGCCGCGATCAGCATCCCGGGGGTCGTCGCGTACGCGTTCAGGACGGATATCGCGCCGAACGCCGTCGCGCCGACGAGCAGGATCCGCTTGCGGCCGATGCGGTCGCCGAGGCTGCCCATCGAGACCAGCAGGCCGGCGATGACGAACGAGTAGACGTCCCCGATCCAGAGCAGCTGGGTGCCGGAGGGGTCGAGGTCTTCGCTGATGTAGGGGGTCGCGAGGCCGAGGACGGTCGCGTCGACGGCCACCAGCAGCACGGCGAGCACGAGGGCGGAGAGCGCGAGCCAACGGCCCGGACGCCTCTCCTCCGCCTCCGCGACGCGCGCCGGCTGCAGGGTGCTGGTCATGATTCCTCTCTTCGTCGTGCGCCGCCGAGCAACAGCTCGACGATCATGTGGGTGAAGTCGTTGCGGGCGACGCGGCCCTCCGAGACCGCCCAGGCGGCGGAGGCCAGCAGGCCGTACAGCGCCTCGGTGAGCCAGGCGGGTGCGAGATCGATACGGAACTCGCCGCTCTGCTGACCACGCCGGAAGAGGGCCGCGATGCGGTCGTCGATCCGCGTCCAGCCCTGGTTCTGCCCCTCGCCCTCGAACAGCTGGTTCTCGGTGTAGAGGAAGGCGAGCAGGCCGGCGGCCGGTTCGATCTCGCGGACCAGGCGGTGTACGGCGTCGGCCGCGGGGCCCTCGTCCAGGCGGGCCGCGTCCAGGGCCGCCTCGCACTCCTCGATACCGAGCGCCTCCAGCGCGCGGACGAGCGCGTCCCGCCCGGCGAAATGCCGGTGCAGGGTGGCCCGGCTGATCCCGGCGGCCTTGGCGACCTCGTCCATGGTCGCGGTGGACTTGCGGGTCAGCAGGGCGGCTGCGCTGCGCAGGACGTGGTCGCGGTCGAGGGCCATGAGACAAGAGTAGCCCATGTGAGACACTGATGTCTCATTATTGGCACGCATGACTCACAGAGGGCCGGATCAGGGGTCGCGTCAGTGCCAGGGCAGGCTGCCGCGTCGCTCCCAGTAGGCGCGCGGTTCCTCGGCCAGAGCGGCGAGCCGGGTCAGCTGGTCCGCGTCGAGGTCGACCACGGCCGCGTGGAGGTTGGAGGCGAGTTGGCCGAGCGTCGCCGCGCCGGAGAGGACCACCCCGGCCCAGGGCTCGCGCAGGACGACCGCGAGGGCGACGGCGTCCGCGCCCATGCCGGTCTCCTCGGCCACGGCCTGCACGGCGTCGGGGGCGTGCGGGGCGGCCAGCCGGCCGTTGGCCATGCCCTCCTTCACGATCACCGTCAGCCCGGCGTCGTGCGCCTCGGCGAGGGCCGGTCCTGCCGAGGTCTCCAGGACGTTGTACGTCGACTGGACGGTACGGAAGAGGGGCTCGCCGTCGACCGTGACGGCGAGGGCGGCGCGGATGGCGTCGGCCTGGGCGGGGCCACTGGTGGAGAAGCCGATGGTGAGGCCGGTGGCCGCGGCCTCGGCGAGGCGGGCGTGGAGTTCCTTGTCGGTGAGGGCTGGGCTGTCCGGGGTCACCGAGTGGATCTGGTAGAGGTCGAGCCGGCCGCCGAGCAGCGCGGCGGTCTCGGCGCGCTGACGGTCGTACGTCTGCAGGCTGTGGTCCTTGACCTCGTGCGTCTCGGCGTCCGCCGACCAGCCGGCCGTGTACGTGTAGCCCCACTTGCTGCCTACGACGATGTCCTGGACGTCCGGGCGGGCGGTCAGCCAGTCGGCCAGGAACTCCTCGGAGCGGCCGTAGGAGCGGGCCACGTCGAAGTAGCGGACGCCCTGGGCGTAGGCGGCGTCGAGGAGTTCGTGCGTGCGGGAGCGGAGGGCGCCGACGCTGCGGTCCTCGCCGAGGTCGGCTTCGCGGCCGAGGTTGATGTAGCCGGGGCGGCCGACCGCGGCGAGGCCGAGGCCGAGGTGCGCGGTGGGCGTGGTCACGGTGGCCAGGCGGCTGAACGGCATGGGGGCTCCCGGCACGGTCGGCGTAGGGGATCCCACCTCAGGAGAGGGATCCCGCACCAATCTACCCAGCCCCGCGCGGTTCGGTCTTGCGCCGGGAGCCGCCGCCGCATGTCAGGCCCGCGCTGTTTTCACTCCGGCGGTCCCGACTCGAAAGTGTTCGCCATGGGGAGGCACTCACCATGTCTGTGATCTTCTTCGACATCGGAGGGACCCTCGCGGATCCCCATGTGGACCCCGACGGCTCGCTGAGTCTGCGGCCCCTGCCGCGTGTCGCCGCCGCGCTCGACGCCCTCCGCGAGGTGCGCAAGGGCATCATCTCCAACCCCGGGTCGGGCGACGGTGCCGCAGCGCGGGCAGCGGGCGCGTTGGCGCAGGCGTTCCCCGGCCGTTTCACGGACGAGGCCCTTGTGCACTGGGGCGCGAAGGACAGCCGGGAGATCTTCGACCGGGCAGTCGCGAGCACGGGGGGTGCGACAGCCGACGACTGTGTCTTCGTGGGCGAGAACGCCCAGGAGCGCGCGTTCGCCCGGGAGGCGGGGATGCGTACCGCGACGCACCCGGTGTTCACCCTGGCCGCGATGGAGAACCGTCCCGTGTTCCGGGCGCGGATCGAGGTGCCGGACGGCCAGGACCAGCCGGCGTTGACCGCGGTCATGAACAGGACCGAGGCCGTTCCCGTGCAGGTCGTCTCCCGGCGACTCGTGGTGGCCATGGTGACCACCCGGGGCACCGAAGTGCTCGAGCGCGCCGGTTTCACGGTGGACGTGCAGGGAGGGGTGGAGGAGCTGGCGGGCACCGAGAAATTCGTCAGCGACCTGCTGGCCCGCGGCGAGGCGGTCTTCGAGGGTGAGGAGCCGACACCCGAGACGACGCACGTGGTCAAACGCGAGGACGACGGACGGCTCACCGTCCGTCGCCTGCGGTTTTTTCAGTGACTTCAGTCGAAGCACCGCCGGACCAGGGCCAGGCCCTCGCCGGTCGCGCTCCGCGAGATCTCGTGCGTCTTGAGCCGGGAGGGGCTGTCGTCCGCGAACGACGTGGCGGAGCGGTGCTCCGCGGGCACCTGGACCCGGCCGCGGCGGAAGAGGTCCTCGAGGAACGACGTCGCGACGCGTTCGGGGTCGGAGGGCCGCACCGAACCGCCGGCGGGGTCGGAGCCCGCGATGCCGAAGCGTCGCTCCTGCGCCGGGGCGGCGAGGGTGAGCGGCTGGGTGACGCCGTAGATCGTCCCCTGGACCGTGACGGGCGTCAGTCCCTCGTCGTCTCCACCGCCCGGCATCGACTCGGCGATTCCGGGGCTTCGGCGTGCCACCTCCGGCTCGGTGATGGAGGCGGCGGCCTCCAGGGAGAGAATGCCGTGCCGGATGAACGCCGAGCGCAGGGACTGGCCGTACATGCCGCCGTTGCGGCGCTGGTCCGCGGCGATCATGTGGCCCGCCACCTGCGCGTAGTAGGCGGACACCACGGGTGCGGCCACGACCGCGTCCACCAGCAGCTGTCCCGCGATCTCGGCCGCCCTGCCCAGACCGGCCTGGTCCTGCAGGTCCTGCTGCCTGAAGATCCCCGCGACGATCTTCAGGAAGGCGCCGCTGAACACCCGGGAGAACGAGTGCGGCTCACTGGAGAGCCTGCTCGCGGGCTCGCTGGGCGACAGCAGCACCGGGTCGCGGTAGAAGAAGTTGTTCGCCATGTTGCGCAGACAGTCCGGGTCCACCGCGCTCGGCGCGCCCTGGCGGATCGCCCAGCCCAGCTGCTCGGCCGTCCTGGACACCCGCGAGGACAGTTCGAGGTTGCCGTGCGTCTCGCCCAGGACCGCGATCCGCAGCGATTCCAGCTGGAGCGAGCCCAGCAGGGCGCTGATGTCGCCGAACGCCTCGTGCAGGGCGGCCGTCTCCGCGCTCGCCATGTTGAACAACTGGGGACGCAGGGCGTCGAGGACCCCGTGCCCCGTCTCGTGCAGGACGACCTCGTTGCTCTCGCACGAAGCGACGTTGACGCCTGCCACCGTGCTGCGGAAGAACCACACGCCTTTACGGTCGTAGAAGGCGTTCAGGTCGTCTCCTGCGTTGAGGTGCGCCGTGAGGGCGCGTCCGACCTGCGGATGCCACTTCGTCCCGGCCGGAACCAGCGGACCCCAGGTCTGGCTGGCCCGGCCGAGCGAGTCGGCCGCCACCCAGTAGCGAAACGCCTCGGTGCCGGGCCCGGCGCCGTTCGGCTGCGGCGCGGTCTCCGCGATGGCCGTCGGGAAGGGCTGGGTGTCCAGTTGGGGGACGGGATGCGGTACGGGCATGTTGATGTGCAGAGGATTTCCGCCGGGGTCGTCCTCGAACACCAGGACTGTCGGCATGGTCGCTTGCTGAGGCTGCACCGTCATGGCGGCTCCATGTGGGGGTGGGGTGGGGGGTGGTGAAGTGCACCGAAGAGACGCTTTTGATCAAAAGTGTCTCCTGGTTCAGTACGAGGCCCCGGTAGCCCGGTGTCAATTCGAACAGGAGCAGTCGGCAGTGCTTCCGACCGGCAGTGGTGCGGCCGAGCAGGCCGTCCCTGCTGGCCCACGCCCGGTACACACAGGCCGCCGAACGCGGCGGGTTCGGCGACCAGTCGAGGGACGGCGCAGCCAGAAGGGCCCGGACAATGTGTCCGGGCCCTTCTGGCTGCGCTGGCTCAGGCCTGGGCTAGGCCGTCCTGGCCGCCGCCCAGCCGTGCTGTGCCGCCACGTCCGCCTTGACCTCCGCCAGCTGCACTGCCACCGCGCTCGGTGCCGTACCGCCACGGCCGTTGCGGGAGGCGAGGGCGCCGGGGACGTTCAGGACCGTCCGTACCTCCGGCGTCAGGTGGGCGCTGATCTTCGCGAACTGGTCGTCGGTCAGTTCGTCCAGCTCCTTGCCCTCGGCCTCCGCCGCCTTCACGCACTCGCCGGCCACCTCGTGGGCGACCCGGAAGGGGACGCCCTGCTTGACCAGCCACTCGGCGATGTCGGTGGCGAGGGAGAAGCCGGCCGGGGCCAGTTCCTCCATGCGCTCGCGGTTGACGGTGAGGGTGGCCATCATGCCGGTGAAGGCTGGGAGCAGGACCTCCAGCTGGTCGCAGGAGTCGAAGACCGGCTCCTTGTCCTCCTGGAGGTCGCGGTTGTAGGCGAGGGGCAGCGCCTTGAGGGTGGCCATGAGGCCGGTCAGGTTGCCGATCAGGCGGCCGGACTTGCCGCGGGCCAGCTCCGCGATGTCGGGGTTCTTCTTCTGGGGCATGATCGACGAACCCGTGGAGAACGCGTCGTGCAGGGTCACGAAGGAGAACTCCTTCGTGTTCCAGATGATGACCTCCTCCGCGATCCGGGAGAGGTTCACGCCGATCATCGCGGTGATGAAGGCGAACTCCGCCACGAAGTCGCGGGAGGCCGTGCCGTCGATGGAGTTGGCGACGCTGCCGTGCTCGAAGCCGAGGTCGGCGGCGACCGCCTCCGGGTCCAGGCCGAGGGAGGAGCCCGCGAGGGCGCCGGAGCCGTACGGGGAGACGGCCGTGCGGTCGTCCCACTGCCGCAGGCGCTCGGCGTCCCGGGACAGGGACTGGACGTGGGCCAGGACGTGATGGGCGAAGAGGACCGGCTGGGCGTGCTGGAGGTGGGTGCGGCCGGGCATCGCCACGTCCGGGTGAGCCTCCGCGAGGCCGATGAGGGCGTCCTGGAGGTCGGCGATCAGGCCGCCGATGGTGCGGGCGTGGTCCCGGAGGTACATCCGGAAGAGGGTCGCGACCTGGTCGTTGCGGGAGCGGCCGGCGCGGAGCTTGCCGCCGAGGTCGGGGCCGAGGCGTTCGAGGAGGCCGCGCTCCAGCGCGGTGTGCACGTCCTCGTCGGCGATCGTGCCGACGAAGGAGCCGTCGGCGACGTCGGCCTCCAGCTGGTCGAGGCCGGCGATCATGCGCTGGAGCTCGTCCTCGGTGAGCAGGCCCGCCTTGTGCAGCACGCGCGCGTGGGCACGCGAACCGGCGATGTCGTAGGGCGCGAGCCGCCAGTCGAAGTGGACGGACGCGGACAGCTTCGCCAGGGCCTCGGCGGGACCGTCGGCGAAACGGCCGCCCCAGAGCCGTACGTCACCGCTGTTGCTGCTCACTTGCGTTGCTCCTAGAAGAGATACGGATGTGGCACCGCCTCCCCGGCCATGAACGGGGAGGCGGTCGTCACGCTACTGGCTGCGCGAGGTCGCGACCGGTCACGCGAGGTCGCGTCGGGCTACGCCCGCAGTTGACGCTGCGCCGCGATCTTCGACGACAGGCTGTAGATGTCGATGAAGCCCTTGGCCGCGGCTTGGTCGAACGAGTCGCCGGTGTCGTAGGTGGCGAGGTTGAAGTCGTAGAGGGAGGAGGCGGAGCGGCGGCCGGTGACGACCGCGCGGCCGCCGTGCAGGGTCATGCGGATGTCGCCGGTGACGTGCAGGCTGGCCTCGTCGACGAAGCCGTCCAGGGCGCGCTTGAGCGGGGAGAACCACTGGCCGTCGTAGACGAGTTCGCCCCAGCGCTGCTCCACCTGCCGCTTGTAGCGGGCGAGTTCGCGCTCGACGGTGACGTTCTCCAGCTCCTGGTGGGCCGTGATGAGCGCGATCGCGCCCGGCGCCTCGTACACCTCGCGGGACTTGATGCCGACGAGACGGTCCTCGACCATGTCGATACGGCCGACACCCTGGGCGCCGGCGCGCTCGTTGAGCTCCTGGATCGCCTGGAGCACGGTGACCGGCCTGCCGTCGATCGCGACCGGGGCGCCCGCCTCGAAGGTGATGACCACCTCGTCGGCCTCGCGCGGGACGGCCGGGTTCTGGGTGTACTCGTAGATGTCCTCGATCGGGCCGTTCCAGATGTCTTCCAGGAAGCCGGTCTCGACGGCGCGGCCGAAGACGTTCTGGTCGATGGAGTACGGGGACTTCTTGGTGGTCGCGATCGGAAGGCGCTTGGCCTCGCAGAAGGCGATGGCCTTGTCGCGGGTCATCGCGTAGTCGCGGACCGGTGCGATGCAGGTGAGGTCGGGGGCGAGGGCGACGATGCCGGCCTCGAAGCGGACCTGGTCGTTGCCCTTGCCGGTGCAGCCGTGGGCGACCGTGCCGGCGCCGTGCTTGCGGGCGGCGGCGACCAGGTGCTTGACGATCGTCGGCCGGGAGAGGGCGGAGACCAGCGGGTAGCGGTCCATGTAGAGGGCGTTGGCCTTGATCGCCGGGAGGCAGTACTCGTCGGCGAACTCGTCCCTGGCGTCGGCGACCTCGGCCTCTACCGCGCCGCACGCCAGGGCGCGCTTGCGGATGACGTCCAGGTCCTCGCCGCCCTGGCCGACGTCCACCGCGACGGCGATGACCTCGGCGCCCGTCTCCTCGGCGATCCAGCCGATGGCGACGGAGGTGTCCAGCCCGCCGGAGTAGGCGAGTACGACGCGCTCGGTCATGGGTCCCTCCTCCCGTACATCCACTTGCTATGCATGAGTATGCAGAGCTCTGCATGATTCGTCAATCCGACCGACTTCGGCGGACAGATATGAAAAAGGTTTGAACAAACGAAACCGCTTTCTCGTACCCATCCCTGAACGCCGGCGCCGCGTTTGTAAACCCACCTCTGACCCAAGTGAGGCATCCGCATGTCCAGGGCTCTTCCGAAGTACAACAAGCGTCGCGTCGTGCTCATCGGCGGCGCTGCCGCCGTGGCGCTCTCCGGTGCGGTCATCGCCGGTTCGGCCCTCGCCGGTACGCCCGACAAGAGCAGTGGCACGAGCAACGCGCGCACCCTCGCCGCCTCGCCCGGCACCATCACCTGCCCGGACGTCGCCTCCCAGCTGCCCGCGATCCCGGCCTCCGCGAAGGCCGAGGTCGACCGGAACCTCACGCTCCTGCAGACGCAGATCCAGGAGGCCAACAAGCGACTGGTCGACACGGTGGGCCAGGGCGGACCGAACTTCGTGAACAACGCGATCCTCGGCCCCCTCAAGGACAAGCGGGTGGCGACCGTCAACCGGATCGCGACCGCGATCGGCCGTACGGCCGCCAAGCCGACCGGCCTGGACTCGCTGGCGCCGTGCACCCTGAACGCGAGCGGGACGAGCACCAACACGGGCAGCGGTACGGCGACGGGCACCGCCTCCGCCTCGGCCGCACCGAGCACGGCCGCGACCCAGCAGCAGTCGACGGGCAGCACCGGCAGCACGAGCACCGGCACCAGTGCCGTCGGGACGATCACCTGCCCGGACGTCGCCTCGCAGCTGCCCGCGATCCCCGCGTCCGCGCAGGCGGAGGTCGACCGCAACCTCACCCTGCTCCAGACTCAGATCTCCGAGGCCAACAACCGGCTCCAGACCACGGTCGGCCAGGGTGGCCCGAACTTCGTGCAGAACGCGATCCTCGGCCCGCTGGAGGACAAGCGGAAGTCGACCATCGACCGGATCGCCATCGCGATCGGCCGGACGTCGACCAAGCCGACCGGCCTCGACTCCCTGGCCGCCTGCACGCTCACCAAGTGACGTGACAGGCAGCTGTGGCCGCCCCGTGTACAGCGCCGGCCGGGGCGGCCACGGTGAGGCCTGTCCGGATCGCGGAATTGCTTAGACGTGCGAAGTAAATGCGCCGATAATTTCCAGGTATGGGAAAGACCTATGAGCGCATCGACGGCAGGCTCCGCACGTTCATCGAGGAACAGCCCCTGTTCTTCACCGCCACCGCCCCGCTCGCGGGCGACGGCACGGTCAACCTCTCCCCCAAGGGCCTCAGGGGCTCCTTCGCCGTACTCGACGAACGCACCCTGGCCTACCTGGACTTCGCCGGCTCCAACGCCGAGACCATCGCCCATCTGCGGGAGAACGGCCGTATCACCCTGATGTGGTGCGCGTTCCAGGGCCCGCCGAACATCGTGCGGGTGCACGGCCGCGGTGAGGCGGTCTTCCGCGACGACCCGCGCTTCGCGGAACTCCTCACCCGTTTCCCGGACATCGACCCGGCCCTGCACGGCCTGCGCGCGATCATCGTCGTACACGCCGAACTCATTCGCGACAGCTGTGGTTACGCGGTCCCCTACATGGCGTACGAGGCCGACCGTGAGCTGCACGGGAAGCGCTTCGCGCGCGAGGACGACGCCTCGCTGAGCGCGTACTTCGAGAAGAAGGACCACATCGCGGTGAGCCTGGACGGCCTACCCGGGCTGCCGTTGCCGCTGCCCCCGTCTACCGTCTGAGCCATGCGTCCAGGCGTCGTCGTCACCCTTGTCTCCGCGTCCCTGCTGCTGCTCGGTGCGGCACCGGGCGGCAGGGATCCGCAACCGCTGCCCGCCCAGCTGGCCGACACGGGCGGCGGCAGCCAGCTGATCACCGCGGAGGCGTCCGCACTGAGCTCGACGTCGGGGACCCTGACCTGGTGGGAGCGCCGGGACGGGCAGTGGGCGCAGGTGGGATCGGCCGCCGCGCGGTTCGGCGCGAAGGGGCTGGTCGAGGGGGACAAACGGCAGCAGGGGACGAACACGACCCCGACGGGCCTGTACGACCTGCCGTTCGGGTTCGGCCTCCAGGCGGCGCCGACGGGGACCTCCGTCGAGTACCGGCCGGTGACGGCGAATTCGTGGTGGTGCCAGGACAACGACTCGACCTCCTACAACCGTTGGGTCGAGCCGCTGCCGTCCGACTGCCGGGCCGCCGAGTCGGAGAAGTTGTCGTCGTACACGACGCAGTACGCGTACGCGCTGGTGATCGGGTTCAACTACCGGCAGCCCGTGCGGGGGCGGGGGGCCGGGATCTTTCTGCATGTCAACGGGCAGGGGGCCACGGCAGGGTGTGTGTCGGTGCCGGAGGAGGCGATGCGGGAGATCGCGCGGTGGGCGGATCCGGCGAAGGCACCGCATATCGCCATCGGGACGATCAGCGGGAGTACGGCGCTTTCCCGGTACTGATCGCCGACCGGCAGAACGGGCCTGATCCTCGGCGCCGGGTACGACGGGTACCCGGCGGAGATCGGGCGCGTGCACCGGTTCCTCGCGCGCCGGAGATCCGACGTCGGGCATCGCTGATCCCCTCGGTCGTCCGCGTACTGCGGCCTCGCTGGATCCGACGAACCGTCCCCGGTTTCCAGGAGTCCCCGAACCGGGTTCCAAGAGAGCGGTCCGTCCGAGTCGGGGCCGGGCGGCGGTCTCAGACGCGAGTGATCGGTGCCGAGCGGCCGGGTATGTGCTCTCGCCCCACCTCCGGCACGCGCAGGATGGCGGCGGCGCCGAGCAGACCGAGCGCCGCCAGCGTCAGGTACAGCGTTGGGTAGCCGCCGAGGGCGATCAGCGCCGGTGCGGCGAAGGGGACCAGCGACTGGGGCAGCGCGACGGCGATGTTGATGATGGCCAGGTCCTTCGCGGTGTCGGCGGCGCTGGGCAGCACCCGCATGCACAGTGCGAGGTCGACGGCGAGGAACGTGCCGACGGCGAAGCCGAGCAGCCCGGAGGCGACCACGACCGTGGTGACGGTGTCGGCGGTCGACATCAGGACCAGGGCGGCAGCGGCGGCGATGCCCGCGAAGACGACGAAGGGCCGCTGCCTGCGAAGCGCGTCGGAGGCGTATCCGGCCAGCGCACTGGAGATTCCCAGGCAGACGACGCTCACCAGGCCGGCTTCGAGGGTGACCGTACCGACCCTGGACTTGCTCACGTCCAGGTGCTGCATGAGGAAGAAGGCGGTGTAGCCGCCGGCGGAGTACGTGCACATGATCAGGAAGCGCACGAGCCAGGCCCAGCCGAACGCGGGATGCCGGTAGGGGTTGAACCAGAACGCGCCGGCCAGGGTGCGCAGGTCCAGCGGCGGTCTCGGCTCCGTGCTGGGCGGATCGCGGAACAGCAGCACCGCGACGAGGGTGGTGCCGAAAGAGCCCGCGGCGAGGGCGAGCCACTGTGCCGCCGCGCCCGCCGGGAAGGCGTCGGCCACCGCGATCCCCGCGAGCGGGCCGACCGCCGCGACGAGCCCGACCAGCCCGGACACCAGACCGCGCCGGTCGGGTGCGACCTGGTCGGCCATGATCGCCACGTTCGCGGCGAACTGGAAGTTGCCCGCCACCTGTGCCAGGCACCACAGCAGGACGACCTGCCAGACAGCGGTCGTCACGGTCATCGCCGCGAGTACGAGGGCGAAGACGAGTGACCCGGTGAGGATCCAGGTGCGGCGCCTTCCGAACCGTGCGCGGGTCCGGTCGGAGAGACGGCCGCCGATCGGGGTGGCCACGACCGCGCAGAGTGCGCCGAATCCGGTGACGACACCGAGCGCGGATCGTGCGCCCGGGCCGGCGATCGAGTCGAGGCGGAGGACGAGCAGCAGTTGCAACGGGGTCGTCAGGGCTGCGTAGAAGCCGATCTGGGTGAGCAGCATCGCCGGGACGAACCGGCGCAGCGGGGTGGGCCGGGCGCTGCGGTCTGCCCGCCGGGCCAGCGGGACGTACGGGGCGGTCATGTGCACTCCTTCGTGCGAACTGACTGGGTGATGCGTCGACCTGCCCATGCGGCTGCGGCGAGGCTGGGCAGGGCGGGGGCGGCCGGAACGGCTTGCCGACGGAGGTGCCGGGCGGCCATCGTGACCGGCACCCGCCCGTCGGCTGGGCGTGCGCACGGCGGGTCAGGAGGTGCGGGATACGGGCGGTCCTGTGACGGCCGACAGCGCGTGAGCCGTGGGAACCCGCGCCGTCACCAGTCGTGGACCGTGCCGTCGACGGCGAGGCGGTTCACCGGCAGATACGCGCTCTGGTAGGGGAAGGCCGCGGCGGCGTCGAGGTCCATCTCGACTCCCAGGCCCGGGCGGTCACCCGGGTGCAGGAGGCCGTCCTCGAAGCGGTAGCCGGTCCGGAAGACCTCCAGCGTCTGCGCGCTGTGGCGCATGTACTCCTGGATACCGAAGTTGTGGATCGCCAGGCCGAGGTGCAGTGCGGCGGCCATGCCGTTGGGGGAGACGTCGGTGGGGCCGTGCATGCCGGACTTGATCTGGTGGAGGGCGGCGAAGTCGAGGAGCTTGCGCATGGCCGTGATGCCGCCGGTGTGCGTCACCGCCGAGCGCACGTAGTCGATGAGATGCTCGCTGATCAGCGTCTGGTAGTCCCAGACCGTGTTGAACACCTCGCCGAGGGCGAGCGGTGTCGTGGTGTGCCCGCGCACCAGCCGCAGGCCCGCGGGGTTCTCGGCCGGGGTGCAGTCCTCCAGCCAGAACAGGTCGTAGGGCTCCAGGCTCTTGCCCAGCCGCGCGGCCTGGATCGGTGTCATCCGGTGGTGCCCGTCGTGCAGCAGCGGCAGTTCCGGCCCGTACTTGGCCCGGACGGCCTCGAAGACGGTCGGCACATGGCGCAGGTAGGCCCGGGTGTCCCACTGCTCCTCGGCCGGGCGGGCGGCGGTGCGCGCGGGTTCGTAGTCGTACCGCTCTCCGCTGCCGCCGCCGGCCACACCGTAGATCTGGCCGAGACCGGGTACTCCCGTCTGGATGCGCACGGCCCGGTACCCGGCGTCCAGGTGCTGGTCGACGGAGTCGAACAGCTGGGGCAGGTCGCCGCCGGACGCGTGGCCGTAGGCGAGGAGCCCCCGTCGGCTCGCGCCGCCGAGCAGCTGGTACAGCGGCATCTGGGCACACTTGGCCTTGATGTCCCACAACGCCACGTCCACGGCGGCGATGGCGGCCATCGTGACCGGGCCGCGGCGCCAGTAGCCCCCGCGGTACAGGTACTGCCAGGTGTCCTCGACCGCGCGGGCGTCGCGGCCGAGCAGCACCGGGTTCACGTGGTCGCGCAGGTAGCTCGCCACGGCGAGTTCGCGGCCGTTGAGCGTGGCATCGCCCCAGCCGACCACGCCGTCCTCGGTCTCCAGCCGTAGACTCACGAAGTTGCGGCCCGGGCAGGTGACGACGACTTCGGCGGATGTGATCTTCACGGTCATGCCTCTCGGATCCGAGAAACATCCTCTTGGTAGGACGTTTGTAGCCGCAAAGTTAAAATGAAGGATGTTTGGCGTCAACCGTCTGACAGGAGGCCGTCTCCCGTGGCTGCGCGGACCCGGGGCCAGATCGTGGCCCAGCAACTGCTCGACGACATCACCTCGGGGGTGTTCGAGCAGGGCTCGAAGCTGCCGCCCGAACGCGAGCTGATGACGCGCTACGGCGTGGGCCGGAACTCGCTGCGCGAGGCCGTCCAGAGCCTGGTCGCCACGGGCGTCCTGGACGTGCGCGCCGGCGCCGGGACCACGGTCCAGAAGATCGACGGCAGCTCGGCCATCACACAGGGCTTCACGGCCGCGATGCTGCAGGACGCGGCCGTCGGCGAACTCCTCGAACTGCGCGTCCTGCTGGAGGTCGACGCGGCGGCCCGAGCGGCCGCACGCGCCGAAGAGGCGGAACTACAGGAGATCCGTGCCGCCCTGGCCGCCTACCAGGACGCCGTCCGCCGCGACGAGGACCTCTACGCGCGAGACGTCGCCTTCCACCGCTCGATCGCGGCGGCCGCGCACAACCGCCTCTATCTCAGCGTCGTCGACACCACCGCCCAGCTGCTGGAACGATTCATGCGCGCCGCACACCACACCCCCACGGACGTCAGGGCCGCGGCCCAGGAGCACGCGCTGATCGCCCACCACATCCTGCTCGGCGACTCGGAGTCGGCCGCCGCGGCCATGCGGGCGCACCTCGCGTCGAGCAATGAGCGGCGCAACCGGCGCGAAGAGACCGCACCCCCGGCGACGGACGGCTTCCCTGCGAACCCTTGACGCCACACCAGGCCCGACCTATCGTCCCACCGATAGATCTTGCATCACTAAACATCCCACCTAAGGGGAGGATGGATGACGAAGGAACTGGCCGCCCCCGTCCGTGCGCTGCTGGAGCAGTACCGGTCGATGGGGGAAGGGGTCCAGGACATCGAGGCCGCGCTCCCGCAACTGCGGGCCTGGCGGGCGCCGGACCTCTCCGACGGGCCGGTGGACGACGTCGAGATCAGCGACATCACGATCGGGGACGTCCCGGTCCGTCTGTACCGGCCCGCCGGTGACGGCGGCCTTCCGCTGCACGTCTACTTCCACGGCGGCGGGGTCGTCCTCGGCTCCGCGCTGGCCGGGGATCTGGACGGGCTGCTCTCCCGACGCGCCCACGACGCCGCGTGCCTCGTGGCGTCGGTCGAGTACCGGCTGGCTCCGGAACACCGGTTCCCGGCCGGCGCCGACGACTGCTACACCGCGTTGACGGGGCTGGTCGCGGACGCCGAGCGACACGGCATCGCACGCGGCGCCGTCACGGTGGGCGGTGCGTCCGCGGGCGGGAACCTCGCGGCCGTGGTCGCGCTGATGGCACGGGACCTGGGCGGCCCCGCCATCGCCCTGCAGCTGCTGGAGGCCGCCGGCACCGACCTCACCAAGACGTCGAGCGCGTGGCGGCACCCTCGTCCGGAACACGACACGACACGCGAGGCGGACCTCGCCATGATCGATCTCTACCTCTCCTCGCTCGCCGAGCGGGCCCACCCCTACGCGTCCCCGCTCTTCGCCCCCAGCCTCGACGGCGTGGCACCCGCCTACCTCGTCAACGCGGAGTTCGACCCGCGCAGGGACGAGTGCGAGGCCTATGCGGCCCGGTTGCGTGACGCCGGCGTGCAGGCGGTCAGCCGGACCCTGCCCGGCCACGTCCACGGATCGTTCGGGCTGCCGGACTGGCAGCCCGCACGCGACTGGCGGGCCGCGGCCAACGCGGTCCTCGCCTCGGCCAACGCCGCCGCACGGGCCGGCCGGCCCCTCCGCCTCACAGCTCTGTAGCGCTCCGCGCACCGGTTGCCGGAAGCCCGACCGTGAACGTCGTCGATCCCGGGGCGCTTTCCAGGGCCACCGTCCCCCCGTGCGCCTCCACCACCGCCGCCACGATCGACAGGCCCAGGCCCGCTCCGCCTCCGGAGGCGTCCGCGCGGCGGCGGTGTTCTGCTCTGGTGAAGCGTTCGAAGACGCCGGGCTGGATGTCCGGGGGAATGCCGGGGCCGTCGTCGTGGACGTGGAGGACCGCCGTCGCGTCGTCCGTCTCCAGGGTCACCGTCACCTTCGTGCCGGCGGGGGTGTGCAGACGTGCGTTGGCCAGCAGGTTGGCCAGTACCTGTTGGAGGCGGTGGGTGTCGCCGGTCACCGTCACCGGTTCTTCGGGGAGGTCGAGGGTCCAGCGGTGGTCGGGGCCCGCGGCACGGGCGTCCGTGACCGCGTCCAGGACGAGGTGGGTGAGGTCGACCGGGTGGCTCTCCAGGGGGCGGCCGGCGTCCAGGCGGGCCAGGAGGAGGAGGTCGTCGACCATCTCGCCCATGCGGGAGGACTCGGCGGCGATGCGTTCCAGGGCCCGGGTGATCTCGGGGGGCAGGGGGCCCGGGTGGAGCAGCGCCAGTTCCGCGTGGCCGCGGACCGAAGCGACCGGGGTGCGCAGTTCGTGGCTGGCGTCGGCCGCGAAGGAGCGCAGGCGTTCCTCGCTCGCGTGGCGTTTCGTCAGCGCGTCCTCGACATGGCCCAGCATGCGGTTGAAGGCGGCGGCCACCCGGCCGACCTCGCTGCGGGGGTCGGATTCGGGGGCCCGGGGCGGCAGGGCCACCTCGCCGCTGGCGAGTGAGAGTTCGCTGACCCGGGTGGCCGTGGCCGCGACCCGGCTCAGCGGACGCAGGGACCAGCGGACCCAGAGGGCGCCGGCCACCCCCGCGGTGGCGAGGGCGAGGCCGAAGACGCCGGCGGCGACCAGCTCCAGGCGGTGGACGGTGGCCCGTACCGGCTCCAGGGGCAGACCGGTGATCAGGACGTCGCCGTCGCGGCCCGTCCAGGCCAGCAGCCGGTAGTCGCCGATCGAGGAGAGGGGGACCGTGTGGCCGCGGCCGTCCACCTGCAGTGCGGCGAGGGCCGCACGGTCGTGGTCCGTGAGGGCGACGGTCAGGTCCGGGTCGGCTCCGGAGGGGATCAGGGCCGCGTTGGTGACCCGGCCCTTGAGCAGGCGGGCGCCGAAGGTGCCGGCGGCCTGGCGGCGGGTGTCGCCGTGCTCGTCGCCGTCCCGGTCGCTGGGCTTGAACGTCCCGTGTTCGAGGGACTGCGGGAAGCTCGCGCCGGTCTGCTGGAGCTGCTGGTCCAGGCGGCCCGTGAGGAAGCCGTTCAGTTCGACCACCGCCGCGACGCCCACGGCCGCACAGCTCACCGCCAGCAGCACGACCAGGCCCGCGGTGAGGCGGGCCCGGAGGGTGCGGGGGCGGGGCAGGTGCCGTAGCCGTCGCAGGAGATTCACCCTGGTCACCTGGTCACCGGCTTGAGGACGTAGCCCGCGCCGCGGACCGTGTGGATCATGGGTTCGCGGCCCGAGTCCACCTTCTTGCGCAGGTAGGAGATGTACAGCTCGACGACATGGGCGCGGCCGCCGAAGTCGTAGGACCAGACGCGGTCGAGGATCTGTGCCTTGCTGAGGACGCGGCGCGGGTTGCGCATCAGGAAGCGGAGGAGCTCGAACTCGGTCGGGGAGAGCTCGATCAGCTCGCCCGCCCGGGTCACCTCGCGGGCCTCCTCGTCCATGGTCAGATCTCCGACGACCAGCCGGGGACCGTCCTCCTGCTGGCGGGCCATGCCGGCGCGGCGCAGCAGGCCGCGCAGCCGGGCGACCACCTCCTCCAGGCTGAAGGGCTTGGTGACGTAGTCGTCGCCGCCCGCGGTGATACCGGCGATACGGTCCTCGACGGCGTCCCGGGCGGTGAGGAAGAGCACACAGACGTCCGGCTTCACCTGGTGCAGCGAGCGGAGCACGGCGAAGCCGTCGGTGTCCGGGAGCATCACGTCGAGGACCACCGCGTCCGGCAGCAGCTCCCGGGCCGTGGCCAGTGCGGCCGCGCCGTCGCCGGCCGCGCGGACCTCCCAGCCCTCGTAGCGCAGGGCGCCGGTGAGGACCTCCGCGAGGTCGGGGTCGTCGTCGACGACGAGGACGCGGAGCGGGGTGCCGTCGGGGCGGGTGAGGGCGGGGCGGCCGGAGCGGGTCGTGTTCATCGCGTCTACCAGCATCGCCCCTGCGGGTGGCGAGGAGGGACCACGGGTGCTCTGAGTTTGCTCTGAGTGCGCTGAGCAGGGCGGGGACTGAGAGGTCCCTCAGAGGTTCGGGCTGCACAGTGGCGGCACCGGACGGAGAAAGGACCCGACTCATGACGACCGTGGACGAACGGCATACGGCCCCGGCCGTGCCCGCCGTGGCCACGCGCCGCTCCCCCGCCGCCGCCGTGCTCGCCGTGCTGTGGGCCGGAGCGGCGGCCGTGATCGTGCTGTGGTGGTCGGACACCGGCTCGGTCGTCGGAGCGGCCGGCTGGCTGACCGGGGCCGGGCGGATGGCCGGGCTGCTGTGCGGGTACGCCTGCGCGGTGCTCGTCGGCCTGATGGCCCGGGTGCCGCTGCTGGAGGTCCGGGTCGGCTCCGACCGGGTGGCGCGGTGGCATGCGATGGCCGGGCGGTACACGGTGTGTCTGCTGGTCGCGCACATCGCGCTGATCCTCACCGGATACGCGGCCCAGGACCACGCCTCGATCGTCCACGAGACGTTGAACGTCGTCCTGGACTACCCCGACATGCTCAAGGCGACCGCCGGCACGGTGATCCTCTTCGCCGTCGGCATCACCTCGATGCGCGCGGCGCGCCGGCGTACCAGCTACGAGTTCTGGTACTACGTCCACCTCCTCACCTACGCGGCCGTCTTCCTCGCCTTCTTCCACCAGCTGACGCTGGGCAACGACTTCAACGGCAAGCCGGTCGCCACCGCCTTCTGGTACGCGCTGTACCTGGGGGTCGCGGCTCTGGTGGTGTGGTTCCGGCTGCTGGCGCCGGTGCGGCTCAACCTCCGGCACCGGCTGCGGGTGGAGTCCGTGCAGCAGGAGGCGCCCGGCGTGTACTCCGTCGTGGTGCGGGGCCGGCGGATCGGTGAACTGGGCGCGCAGGCGGGGCAGTTCTTCCGCTGGCGGTTCTTCGGCGGCGACGGCATGGGCTGGGCGTCCACGCCGTACTCGCTGTCGGCGCCGCCGCGCGGCGACCTGCTGCGGATCACGGTCAAAGCTCTCGGCGACCACAGCACGGCCGTGGCGCTGCTGCGCCCCGGTACCCGGGTGTGGGCGGAGGGGCCGTACGGCTCCCTCACCGCCGACCGGGCCACCGGCCACCGCTCCCTGCTGATCGCGGCCGGCGTCGGGGTCACCCCGCTGCGGGCGCTCTTCGAGACGCTGCCCGGCGAGGTCACGCTGCTCTACCGGGCGCGTAGCGCCGAGGACCTGGCGCTGGGCGGCGAGCTGGAGGCGATCGCGCGGTGGCGCGGGGCCCGGGTGCTCTACGCCCTCAACGGTCCGCGCGGCGAACGCCCCGCCCTCACGGCGGACGCGCTGCGGGCGACCGTCCCCGGTCTCGCCGGGCACGACGTGTACATCTGCGGCCCGCACGGCTTCGCCCAGGAGCTGTACGGCGCGCTGCGGGCCGCCGGAGTGCCGGACCGCCGTATCCACCACGAGTCGTTCGAGCTGTGAGGCCCCTGTCGTGCACGCACTGAACAAGAACCGGCCGCTGCGCCGCATCATGCTGGCGAGTGCCGCCACCGTCTCCGGGATAGTGATGCTGCTGGCGCTGAAGCCGCACACCGCCCCGACCGTGATCACCGACTCGGCGGCCCCCGCCCCGTCGGCCGCCGCGAGCGCCTCACCGGGCGCGAGCAGCGGCTCGGGCAGCTCCGGCAGCTCCGGCAAGTCCGGGAGCAGCAGCACCGGCACCAAGACCGTCACCGGGGACACCGTCCAGACCCGCTGGGGCCCCGTCCAGGTGAAGGTGACCATCAAGAACGGCAAGATCACCGACGTCACGGCGCTCCAGTACCCGTCGGACAACCCCAGGGACCAGCAGATCAACGACTACGCCCTGCCGCAGCTGCGCAGCGAGGCGCTGGCGGCGCAGAGCGCGAGCATCGACACCGTCTCCGGGGCCACCTACACCAGCCAGGGCTACCAGCAGTCACTCCAGTCCGCACTGGACTCCGCGGGTCTCTGAACACTCGGGCAGTACGGCACGTATCTGTGGGCCAAGGGTCAATTCCCTACGGAGGAACCGTGACCACCACGCTCGCAGGCGGACGTGCCGCCCGACGACAGACGATGCGCCGCATCCGCCCGCGCCGCTCCCCGGCAGTTCCGCTGCTGCTCGCCGTATGGGCGGGCGCGGCGGCCGTGCTGTGGCTGTGGTGGCACAACACCCCGTCCATCGCCGACCAGAACGGCAAGATCCTCAACGCGGGCCGGATCACCGGCCTGCTGGCGGGCTATCTGATGGCACTGGTGGTGCTCCAGATGGCCCGGGTGCCCGCGCTGGAGCGGCGGGTCGGCTCCGACCGCGTCGCCCGCTGGCACGCGATGAGCGGCCGCTACACGCTCTGCCTGGTCTTCGCGCACGTCTTCCTCATCATGTGGGGCTACGCGCTGCAGGCCGGCAAGACGCTGAACGACATCGTCCAGCAGACCATCGACTCCGTGAACCAGCTCCCCGACATGGGCAAGGCCGCCATCGGCACCGGCCTGTTCGTCGTCATCGGCCTGACCTCGATCGGCCCGGTCCGGCGCCGGATGCCGTACGACACCTGGTACCACGTGCACCTGCTGACGTACGCGGCGGTGTTCCTGACCTTCTGGCACCAGATCACCACCGGCAACGACTTCGCGCTCACGCCGATGGCCAAGACCTTCTGGTACGGGCTGTACGGCGCGGTCACCGCGCTGGTGGTCTGGTACCGGATCCTCACCCCGATCCGGCTCAACCTGCGGCACCGCATGCGGGTCGAGGCGGTCATCGAGGAGACGCCGGGCATCGTGTCGGTGCTGATCGGCGGGCGCAAGCTGCACCGGATGGGCGCGGAGGCCGGCCAGTTCTTCCGCTGGCGGTTCATGGCCCCCGGGATGCGGTTCAGCTCGCACCCGTACTCCCTGTCGGCGGCACCCCGCCCCGACATGCTGCGGATCACCGTCAAGGCGATCGGCGACCACAGCGCGCGGCTGCGCGAACTACGGCCCGGCACCAAGGTGTGGGCCGAAGGGCCGTACGGGGCGATGACCGCGTCCCGGCGCAGCCGCGGCAAGGTCCTGCTGGTGGCGGGCGGCGTCGGGATCACGCCCATGCGGGCGCTGTTCGAGACGCTGCCCGGCGCCGCGGGCGACCTGACCCTGCTCTACCGGGCCAACACCACGCAGGACCTGGCCCTCTGGGACGAACTGGCGAAGATCGCCAACGAGCGCGGGGCCCGGCTGATGTACGCGGTCAACAGCCCGGAGGGCGAGCGTCCTGACATCTCCGCCGAGAACCTCCAGCGGAAGATCCCGGACATCGACAACCACGACGTCTTCATGTGCGGCCCGCCCGGGTTCGCGCAGGGCGTGTACGAAGCACTGCGCGGCGCGGGAGTTCCCGCCCGCCGCATCCATCACGAGTCGTTCGAGATGTGAGCGACGGGACCACACGGGAATCCAGGGAATCGGGAGTTCGTAAGCGATGAGGAAGAGTCACCCCATCAGGCGTGTGGTGCTGGCCACTGCGGCGACCGTGTCCGGTGTCGTGCTGCTGCTGTCGCTGAAGCCGTCGTCGGACCCGGCGTCCGCGTCGGCGGCGGGCGCGGCCCCGTCGGCCGCTGCGGCGGGACAGGAGTCGCCGCAGGGCGGCACCGGAGCCGCCGGGGCCACGACGGTGGACGGGGACGCGACCCAGACGCAGTACGGGGTCGTACAGGTCCGGCTGACCGTCGCCAACGGCAAGATCACCCAGGCCCAGGCGATCCAGGCGCCCAAGGGCGGCACCAGCGACCAGAAGACCGCGCTGTCGGTGCCGCAGCTGAACAAGGAGACGGTGGCGGCGCAGAGCGCGAACATCGACTCGGTCTCGGGGGCGACGTACACGAGCACCGGCTACAAGCAGTCGCTGCAGTCGGCGCTGGACAAGCTGAAGGAGGCGAGCGCCTCCGGTTCGTCGGGCTCCTCTTCCTCGTCCGGGTCCGCGCAGGCGCAGGCCAAGACGGTGACCGGGCAGGTCGCGCAGACCCAGTACGGGCCGGTCCAGGTCCGGATCACCGTCTCCGGCGGGAAGATCACCAAGGCGGAGGCGGTGCAGGCGCCCAGCGGCGGCACCAGCGACCAGAAGACCGCGCTCTCCGTCCCGAAGCTCAACCAGGAGGCGGTGGCGGCCGGGAACGCCAACATCGACTCCGTCTCCGGGGCCACCTACACCAGCACCGGCTACAAGCAGTCGCTGCAGTCGGCGCTGGACCAGGCCGGTGGCTGAGACCGTGGCCGAGTCCGCGGAAGCTCCCGCCGCGGTGCGTCATGCGGAGGAGGTCATGGGGACGGTCTTCTCCTTCGACGTCCGCGGCGGGGATCCGGATGCCGTACGGGCGGCCCTCGAAGAGGCGGTCGCCGGGCTGCACCGGGTCGACGAGGTGTTCAGCACCTACCGCGAGGACAGCCAGGTGTCCCGGCTGGCGCGGGAGGAGATCGGCGTCGCCGACTGCGATCCCGAGGTGGCCGAGGTGCTGGAGCTGGCGGCCGAGGCGGAGCGGGTGAGCGACGGCTGGTTCAGCACGCGCTACCGGGGGCGGCTCGATCCCACCGGGATCGTGAAGGGCTGGTCCGCCGAGCGGGCGGCGCGGGTGCTCCGGCAGGTGGCCGGGGTGAGCGGTGTGAGTGTGAACGGCGGCGGTGACGTCCAGATGTTCGGCGCGCCCGAGCCGACGCGGGCGTGGCGGGTGGGGATCGCCGATCCGCTCCGGCCCGGTGGGCTGGCGGCGGTGATCTCGGCGGCGGGGGTCGAGGAGCTGGCGGTGGCGACGTCGGGGACGGCGGAGCGGGGCGCCCATATCGTCGATCCGCGGACGGGGAAGTCGGCGGTGACGGACCTGGTGGCGGTGACGGTGGTGGGTCCGCGGCTGACGTGGGTGGACTGCTGGGCCACGGCGGCGTTCGCGATGGGATCGCGGGCCGGGTTGACGTGGCTGGAGTCGCTGCCGGATGTGGAGGGGCTGTTGATCACTGCGGGGGACGAGGTGCGGTGCACCGGGGGGCTGGCCGCCCGTCTGGGCTGAGGTGGCGGGTGGGGACGCTCACCGGCGCTTGCCGGGTGCCGCTGCGCCCACCCGTGCCGCCCTGCGGCACGCCTGCCCGCAGCTATGTAGCCGACGCGACTGCAGCGCCCCGTAAGGGGCGCGGGGAACTGCGCGACCAGCCACGAACCACCCGCGGACGAACGCTGAGCGCACACAGCTGCGACATTTTTCGGATTTATCCCACCGAACGCCATCCAAACTCCCCCTTCGGCCGTACCCCCTGTGAAGCAAGTTTCGGGAGGAACACCATGGCCGTCTTCAGCAACCTCATGCCGTTCAACCATCGGGACCGCGACCGCGATCACAACGACCGTCACGGCCACGACCACGGGCACGGCCACGACCACGATCGCGACCGCCACGACCGCCACGGGCACCGGCACGACCACGGCGACCGGCACGGGCACGACCGCTACTGACCACACCTGAAGGCGGAGCGGACCGGCGCCGGGTCAGCCGGTCCGCTCCGTCGGCGGTTTCCGAGGAACCCTGTCATGGCGCAAGTGCTGCGGCGTCTGCTGTCGGCCGGCGAACCCTCCGGCACCGTGGTCGCGGCCGCTCCCCCGGTCTCCCCACGCGAGGTCTTCCGGCGGTTCTGGCCGTACACCCACGGCGGCCGCCGCTGGCTCGTGCCGCTCGTCCTGCTGAGCCTGACCTCCCCCGTGTTCGACGCCGCGGAGCTGTGGCTCTTCAAGTTCGTCGTCGACGACGTGCTCGTCGCGCGGGAGTTGCGACCTCTGCTGTGGATCGCGCCCGCCTACCTGGGCCTCGTCCTCTGCTCCGGCGCCCTCGGCTTCGCCGACGACGTGACGTCCACCTGGGTCGGCGAACGCTTCCTGCTCACGCTGCGCTCCGGGGTGTTCCGGCATGTCCAGGGGCTCTCGCTCGGCTTCTTCGAACGCCGGCGGCTCGGGGACGTGCTGTCCAGGGTCACGGGCGACGTCGACGCGGTGGAGACGTTCCTGCTCTCGGGTGTCGCGGACGCCCTGTACTACCTGATCAGCCTGGGCGTCTACCTCGGCATGCTCTTCTACCTCCGCTGGGACCTGACCCTGCTCGCCCTCGTCGTCGTACCGCTGTTCTGGGGCTCGGCCCGGCACTTCTCGCGGCTGGTCAGGGAGGCCTCCCGGGAGCGCAGGCGCCGTGGCGGGGCGCTCGGCGCGATCGCCGAGGAGTCGCTGGGCAACGTCGTCCTCGTGCAGGCGTACAACCGGCAGGACTGGGAGGCACGCCGGTTCGAGCGGGAGAGCACCGGCCGGTTCCGGGCGGCGATGGCCTCGGCTCGGATCCATGCCGTGTACACGCCGGTGGTCGAGTTCGTGGAGGTGGCGGGCGGCCTCGCGGTGCTGGCTCTCGGCACCTGGAAGCTGGCCCAGGGCCAGCTCACGCTCGGCGGACTGCTGGTGTTCCTCGCGCTGATCGGCAAGCTGTACAGCCCGGTCCACGGGCTGTCCGGGCTCGGCACCACCTTCTACACGGCCTCCGCCGCCGCGGAACGCATCATCGAACTGCTCGACGAGCGGCCCCAGGTGACCGAGGCGGCCGGGGCACGCCGGATCGGCCGGGCACGGGGTGCCGTGGAGTTCGACGGGGTGTGGTTCCGCTATCCCGGTACGGCGGCCTGGGCGCTGTCGGACGTGTCGTTCCGGGCGGCTCCCGGGGAGACGCTGGCGCTGGTCGGGGCGAGCGGGGCGGGCAAGTCCACGCTCGCGAAGCTGCAGTTGCGGTTCTACGACCCCGACCGGGGCGCGGTCCGGCTCGACGGGACCGATCTGCGCGAACTCAGCCTGACCGACGTCCGGGAGAACATCGCCGTGGTGCTGCAGGAGACGCTCGTCTTCCACGGCACCGTGCGGGAGAACATCGCCTACGGCCGGCCGTCGGCCACGGAGGCGGAGATCGTCGCGGCGGCGCGGGCCGCGGACGCCCACGAGTTCATCGAGCGGCTCCCGGACGGCTACGACACCCTCGTCGGACAGCGCGGCCGGACGCTCTCCGGCGGACAGTGCCGACGGCTGGCGATCGCCCGGGCGATGGTCCGGGACGCACCGGTGCTCCTCCTGGACGAGCCGACCGCCGGGCTGGACGTCCGCTCGGCGCGGCGGGTGATGGAGCCGCTGCGCCGGCTCATGGCCGGGCGGACCACCGTGGTCGTCTCGCACCAGCTGCCGGCCGTCCGCGACGCCACCCGGATCGTGGTGCTCGACCGCGGCCGGGTCGTCGAGGACGGCGCGCACGCGGATCTGCTCGGGCGGCAGGGGCCGTACGCCCGGCTGCACCGGCCCGGCACGGGAGCGGTGCTGTCCTGACCTCCGTTCACACCACCGGGGTCACCACCTTGCCCTTCTGCAGCTGGGCGGTGGCGAGGACGGTGCCGTCGGGAGAGGTGAGGCGGGCGGCGGAGTACCGGGTGAGGTCGACGGGGACCGCCACGCCCCAGTTGCCGCGTCCGGCGCGCAGCGGGAAGTCGCCGACCCGCGTGGTCGTACCGTCGGCGCGGGCGAGGAGGCAGGCGACCTTGCCGTTGTAGGGGGTGCCGGGGAGGGCGACGGACACGAAGATCCAGGCGGGGCTGCCGGGGTGGGCGTAGACCTCGCCGACGGGCTGGCCGCCGCCGGCCGGGATCATGTCCCCGACCAGCACGGGCTCGGACTCGACGGCGGGCGACGAGGCGGCGGTGACGGCCCCCTCGACGGCGCTGCCGATCGCCCAGCCTGCGAAGCCGACGGCGACCGCGGCGGTGGCGGCGACCGCCGCGAGCCGCAGCCGGAGGCGCCGGACGCGGCCGCGCCGGCCCTGAGCGGCACCGGCCGGCCGGGCGCCCTCCGGCCCCGCCGTCTGCTCGGCCAGGCTGCGCGCCACCCGGGTCTCGAAGCCGGGCGGCGGGTCGCTCTCCGGCAGCAGGCCGATCAACCGGTCGCCGATCCCGGTGAGTTGGCGTACGTACTCCCGGCAGTCCGCGCACCCGTCCAGATGGGCGACCGCCTCGGCCCGCTCGCGCCCGGGCAGGACGCCCAGCGCCAGTTCGGCGCCGACCTCGCGCAGCTTCTCGCAGTGCGCGTCACCGGACATGGTCGCCTCCCTTCGGGGACGCGAGCGCGGTGCGGAGTTTCGCCATCGCGGCTCTGATCCGGGTCTTGGCCGTGCCCAGCGGGATCCGCTCCGCGTCGGCGATCTGCTGGGCCGTCATGCCGTAGATGCCGGCCATCATCAGGGCCCGGGCCTGGTCCCGCGGCAGCCGGGCCAGCGCGGCCCGGAGCTGGGTGGAGGCCTCGTCGGCCAGGGCCCACCGTTCGGGGGTCTCGGTGACGGCGTCGAGGAGGGGGTCGAGGTCCTCGGGTGCCATCGGTTCGGTCCGCCGGGCGCGGACGGCGTCGACGGCGAGGTTGTGCGCGATGGTCGTCAGCCAGGTCCCGACCGAGCCGCGGCGCGAGTCGTAGATCTGGGCATGCCGCCATGCGCGCTCGAACGTCTGCTGGGCGACGTCCTCGGCGAGCTGCTGCTCCCCGGTGACCGCCATGGCGACCCCGAAGACCCGGTGCTGGAATCGCCGTACGAAGAGCTCGGCGAGCTCCGGGTCTCCGGTGGCCAGCCCGGACAGCAGGGCCTCGTCCGGGAGGCGGCCGACGGGGAACCGGAATCCCGACACACCCCGGTATACGTTCGACGGCCGCCAGGGGATTGCCCGCCCGCCTGACCGCTCGCCGCGGAAGATCACACGGCCATTGTCCGTCGGCCGGCGGGGCCCCGCACGCGGGTGTCAGCGGCTGCCGGCGGCCGTCGGCGGCCGTCAGTGGCCGTTCTGGGCCAGGCGCAGCAGATGGTCCGCGAGGGCCTGCCCGCCGGTCGGATCACGGCTGATGAGCAGCAGGGTGTCGTCCCCGGCGATGGTCCCCAGGATGTCCTGGAGCTCCGCCTGGTCGATCGCCGAGGCGAGGAACTGGGCCGCGCCGGGCGGGGTGCGCAGGACGACCAGGTTCGCCGAGGCCTCCGCCGAGATCAGGAGCTCCTGGGAGAGGCGGCGCATCCGCTCCTCCTTGGCCGACTCCCCCAGCGGGGCGCGGGGCGTGCGGAAACCCCCCTCGCTCGGCACCGCGTAGATCAGCTCGCCGTCGGTGTTGCGGATCTTCACCGCGTTCAGCTCGTCGAGGTCCCGGGAGAGCGTCGCCTGGGTGACGGTGAGCCCGTCGTCGGCGAGCAGCTTGGCGAGCTGGCTCTGCGAGCGCACCGGCTGCCGGTTGAGGATGTCCACGATCCGGCGGTGCCGGGCGGTCCGGGTCTGCGGCACCGCGGGCCCCGCCCCGCCCGACTGGTCGAACTCCTGCGCCTGGCTCATCGTCGTCTCATTCTCCGGATCGTCCGTCCCCGCTCGCTGCGTCGAGGATGCCGGGCAGGGCGCTCAGCAGCGCGTCCGCCTCGTCGTCGCGGAGGTTCAGCGGCGGCATCAGCCGTACGACGTCCGGGGCGGGCGCGTTCACCAGGAACCCGGCCTCCTGAGCCGCCTGCTGGACCTGCGCTGCCAGCGGCTCGGTGAGCACGATACCCAGGAGGAGGCCCGCGCCCCGGACATAATCGATCAACCCGTGGCCGAGACCCTCGATTCCGTCCCGCAACCTCTCGCTCTGCCGCTTGACGTTCTCCAGCAACCCCTCGTTCTCGATGGTGTCGAGGACGGCGAGGCCGGCGGCGCAGGCCACCGGGTTGCCGCCGAAGGTGGTGCCGTGGTGGCCGGGCTGGAGCAGTTCGGCGGCCCGGCCGAAGGCCACGGTCGCGCCGAGCGGCAGGCCGCCGCCGAGCTGCTTGGCGAGGGTGACGACGTCGGGCAGCACGCCCTCGTGGGCCTGGTACGCGAACCAGGTGCCGGTGCGGCCGGTGCCGGTCTGCACCTCGTCGAGGACGAGCAGCGCGCCGGTGGCGGCGGTGATCGCGCGGGCCGCCTTGAGGTAGCCGGGCGGCGGTACGACGACGCCGTTCTCGCCCTGGACGGGCTCGATGATCACCAGGGCGGTGTCCTCGGTGACGGCTGCTGCCAGGGCCTGCGCGTCGCCGTAGGGCACGTGGGTGACGTCGGCGGGCAGCGGGCGGAACGGGTCCTGCTTGGCGGGCTGCCCGGTGAGCGCGAGGGCGCCCATGGTCCGGCCGTGGAAGCCGCCGTCGGTGGCGACCATGTGGGTCCGCCCGGTCAGTCGGCCGATCTTGAAGGCGGCCTCGTTGGCCTCGGCGCCGGAGTTGCAGAAGAAGACCCGGCCGTCCCGGCCGAAGAGCTGGAGCAGCCGCTCGGCGAGGGCGACCGTGGGCTCCGCCATGAAGAAGTTGGAGATGTGGCCGAGGGACGCGATCTGCTTGCTGACGGCCTCGACGATCGCCGGGTGGGCGTGGCCGAGCGCGTTGGTGGCGATGCCGCCGACGAAGTCGTGGTACGGGCGGTCCTCGGAGTCCCAGACCTTGACGCCCTCGCCGCGGACGAGGGGCAGGCGCGGGGTGCCGTAGTTGTTCATGAGCGCGCCCTGCCACCGGGTGGTCAGCTCCTGGTTGCTCACGACTGCTTCCCCTCTTGCTCGTCGGGCACGACCATCGTGCCGATGCCTTCGTCCGTGAAGATCTCCAGCAGGATCGAGTGCTGGACCCGGCCGTCGATGACCCGGGCGGTGGTGACGCCGTTGCGCACGGCGTGCAGGCAGCCCTCCATCTTCGGCACCATGCCGGAGCTCAGCTCCGGCAGCAGCTTCTCGAGTTGGGAAGCGGTGAGACGGCTGATCACCTCGTCGGAGTTCGGCCAGTCCTCGTAGAGGCCCTCGACGTCGGTGAGGACCATGAGGGTCTCGGCGCCCAGAGCAGCAGCGAGTGCCGCAGCCGCCGTATCAGCATTGACGTTGTAGACATGTCCGTCGTCCTCGGAGCGGGCGATGGAGGAGACGACCGGGATCCGGCCGTCGGCGAGCAGTGCCTCGATCGCGCCCGTGTCGATCGCGGTGATCTCGCCGACCCGCCCGATGTCGATCAGCTCGCCGTCGATCTCGGGCCGGTGCTTGGTCGCGGTGATGGTGTGCGCGTCCTCGCCGGTCAGCCCGACGGCGAGCGGCCCGTGCTGGTTGAGCAGGTTGACCAGCTCGCGCTGGACCTGCCCGGCGAGCACCATCCGTACGACGTCCATGGCGTCCTCGGTGGTGACCCGGAGCCCGGCCTTGAACTCGCTGACGATGCCGTGTTTGTCGAGGGCGGCGCTGATCTGCGGGCCGCCGCCGTGCACGACGACCGGCTTGAGGCCGGCGTGGTGGAGGAAGACGACGTCCTGGGCGAAGGCGGCCTTCAGGTCCTCGTCGATCATGGCGTTGCCGCCGAACTTGATCACGACGGTCCTGCCGTTGTGACGGACCAGCCAGGGCAGCGCCTCGATGAGGATCTGCGCCTTGGGCAGCGCGGTGTGCTTTCGCGTGGTGCTCATGACGAGTAGGCGCTGTTCTCGTGGACGTAGTCGGCGGTCAGGTCGTTGGTCCAGATGGTGGCGGTCTCGGAGCCGGCGGCGAGGTCGGCGACGATGTGCACCTCGCGGTAGCGCATGTCGACCTTCTCGCGGTCCTCGCCGACGCCGCCGTCCTTGCACACCCAGACGCCGTTGATGGCGACGTTGAGCTGGTCGGGCTCGAAGGCGGCCTTGGTGGTGCCGATGGCGGAGAGGACACGGCCCCAGTTGGGGTCCTCGCCGTGGATGGCGCACTTGAGGAGGTTGTTGCGGGCGATGGAGCGGCCCACCTCGACGGCGTCGTCCTCGCTGGCCGCGTTCACGACCTCGACCTTGATGTCCTTGCTGGCGCCCTCGGCGTCCCGGATCAGCTGCTGCCCGAGGTCGTCGCAGACGGCGCGGACGGCCTCGGCGAACTCCGCGTACTCCGGGGTGACCTCGGCGGCGCCGGAGGCGAGCAGCAGCACGGTGTCGTTGGTGGACATGCAGCCGTCGGAGTCGACGCGGTCGAAGGTCGTGCGGGTGGCGGCGCGCAGCGCCTTGTCGAGCGCCTCGCTCTCGACGACCGCGTCCGTCGTCAGCACGACCAGCATGGTGGCGAGGCCGGGGGCGAGCATGCCCGCGCCCTTCGCCATCCCGCCGACGGTCCAGCCGTCCTTCGTCACGACGGACGTCTTGTGCACGGTGTCGGTGGTCTTGATGGCGATGGCGGCCTTCTCGCCGCCGTGCTCGGAGAGCTGCGCGGCGGCGGTCTCGACACCCGGGAGCAGCTTGTCCATGGGCAGGAGCACGCCGATCAGGCCGGTCGAGCAGACGGCGACCTCGATGGCCCCCCTCCCCAGCACCTCGGCGGCCTTCTCGGCCGTCGCGTGCGTGTCCTGGAAGCCCTTGGGGCCCGTACAGGCGTTGGCGCCGCCGGAGTTGAGGACCACGGCCGAGACCTGGCCGCTCTTGAGCACCTGCTCGGACCAGAGCACGGGGGCGGCTTTCACGCGGTTGGAGGTGAAGACGCCCGCGGCGGCACGGCGGGGCCCGGTGTTGACCACGAGGGCCAGGTCCGGGTTGCCGTTCTCCTTGATCCCGGCGGCGATGCCCGCGGCCGTGAATCCCTTCGCTGCCGTCACGCTCACGGCGCAACTCCGATCGTGGTCAGCCCGGTGGACTCGTCGAGTCCGAGGGCGATGTTCATGCTCTGCAGGGCGCCACCGGCGGTGCCCTTGGTCAGGTTGTCGATGGCGCTGATCGCGATGATGCGGCCGACGGCCTCGTCGTATGCGACCTGCACCTGAACGGCGTTGGAACCGTGGACGGACGCCGTGGCGGGCCACTGACCCTCGGGGAGCAGGTGGACGAAGGGCTCGTCGGCGTAGGCCTTCTCGTAGGCGGCGCGCACGGACTCGGCCGTCACCCCGGCCACGGCCTTGGCGCTGCAGGTGGCGAGGATGCCCCGGGGCATCGGCGCGAGCGTCGGCGTGAAGGAGACGGCGATCCGCTCCCCCGCCACCGCGCTGAGGTTCTGGATCATCTCGGGGGTGTGCCGGTGGCCGCCGCCGACGCCGTACGGGGACATGGAGCCCATGACCTCGCTGCCCAGCAGGTGCGGCTTGGGCGCCTTGCCCGCACCGGAGGTGCCGGACGCGGCGACGATCACCGCCTCGGGCTCGGCGATCTGGGCGGCGTAGGCCGGGTAGAGGGCGAGGGAGACGGCGGTGGGGTAGCAACCGGGTACCGCGATGCGCTTGGACCCCTCCAGCGCGGCGCGGGCACCCGGCAGTTCGGGGAGGCCGTAGGGCCAGGTACCGGCGTGCGGGGAGCCGTAGAAGCGCTCCCAGTCGGCCGGGTCCTTCAGGCGGAAGTCGGCGCCCATGTCGACGACGAGGACGTCCGGGCCGAGCTGCTCGGCGACGGCGGCGGACTGCCCGTGCGGGAGCGCGAGGAAGACGACGTCGTGCCCGGCGAGGGCTTCGGGGGTCGTCTCCGCCAGCACGCGGTCGGCCAGCGGGAACAGGTGCGGCTGGAGCGCGCCCAGGCGCTGGCCCGCGTTGGAGTTGCCGGTCAGGGTGCCGATCTCGACCTCGGGGTGCGCGAGGAGCAGCCGCAGGACCTCTCCGCCCGCGTACCCGCTCGCTCCGGCCACCGCCGCACGTACCGCCATGTCCATCCTCCTCCAGATGGCATGACTATACGGTTCGCCGCACTTTTATGCAACGGAGTGCGCCGGCGGCACCCTGGTCATGCCCAGGCGACGGCCGCCGAGAACGTCCTCCCCGCACACCTTCCCGCACACCTTCTCTCGCGCCCTGCGGCGTCCTCGACGGCAGGATGTCCGGCGGGGAGCCGGCTTGCCGGGATCACGGGGGCGGGAGTGGCGGACATGGCCCTGGGCGCGCTGGACGATGTGCCGTGGGAGCGACTGGAGTCCGCCCGCGCGGACCGCCCGGCCGAGGAGATGCGGCACGCCCTGGTGGCGATGGGGCCGGCCGCGGCGTCCGCCGAGGCCGCCGTGCACGGTTGTGCGGTCCTCGACCATCCCGCCAACCATCAGAGGGCGGCATGGGGGGCCTGGCGCCTCGGCGGCGACCGTGACCGGGCGTTGCGAATCGTCGGCGAGGCGGTGCTGTCCGAGGACCGGCCTTGCGGCGCCGTCCTCCTCCTGGGCGACTTCGGCCCGGCGGCCCTGCCGTATGCCGACCGGGTACGGCAGCTCATGGCCGACTCCGACAACTGGTGCGAGGTGTCGGCGGCGACTCCTTCGTCAGCCTCCTCGAGGCTTTGCGCGCCGTCACCCGGATCGGCACGGCCTCTCCGGTCCGCCTACGCCGCCTCCGCCTTCGGCAGCATGACCCACCGCGACACCACGAAGGTGACCGGAATCGCCGCGGCCGACGCCATCAGCGGAGCGAACTTGCTTCCCACATGGAGCATGTCGACGATCACGTACACCCCCACTGTGGTGATCACGAAATTCGTCGCGTTGGTCAGCGGGAACAGCAGGAATTTCCGCCAGGTGGGACGCGTCCGGTAAGTGAACTTCGCATTGAGAAAAAACGAGCCGATCATACTCAGGAAAAACGCGAGAATATGCGCGGCCAGGTACGGCAAATACATCAGAAAAATCAGGTAAAGGCCGTAGTAGGTCGCCGTGTTGACGACACCCACCAGCGCGAAGGTGATGATCTGCCCGGATATCGGGCGGGTGGGTCCGGTGGCGGTCGACAGGGTGGCGTTCGGCATCAGGGGATGAGGTCCTTCGTCGTGCCGCGGGTGCGGTCTTCCGTTCGGTCCACGTTCGTCGCCTTCACCAGGAAGTGCGGGCGCCCCTTGACCTCGTAGTAGATCCGGCCGGTGTACTCGCCGATGACCCCGAGCATGATCATCTGTACGCCGGCCAGGGCGGTGACGGCTGTAATGATGGTGACATAGCCGGGCGTCTGCACGCCGTTGATCATCGCGGCGCCCACGATCCACGCCGTGTACGCGCCGGCGAGCGCCAGCAGGGTCATGCCGAGGTAGAGCGCGGCGCGCAGTGGGCGGTTGTTGAAGGAGAGCAGCCCGTCGAGGCCGTAGTTGAGCAGGCTGCGGAACGACCAGGAGCTGCTGCCGTGTTCGCGCACCGCGTTCTCGTACTCGAAGGTGGTGCTGGGGAAGCCCACCCAGGCGAACAGGCCCTTGGAGAACCGGTTGTACTCGGTGAGGCTCACGATCGCGTCCACCACCCGGCGCGACATCAGCCGGAAGTCGCCCACGCCGTCGACGAGTTCGACGTCGACGAGCCGGTTGATGAGCCGGTAGTAGAGGCGGGCGGTGAGGGTGCGGGTGACCCGGTCGCCCTGCCGGGTGCGCCGGGCGATGACCTGGTCGTAGCCCTCGCCGCGCAGTTCGACCATCCGCTTGATGAGGGCCGGCGGGTGCTGGAGGTCGGCGTCCATGACGATCACGGCGTCGCCGGTGGCGTGCTTCAGGCCGGCCAGCAGGGCCGCCTCCTTGCCGAAGTTGCGGCTGAAGGAGACGTACCGGACGCGCGAGTCACCGTCGGCGATCTTGCTGAGGAGGGGCAGGGTGCGGTCACGGCTGCCGTCGTCGACGTACACGAACTCCATGTCGTGGCCGAGCGGCAGAAGCTCGTTGGCGATCTTCTGGACCTGCTCGTGGAAGCGTTCTATGACGTCTTCCTCGTTGTAGCAGGGCGCCACGATCGATATCAGCATGGGTTTCTTCCCCCTGGGGACGGGTCAGTGAGCGGTGGTCGTGCGCTCGCCGGAGCGGACGGCGGTTCTGCGGCGTACGGCCGAGACGGTGCCGATGAGGATCAGGACCAGCAGCGAGGCGCCGCCGACGGCGGTGCCCAGGCGCAGACCGGGCGGGTGGAAGGTGCAGGTCAGGCTGGTGGCGGAGGCGCCCAGCGGGACGGCGATCAGGCCGTGGAACTCGCCCGCCGCGGCCTCGTGACCGCCGGCGGAGCAGCGCCAGCCGGCGATCCGCGGGGCGGCCACGACGGCGGTCCCCCTGCTGCCGGCGGGCAGTTCGGCGTGCAGGGTGCCGTCGGAGACGGTGACCTTGGTCGCGCCGGTGGACTTCAGGTGCTGTACGGCGGTGCGCAGTCGCGCGGTGTCGAGGCAGCCGACCGCGCCCTGCGCCGGGACGCGGCTGAGCCGGTTGGGCTGGAGGTCGATCCGGACCTGTCCCGCGGCGCGTACCGTGCCGAGCGGCTGCATCGCGGCGATCTTCGTGTTCTCGGCGTCGGACCGGTACAGCTTCTGCGCGCCGCCACCGACGAGTTGGGCGGTACCGGAGTAGTGCGGTGCCCACAGGAAGACCGAACTCCCGGGCCGGCACTGCGCGGTGATCGTCCGCTCCCCGCCGACCAGCAGTCCCCGCGCCGCGCCGCCCTTGCGCGCGCCGCTGAGGGTGGTGCGGGGCAGGGTGTAGACGCGGGCGCCGAGCAGGAGTTCCTGGTTGCGGTACGGGGACGGGCCGAAGGCGGCGGGGGTGGAGTGCGCGGCGGTGGGCCGTACCGTCACCAGCGGCGGGACGTCCTCGCGGGTGACGGTGGCCGGGCCGCCGCTCTGGGGCAGCCACTTCTGGTGCGGATCCGGCGGGTTGTGCACCCGGGCGCCCACCGAGAAGACGGCGTCGGTGACCGGGTTGTCGAGGCTCTGCAGGCTGCGGCCGCGCGAGGTCCAGCCGTCGCCGAGCGCGGTGAGGGTACGGCTGAGGACGTCGGCGGTGAGGCTGCTGTAGTACTGGGCGCCCTGGCCGCCGACCATCATGGGGTCGTTGGCGACGGTCTGGTCACGGCCGGGTTCGGTGCGGTACGCGGGCCAGTTGTCGGCGCTCGCGACCGCGTCCGCCTCCTGCTGCTGGCGGTCGCCCCAGGGCGCGTAGTCGTCCATCTGGCCGAGCCGCATCCGGGTGGCCACGGCCGAGGTGGCGGCGGCCTCGCCGAACTGCGCGCCGATCAGCAGCGCCACGGCCAGGCCGGCCAGCACCGGCCTGCCGTTGCCGAGGCCGAGCAGCACGAGCCCGCCGAGCGCGCCCGCGACCGCGAGCAGCACCACCGGCCAGGTGTGGTGGCTGTGCTGCTGGGTGAGGGTGCTGCGGCTCGCGGCGGCGGCGATCAGGACCAGCAGCACGGCGGCCGCGCCGAGTGCCCGCCGGTCCGGCAGCCCGTGGGCGAGTGCCTGCCAGGCGGCGATGACCAGCAGGGCGCAGAGCACGAAGGCCTGCCGGTAGGAGCTGCCGTTCGGGGCGGCGAAGGCGTGCCAGGCCAGGCTGGTCGGCGCCCACTGCAACGACAGGGCCACCGCGAGCACCAGGACCGTCCAGCCGGCCCGCACCCGGACCGGGACCTTCCGGTGGAATGGCAGGGCGAGGGCGAGCACCAGCGCGGTGACGCCGACGTAGAGGGCCGGGGAGCTGTAGCTGTAGGTGGTCGGGAGTAACCGGGCGAGCAGGTCCTCGGTGCCGACCGGGGCGAAGTGGCCCTCGCGGCCCGGGTAGGCGTGCTTGGTGCCGGAGTACACGACGATCACCAGCGGCGCGGCCAGGCCGATGCCCAGTCCGACGGTCACCGCGGCCCGGCCCGCCACCGCCAGGGCGCGCCGCCACGGCAGTTCGGCGAGGACCAGCCGGAGCAGCAGCACCAGGGCGGCGCCGAGGGTGGCCATGTAGGCGGTGTAGAAGTTGGCGATCCAGGCGAGCGCCACGATCGTCACCCCGAGCAGCGGGCGCCGGCCGGCCATGGCCCACTCGCCGACCAGGCACAGCAGCGGCAGTGCGATCAGGCCGTCGAGCCACATCGGGTTGTAGGAGGCGAGGGCGAGGCTCCAGCCGCACAGGGCGTAGGAGGCGCCCAGCACGCCGGCCGCCCACCAGCGGCCCCGGCGCAGGCTCATCAGCAGCCAGGCCATGGCGGCGCCGGCGGCGGCCGTCTTCAGCACGGTGATCGCGTACACCGCGAGGTCGATCTCGTCGCGCGGGAAGAGGGCGACAAGGAGCGCGAACGGACTGCTCACATAGGTGCCGAGGTCCGGCAGGAAGCTGGAGCCGTAGCCGGACTGCCAGTTGACGAGGAGGCCGCCGTCGGCCCTGCCGTGCAGCAGGTCCCACAGGTGGGCGTGGAAGGGCACGTACTGGTTGCCGAGGTCGTTGACGCTGCGGGTGCGGGACCCGAACGGGTAGCTGCGGGCGATCACGTCGGCGGCACAGAACGCCACGGTGGCGAGAAGGGCCGCGAACAGCGCGGCGGCCGCTCTCGGATCAACGCTCCGCCATTTCACGGGCCCGGTTTCCCGTTCCTCTTCGCCCCCTGCCGGTTTCGCCCCCTGTTCGCGCCCGGCCAGGGTGGTGCGATTCATTCTGTGCGGCCCCCAGATAAAAAACGGGGGCGTTACTCCCCGCAGGTCGGTGCTTCGCCGACTTAGACGGGGTGAGGTTCCTGATGGTTGTGCCACGCCTGTGAAGTAATAAGCAGAATTCCGAATCCGTGTGCGCTATCGGAAAGAATTCGCGACTTCGGAGAGAACAGAAGATTTCCGGAAAATGATTCGCAGGTTAACGAGCCGGTGTGGAACCCGTACCTGCACCAGGGCGGACCGCATCGCGGACCGCCGCCGGGGCGGGCCGGCGATGGGCCCGTTCGACGGCCTGGCCCCAGTACGTCCCCGTGACGATCAGCGCGGCCCCCAGGACGGAGAGCCCGGTGAGCCGCTCGCCGCCGAGGCCGGTGCCGACCAGCAGGGCCCACACCGGTTCGGTGCCCAGCAGCAGTCCGGCCCGGGTCGCCGAGGTGCGCTGGACCGCCCAGGTCTGGGCGAGGAAGGCGAACAGGCCGCAGAAGAGGGCCAGATAGAGGAGCTGGGCCCAGGTGGTGGCACCGGTCCGGGCGAGCGCCGGCAGCCCGGGGGCCGCGGGCAGCAGGAACAGGGCGGTGCCCACGGCACACTGCACGGCGGTCAGCTGCAGCGGGCGCAGGGCCCGGCCCGTGGTCACCCGGCCGACCAGCACCACATGACCCGCGCGGACCACGGCCGCCGCGAGCATCAGCAGATCACCGGCACCGGGGGCGCGGAGCCCGTTGCCGGAGACGAGCAGTCCGACACCCGCCATGCACACCCCGGCGGCGAGGAAGAACCTTCCCGGCAGACCGACCCGGTCCAGGACGGGGGTGAGGACGAGGGTGAGACTGATGATCAGGCCCGCGTTCCCGGCGCTGGTGTGGGCGACGCCGTACGTCTCCAGGGCGAGGACGGCGGCCTGGGTGAGGCCGAGCAGACAGCCATAGGCCTTCTCGTCCCGGGTGAGGCCGCCGAACCGGCGCAGCACGGCGGCGCACGCGAGCGCGGCGACGGCGTACCGCAGGAAGAGCACGGTCGGGACGGGGAGGGCGTCCGTGGCGGTCTTGGCCGTCAGGTAGCTGGAGCCCCAGACGACGGCGACGGCCAGGAGCACCAGGTCGATGCGGCGGGTGGTCGGCATGCCGTTCACGATCCACGGCCTGCATGTTGAAGTAAACGACGACCTTCTCAACCAACCCTTTAGCGAAGCTACACTCACATCGTGGACGAACGGCAGCTGCGGGTCCTGCGGGAGCTGGGCGAACTGGGCAGTGTCACGGCGGTCGCCGAGGCGCTGCGGGTGACGCCCTCGGCGATCTCGCAGCAACTGCGCCTGCTCCAGCGCTCGATCCCGGTGCCGCTCACCGAGCGGGCCGGCCGCCGGCTGGTCCTCACGCCGGCCGGGCAGGCCCTGGCGGACGCGGCGATCGGCGTGGAGACGGCGCTGGCGCGGGCCCGCCACACCATCGACGCGTACGTCGACGAACCCGACGGCACGGTGTCGCTGGCGGCCTTCCACAGCGGGGCCGCCGCGTTCTTCCCCCTGCTGCTACGACGGCTGGGCGGGCCGGGATCCCCCCGGCTCGCCCTGCACGACGAGGACGTGGCCCAGGCCGACTTCCCGCCCCTGACCCGCGGCTACGACCTGGTCCTGGCCCACCGCCTGGACCACGCCCCGCCCTGGCCACGGACCGCCACGGCCACCCCGCTGCTGCGCGAACCGCTCGACATCGCCCTGCCGGCCGGCCACCCGCTGGCCGCGCGGCCCGCCCTGACCGCGCAGGACGTCGCCGGGCAGCCCTGGATCACCGTGCACGACGGTTTTCCGCTGCTGGCCACGGTCGAGGCCATCGCGGCGGCGGCCGGGCGCGGAGTCGACATCGTCCATCGCGTCAACGAGATCGCCGTGGTCGCCGAGGTGGTCGCGGCGGGCGGCGGAGTCGCCCTGATGCCCCGCTGGACGTCCCGCCCGCACCCGGGCGTCACCCTCAGGCCGCTCAGCGGTATCGAGGCCCACCGCCACATCGATGTACTCCACCGCCCCGAGCGCACGGCCCGCAGGGCGGTGCGCACCGTTCTAGGCGAACTCCTGGAGGCCGCGGAGGTCGTCCGAAGCCGGGGTCACGGCTGACCCGGATCCCGTATCTTCGGGAGCGCTCCCCCGCACCGCACGCACGCATCGCACCGCCGGACGAGAGCGAGTCGCCGCATGCAGAGCCTGACCAAGCGCCGGTTGTCCGCCGCCGGGCTCGACACCCTCCTCCGGGAGGCGACGGGCGTCGGATGCCGGCTGGAGACGGAGCTGACCGACGGCTGGTTCAACACCGCCTACCGGGTCCGTCTCGACGACGGACGCGCGGCGGTGGTGAAGCTCGCGCCGCCCGCCGAGGCCCCCGTGCTGCGGTACGAGCGCGGGATCATGGGCACCGAGGCCATGGTCTACCGGCGCCTGGCCGGCCTGCCCGACGGCGCGGTGCCGACCCCCGAACTGCTGTACCGGGGAGAGGACTTCCTCGCCGTCTCCGTGCTGGAGGGCACCCCCTGGGACAAGGCGGCCGAGCGTCTCCCGGCCGCCACCGCCTCGGCGCTGCGCCGCGAACTGGGCGCCATCACAGCCCGGTTGCACACCCTGACCTCCGAGGACGGCCGGTTCGGCTATCCGGCGCCCGAGGCGGAGCTGTCCGCCGCCGACTGGCGCACCGCCTTCACCGCCATGGTGGACGCCGTGCTGGAGGACGCGGCCCGCTGGGGCTCCGACCTCGGGGTGCCCGCCGCCGGGATACGGACCCTGGTGGCCGAGGGCGGCCCGGCACTCGACCAGGTCACCGAGCCCAGGCTCGTCCACTTCGACCTGTGGCCGGGCAACATCTTCGTCGACGGCCGCGCGGGCGCCCCCCGGATCACGGGCCTCATCGACCACGAACGGGCCTTCTGGGGCGACCCGGCCGCCGAACTGGTCTCCCTGGAGTTCGGCGGGGACATCGGCCCGGACAGCGACCTGGTCGCCGGGTACCGCGCGGCGGGCGGCCGCCTCGACCTCTCCCCCGCCCTGCGCCATCGCCTGGCCCTGTACGGCCTCTACCTGGGCCTGATCCTCATCGTGGAGTGCGGCCCCCGCGGCTACGACGGGGACCATGCCGGCTGGACCCGGCGCTACCTGGCCGAACGGGTCGCCGCACTGCGCGCGCTGGGGTGACCCCGGCGCCGGCTTGACCTGGAGCACACTCCAACTCCTAGCGTTCTCGTCATGACCGGCGGACAGCCGCTCCCGAGGAGAACGGAAGAGCTGACATGAGCGACAGCACCACCCGTGAAGAGCGTTTCGCCCGCGGTCTGGCGGTCCTGCGGAAGGTCGACGGCGAGGCCGGGCAGCGGGTCATCGACTCGCTCGCCGACATCAGCCCCGAACTGGGCCACCAGATCGTCTCCTGGGGTTTCGGCGAGATCTACGCCCGGCCCGAACTCGCGCCGCGCGACCGCCAGTTGGTGACCCTGGGCATGCTCACCGCGCTGGGCGGCTGCGAGCCCCAGCTGGAGGTGCACGTCAACGCGGCCCTCAACGTGGGCCTCACCCCGGAGCAGATAGTCGAGGCCCTGATGCACGCGGCCGGGTACTGCGGCTTCCCCAAGGCGCTCAACGCGACCTTCGTCGCCAAGAAGGTCTTCGCGGAGCGCGGGCTGCTGCCGGTCGGGCAGCGGCCCGCGCCGGACGCTACTTCTGCCTGATCCGCAGGAAGGTGACCGAGTTCGCCGGGAAGGTGTAGGTGAACCGGTCGGCGACGCCGGTGAAGGTGGACGTGACCGGGGCGACCGCGGTGGACGTCTCGGTGTTCACCGCGTCGGGCGCCGCCGCCAGCGTGGTGACCTTGGCCTTCTTGGCCACCTTGGCGCCGCCGAGGTCGACGGCCGTACGGGCCGCCGCGGACTGGGCGTTGACGACCTTGACGATCAGGTCGCCGGTCTTCTTGTCCTCGGTGACGACCTGCCGGAACGGCTCGGCCGGCTTGTCGTCGGTGAAGCTGCCCCACTCCTGGCCGTCGAGCAGGAGGGTGACCTGTCGGCCCCGCACCTTGATGTCGACGTCGTAGGCCCGGCCGGTGTCGACCGACCCGGGCTTGGCGATGAGCGTCGACTTGCCGCCGTCGACGGCCTGTTCGACCGCGGTCTGGGTGTTGTTCCAGCCGCCGATGTTCCACCAGTAGTAGTTGCCGGTGTCCTTGACACCGAAGGCGACGAGGAAGCCCTCCTTGCCGGACTTCTTGGTCGCCTTCACGTGCAGGTCGTAGTCGTGCCAGGACGGGTCGCCGGCCTGGACCATGGTGTTCTCGGCGGTGTCGGAGGTCTCGACGTACTGCCCGTCCTGGACCGCCCAGCTGCCGCCGCCGGTGTGCGTCCACTGGGCGGCGTCACCGGAGAAGTCGTCGGTGAGCAGCGTGTTCCCGTCGGCGCCGGTCACCTTGACGTCGTCGTAGGCGGCGCTGGTGTTCCAGGTGGACAGGCCGACGGCGCCGGTGATCGGGGCGAGCAGGGAGGGGGTGCCGGTGGCCGTGGAGGGCACGACCCGGTCGCCGACGTTGTTCATGAACAGCTTCTGGACCTCGTAGTTCGCCGAGCCCCAGGAGGCGTGGTTGTTGAACCAGACCAGGTCCGGGCGCCACTGGACGTAGTCCTCGTTGGCGAACAGCGGGGCGTAGGAGGCGAGTTCGACGACGTCCGCGTTGCGTTCGAGGCCGGTCATGTAGGCGGCCTCGGCGAGGCCGTTCTTGAAGGTGTTGCCGCCGGAGGCGTACTCGCCGACGAAGACCTTCGGCCCGCTCCGGTCGTAGGAGTCGTAGCGGTCGTTGTTCTGCAGGAACCACTGCGGGCTGTTGTAGTAGTGCTCGTCGACCATGTCGACCTTGGCGTCCTTGTTGAGCTGCCAGGCCGCGTCGAAGGTCGTACCGGAGTCGTCCGGGCCGGAGTTGGAGATGACCTGCATGTACGGGTACTCCGCCTGGACAGCCGTCCGGAACTGGGTGAAGCGGGCGAAGAACGCGGCGGGCAGGTTCTCCTCGTTGCCGACCTCGATGTGCGTGAGGTGGAAGGGCTTCGGGTGCCCCATCTCGGCGCGCAGCCTGCCCCACTTCGAGGTCACCGGGCCGTTGGCGAACTCGATGAGGTCGAGGGTGTCCTGGATGTGCCGCTTGAGCAGCGCGTCGTCGTCGACGGCCTGGTTCTGGCCGCAGCCGGTCACCAGGGCCGGGACGACGGGCAGCGGCATGGCGCCGATGTCCTCGGCGAAGCGGAAGTACTCGTAGTAGCCGAGGCCGTACGACTGGTTGTAACCCCAGAAGTTGGCATTCGTGGCGCGGGTCTCGACCGGGCCGACGGTGTCCTTCCACTGGTAGGACCGCTTGCGCTGGTAGCCGGAGGCCTCGCTGTAGTCCTGCATCGAGCCGGTGTTGACCAGGCAGCCGCCGGGGAAGCGGACGAAGCCCGGGTGCAGGGCGGCGATCTTCTCGGCGAGGTCCTTGCGCAGGCCGTTGGGCTCGTGCTTGTAGGTGTCGCGCGGGAAGAGCGAGACCATGTCGAGCGCGGCGGCGTCCGCCGTGGCCACGGTGAGACGGGCGGCGGAACTGGTCCGGGTGGCGGTGAAGGTCGCCTTGTACCGGGCCCAGCCGTTCTTCTTCACGGCCACCTGGCGGGCGGTGGCGAGGGCGCCGCCGGAGTCCTGCAACGACACGGTCAGTGCCGTACGGGCCTCGGCGCGGGCCCAGACCGAGAAGTCGTACCTCTTGCCGTCCTCGACGCGGATGCCGGTGTTGTAGCCGGAGTTCGTGACGGCCGAACCGGCGGACAGGGACAGGTAGTTGCGGTTACGGGCGTTCAGCCGGCCGTCGTCGTTCACGACCCGGGCGCCGCCCGTGACCGACCAGGCGGTGAGCGGGGTGTACGACTTGTTGTCGTCGGCCGTGTACTCGAAGGACCGGTTCTGGACCAGCTCCGCGTACAGACCGCCGTCGGCGGCGCGGTTGATGTCCTCGAAGAAGACGCCGTACATCGTCTTGTCGATCTCGGCGCCCGGGGTGGCCGGGTCGACGGTGATCGAGTAGTCGGTGACGTCCTCGGCGTGGGCGGGGACCGGGAGGAGACCGGCAGCGAGAAGGAAAGCGCTTGCCCCAAGGCCGAGTCTCAGCCGGGTGCGCATGGTGCGTGACATGGATACTCCGCGGCTCGTGAGGAGAATTATGTCGTTCGAAATATCGGACAACGGTCAGCACTTCGAACGGCAAGATAGGTAAAGGGTCATGAGCGCGTCAATGGGGCGGGGGTGCCGGGCACCTCGGCCGAGGGCTGGGGGCGGCGTAGGGTTGTGGGCCGACGAAGGGACGACCGTGGGCGAGTTCTGGCCGGTGGCGGACGTACTGGCACATCTGGCCGGGCGGTGGCGGGTGGACCGGACCGTGCGGGACCTGGCGAGCGGGGACGAGGGCCGCTTCGAGGGGGCCACGGTGTTCCGGCCACTGGACGGCGGCGGCCTGCTGCACGAGGAGTCGGGGACGTTCACCTGGCAGGGCGTGGCCCGGCCCGCCGAACGCACCCTGCGCTTCCTGCCCGGCCCGCGCCCCGGCACGGCGGACGTACGCTTCGCCGACGACCGCCCCTTCCACGACCTGGACCTCACGTCGGGCCGGTACATCACCGACCATCCCTGCGTGGCCGACCTCTACCGGGGCGAGTTCACGGTCCAGGACGCCGACCACTGGCACACGCTGTGGCGGGTGGCCGGCCCGGCAAAGGACTTGGTGTTGACGACCGAGTACGCGCGCGACCGCTGAGGGACGGTTCGGCAGCGCCCCGTAAGGGGCGCGGGGAACTGCGCGACCAGCCACAACGACGCCGCAGCCAACCGACGACGCATCGCGGCCCTCCCAGCGGAGCGCCTACGTACGCGAGGCCTGAGCCGACGCCGTGTCGAAGCGCAGGTTCCAGCGGCCGCCCCGGCCCGTCACCGTGGTGGTCGAGAGCGGGCGGACATCGATGTTCCAGTAGGTCGACGGCGGCGCCTTGAGCGCGTAGACGAGGGCGGCCCGGATCACCGAGGGCTCGGCGACGGCGACGATGCGGCCGCCGTCGTCCACGGGGCGGGTGTCGAGCCAGCCGCCGACCCGGGAGATGAACGCCAGCAGCGACTCGCCGCCGTGCGGGGTGGCGCGCGGGTCGGCGAGCCAGGCGTCCACCTGGTCCGGCTCCCTGGCCATCGCCTCGCCCAGCGTCAGCCCGCGCCAGCGGCCCATGTCGCAGTCGCGCAGGGCGAGCTGGACCAGCGGCGCGTAGCCGAGGACGTCGCCGGTCGCGCGGCTGCGCGGGGTCGGCGAGCAGTAGCGCAGCTCGGCCGCCGCGAGGGGCAGCAGCTCACCGGCGACGCGCTGCACCTCGTCCCAGCCCGCCGTGTCCAGCGGGCGATCGTCCTCGAAGCGCTCCGCGAGCAGCGGTGAGCTGCGAGCGGCCGCGACGAACGTGACCCGAAGTGGCATGCGGCGATGGTGTGACGCGCATGTGCGCAGGTCAAGGGCGATCGGGCTGTGAGTTGTCGGACGTGGAGGAAATGTTACTCAGAGGTCAGGAGGTGTCCGACAAGTCGGCCGGAATGTCACTCGGGCGACGGGTAGTAGAGCGCCATCCACTGGTCCGGGTGTTCGAGCGGGGCGAATCCGAGCTTCGCGTAGACCCCGTGGGCGTCGTGGGTGGCCAGCAGCACGCGCCGCACACCGGACGGCCGCAGGTGCTCGCGGACCGCGCCGACCATCGCCGTGCCCACGCCCTTGCCGCGCACCGACGGGTCGACGTACACGTCGCAGAGCCAGGCGAACAGCGCCCCGTCGGTCACCACGCGCGCGTACGCCACCTGCTCCCCGGTGACCGTGTCGTAGACCCCGAAGTTGAGCGAGGCCGCCATCGCGCGCTCCTGCTGCTCCGACGGGCGGCCGGTCGCCCAGTAGGCGTCGGTCGACAGCCAGCGGTGGACGCGTTCGACGTCCACGCGGTCGGTGTCGGCGGAGAACTCGTAGCCCTCGGGGAGGCCGGGTGTGTCGCTCATGCGGGGATCCTCGCCGGTCGGGCCCCCGGCGTCGATCGGATTTCAGGGTCTGGGACGCAGCACCTCGTCGCACGCGGCCCGCAGCCGTCGTACCCCCTCCAGGATCTCCCCCGTCCCGGCGACCGCGGCGAAGCTCAGGCGGACGTGGGCGGCCGGGGCCTCGGCGCTGAAGTAGGGGCGGCCGGGGGTGATGGCAACGCCCGCGCGGAGGGCGGCGGCGGTCAGGGTCGCGTCGTCGGTGCCCTCGGGGAGGCGCGGCCAGAGGTGGTAGCCGCCGGAGGGGATGTACGGAAGGGCGAGTTCGGGGATGTGGTGGGCGAGGGCGCCGGTGAGCGCGGCGCGGCGGGTCTTCAGCTCGGCCGCGAGGTTGCGCAGGTGGCGGGGCCAGGCCGGGGAGCCGACGAGTTCCAGGGCGGCCTCCTGGAGCGGGCGGGGGACGAAGAAGGTGTCGACGATCTGGATGGCGCGCAGGCGTTCCAGGACCGGGCCGCGGGCGGCCAGGGCGGCCACCCGGAAGCTCGGTGAGGTGGCCTTGGTGAGCGAGCCGACGTGGACGACGACTCCGTCGGGGTCGTCGGCGGCGAGCGGGCGGGGCAGCGGGCCCGCGTCCGCGTGCACCAGCCGTCGTACGAAGTCGTCCTCGATCACGAACGCGCCGGCCTCGCGGGCGATGCGCAGCACCTCGGCGCGGCGGTCGGGGGCGAGGACCGCGCCGGTCGGGTTCTGGAAGAGGGGCTGGCAGACGAAGACCCGGGCGCCGGTGGCCCGGAAGGCGTCGGCGAGAAGGGCGGGCTTCACGCCGTCGGGGTCGACCGGGACCGGGACCGGGCGGAGGCCGGCGGCGCGGGCGATGGCGAGCATGCCGGGGTAGGTCGGCGACTCGACCAGGACCGGGGCGCCGGGCGGGGCGAGTGCGCGCAGGGCGGTGGCCAGGGCGGACTGGCCGCCGGACGCGATCAGCACCTCGGCGGCGGTGACCGCGCCGCCGATGTCCCGCGCGAACCACTCGCGCAGCTCGGGAAGGCCTTCGAGCGGCGGCCGGCCCCAGGCGCCGGGACGGCGGCCGGCCCGCGCCAGTGCCGCCGCCAGCGCGCGCTCGGGCTCCAGGGAGGCGTGCAGATAGCCGCCGCTGAGTTCCAGGACGCCGGGCGGCGGGGCGGCCAGGCACACCGTGACCCCGGAGGCGTCGACGGTGCGCGGGACCACGTCGAGGGCCCCGTCGGCGCTGAGCGCCACCTCCTGCCAGGAGGTGTCCCCGGCGGGCTCGGCCGCGGTGCGCGGCGGGGCCTTGAAGGCACCGGCGCCGGGCCGGGTGACGACCAGCCCCTCCGCGACCAGCTGGGCCAGCGCCCGGGAGACGGTCACCGGACTCACCCGGAACCGCTCGACCAGAGCCCGGCTCGACGGGAGCTTTCCACCAGGTGAGTAGCGGTCGAGGTCCCGTCGCAGCTGTTCCGCCAGTTCCAGCACACTGCTACGCTCTTGCATGAGAGCACAGAGTAGCGCTACCAGCCCGACTTCGATAGCGGTCAGCACGCCCCCGGCCGACGCCCCGGCCCCTCCCCCGGCCGACGCCTCCGCTGTCCGCTCCGCCCAGCGGCTCGGCACCCTGCAGGCCGCGCTCGGTGTCGTCGCCTTCTCCCTCACCTTCCCGGCCACGGCCTGGGGCCTGGAGGGCTTCGGGCCGTGGGCGCTGGTGGCGGTGCGCTGTGTGCTCGCGGCGGCCATGGCGGGCGGCTGCCTGCTGTTCCTGCGGGTACGACTGCCCGAGCGCCGGCACTGGGCGGGGCTGGCGGTCGTAGCGGCCGGGGTCGTCCTCGGCTTCCCGATGCTGACCACGCTCGCCCTGGAGACCTCCACCACCTCGCACGCGGCCGTCGTGGTGGGCCTGCTCCCGCTGACCACCGCCCTCTTCTCGGCCCTGCGCATGGGTATCCGCCCCTCCCGCACCTTCTGGGCGGCGGCCCTGGCGGGCGCGGCGGCCGTGCTGGCGTTCACGGTCGCGCAGAGCGGCGGGGCGCTCACGACGGCCGACGGCTACCTGTTCGCGGCGCTTGTGGTGTGCGCGGCCGGCTACACCGAGGGCGGCCGGCTGGCCCGGATCATGCCGGGCTGGCAGGTCATCGGCTGGGCGCTGGTGTTCTGTCTGCCGCTGACCGTGCCGGCCGCCGTGGTGGCGCTGTCGTACGAGCCGGTCGTCTGGAACGCGCACGGGGTGGCCGGTGTGCTGTGGGTGGCGGCGGGCTCGCAGTTCCTCGGTCTGGTGGTCTGGTACCGGGGCATGGCGGCCGTCGGCATTCCGAAGGCCAGCCAGTTGCAGTTGGCGCAGCCGCTGCTCACACTGGTGTGGTCGGTGCTGCTGCTGGGCGAGCACCTCAGCGCGGCCGCTCCACTCACGGCCGCCGCCGTGCTCGTGTGCATCGCCGTCACCCAACGATCGCGATCGTGAGGAGGCCCTGGAGATGCGTGCATCCGAGGGCGACCAGCTTGTCCAGCACGGCAGGGTGGTCGGTCAGCACGACCAGGTCTCGGAAATCGTCCAGGTACTCGGCCCCGAGGGCAATCCGCCCTACCGGGTCCGCTTCGAGGACGGCCACGAGGCCATCATGTCCCCCGGTCCCGACTGCCAGGTCAGGCACCGGGAGACCCACCGGCAGAAGTAGCCCGCGACGAGACGAGGAGATCGCCGGCCGCTCGCGGTCAGCCCGGCGGAAGCGCGGGCTGCTGGTAGTGGTCGGCGACCACCCGTGACAGGGCCCCGATCGGATCCGCGGCCACGTCCTTGGCCGCGAAGTACACATGCCCGCCGACCTGCGGGTACTGGTCGGCCAGGGTGAGGTGCCGGGACAACTCGGCCGGGTCCTGCCAGGCCGAGGGGGCGTCTGCGGCCCCTGCCTGGTAGAGCGCCTCCCCGATGTACAGCGCGGTCCCCGACCCCTTGGCCACCCCCGCCCACCAGTCGACCACCTTGGCGTAGTCCGCGGCCGAGTTGCCGATCTGCCAGTACACCTGCGGGACGATGTAGTCGATCCAGTTCTTCTGCACCCACTTCCGGGTGTCCGCGTACAGGTCGTCGTACGTCTCGACGCCCGCCTTGGTGTCCGAACCACGGGAGTCGGTGGTGGCGTTGCGCCACACCGCGAACGGGCTGACCCCGAAGCGGGTGCCGGGCCGCAGCTTCTTCACCCCGTCGGCGATCTCGGTCACCAGCTTGTCGATGTTGTCCCGCCGCCAGGCCGCCCGCGACGAGAAGTCGCCGCCGTGGGCGTCGTACGCCTCGTCGTCGTCGAAGGTCTGGCCGGCCACCGGGTACGGGTAGAAGTAGTCGTCGAAGTGGACCGCGTCCACGGGGTACTTGGCGACCGCGTCCAGGATCGCCTGCTCCACGAAGGTGCGGACGGCCGGGATGCCCGGGTTGTAGTAGAGCTTTCCGCCGTACGGCACCACCCAGTCCGGGTGCTTGCGGGCCGGGTGCGAGGCGACCAGCTTGCCCGGGTCGGTGTTGTTGGCGATCCGGTACGGGTTGAACCAGGCGTGCAGTCGCAGGCCCCGGGCGTGCGCCTCCGCGACGGCGGTGCCCAGCGGGTCCCAGCCGGGGTCCTTGCCCTGGGTGCCGGTGAGGTACTGCGACCAGGGCTCGTACGTCGAGGGCCAGAAGGCGTCGGCGGTGGGCCGCACCTGGAACATCACGGTGTTGAGCCGGTAGTGGACCGCCTTGTCGAGGAAATCGGTCAGCTCCTTGCGCTGGTCCGCTGCCGACAGCCCGGTGCGGGAGGGCCAGTCGCGGTTGGAGACTGTCGCCAGCCACATGCCGCGCATCTCGGTGGCCGCCCGGCGTGGCCGCCCCGCCGGCGCGGCCGGGGCCGGCGCGGCCGACGCGCCCGGTGCCGTCGACGCCACCAGGGACAGCGCCGCCAGCGCGAACGCCCTGCGAGACACTCGTGCCATCGTAAGACCCTCTCACTCTCCGGATCCGCTCGATCACGGATCGCCTCCGCGGCACAGGATGCCCCCACCCGGACGATCGATCATCGATACTTACGGGTAACGTGCACGAACGGAGCAGGCACCGGATCCGGAGGTCCTGCCGGCCGCCCGTAGATCAGCGAAGGGGACGATGTGACCGACATCGAGAAGGTCGGAGTCGTGGGCTGCGGCCAGATGGGAGCGGGCATCGCCGAGGTCATCGCCCGCTCCGGTCTGGACGTGCGGGTCGCCGAGACCACCGGCGAGGCCCTGGAGTTCGGCCGCACCCGGCTGTTCGGCTCCCTGGCCAAGGCCGCCGAGCGCGGCAAGATCTCCGAGGAGGAGCGGGACGCCACGCTGGCGCGGCTGAGCTTCACCACGGACCTCGGCGAGTTCGCCGACCGCGACCTGGTGATCGAGGCCGTCGTCGAGAACGAGCAGGTGAAGACGGAGATCTTCCAGGTGCTCGACCAGGTGGTGACCCGCCCGGACGCGATCCTGGCCTCCAACACCTCCTCGATCCCGCTGGTGAAGCTGGCGGTCGCCACCTCCCGCCCCGACCACGTCATCGGCATCCACTTCTTCAACCCGGCCCCGGTGCAGAAGCTGGTCGAGCTGATCCCCGCGCTCACCACCTCCGAGGGCACCATCAGCCGCGCCCAGGTCTTCGCCGAGAAGGTGCTCGGCAAGCACGCGATCCGCGCCCAGGACCGCTCCGGGTTCGTGGTCAACGCGCTGCTGGTGCCGTACCTGCTCTCCGCCATCCGGATGTTCGAGTCCGGCATCGCGGGCCGCGAGGACATCGACAACGGCATGGAGCTGGGCTGCGCCCACCCGATGGGCCCGCTGAAGCTGTCCGACCTGATCGGCCTGGACACCATCGTCTCCATCGCGAACAGCATGTACGCCGAATACAAGGAGCCGCTGTACGCCGCTCCCCCGCTGCTCCAGCGCATGGTCGAGGCGGGCCGGCTGGGCCGGAAGACCGGCTCGGGCTTCTACACCTACGGCTGAGCACACCCCGCCGGTTACAGGGAGCGATCTGCCACGGGCCCAGCACCGTCACCGGTGCCGGGCCCGCGTGTTTCACACACCGTGTGCACCACGGGCACGCATATGCCCTTCGCACACTCTCCCCACACGCTCACCAGGCGAGTTCACTCTTCATGCGCATGTAAAGGGATGCGGAACAACACCCTCGATCACGCAAAGGAGTGGACCGTGACCGCCGAACCGGAGCATCCCGTGGTCCAAGGAGAACTCGCAGAGTTACGTCGTCGCCTCGATGTGGCCTACGCCCAGGTCGAGGGAGGGCTGAACCTGCTCAGCCACCGGACCAAGGAGACCGCCAAGGAACTGGACGAGCTCAACACCCGCCTGGCCTCGCTGGAACACGCCCGCTGGCCCCTGCCCTCCATCGCCGCGCTCACCGCACTGGGCGCCCTCGTCGTCACGGTCTGGCAGGCGCTGGCCCACTAGTCGTCGGTGAGCCTCATGTGATGCAACAGGAGTAACGCGGCCGCCATGTTGGCGGCCGGGACCTCCCCGCGGGCGATCATGTCCGGGACGAGCTTGAGGGGGACCCACTCCCGGCGGTCCGATTCGAAGTCGTCCACGGGGTGTCCGACGTACTCGCCCTCGTCGGACCAGTAGATGTGGTGCCGGGCGTCGGTGAGGCCGTTGGACGGCTCCACTGTCATGAGATGGTGCAGGGTTCCCGGCCGCCAGCCGGTCTCCTCCTCCAGTTCCCTGGCGGCCGCGACGGCGATGTCCTCGCCGTCCTCGACGACTCCCGCCGCGAGTTCCCAGCCCCAGCTGTCGGTGATGAAACGGTGGCGCCACAGGAGGAGGACCTCGCCCGCCTCGTTGACCACCGTCGCCACGGCCACGGGCCGCAGCCGTATCAGGAAGTGGTCGAGGTGCCGGCCGTCCGGCAGCTCGACATCTGCGAGATTGACGCTGAACCAGCGGTTTTCATACACAGTTTGTTCGTTCTGTTTCGTCCACTGCACGGTTCTGCCACCTTCCGCCGAGTAAGTGGCAATATCGCAGCAGCGGCTCTGAAGGCCTACCGCGCCTAGAGCGGTACGCGCAGTGCGCCGTCGATCAGTTCGGCGGCCTCGGCGGTTCCCACACCGCCGCTGCGCACGAGGTGCTCGCGTACCGCGCGGAGTCTGTCGCGCAGGCGCTGGGACTCCATTCCGCGGGCCTGCTCGGCCATCTGCACGGCCGTGGCCACCGCGTTGTCGGCGTTTCCCTGGCGCAGTTCGATGGTGCTCAGCATGGCGAGCCGGTGCACCCGCCCCCGGTCGTGGGCGGGGTTGTCGACGGCGGCCGCGGCATGCTCCCGGGCGGCGGCGAGCTCGCCGAGGCTGAGCAGCGCCTCGGCCACCTGCACATTGACCAGACCGGGCTGGACATAGCCGGTCTCGTCGGGTTCGTGGCCCCGCCGGATGCGTTCGGCGGCCGTCTCGGCCCGCCGGATGCAGGACAGCGCGCTCGTGCCGTCGCCGAGGTGGGCGTACGCCTTGGCCTGCATCGCGTAGAGGTCAGAGGCGAGGGCGGGGGTGATGTGCTTGCCGGCGGTGCGCAGCGCGGCCTCCGCGAAGGCGACGGCCTGCCGGAACTCCCGCATGAACAGCGACTGGTTGACGAGCAGTGCGATGACGTAGGCGCCGAGTCCCCGGTCCCCGCTGGCCTTTGCCAGCCGCAGCGCCTGGTGGAAGTAGCGCTGGGCCAGCCCGTGCGCGTCGGAGTCGTACGCGCAGATGCCCGCGATCGCCACCAACCCGCCGGTCGCCCGGTGCAGTTGACGCCCCGTGGCATCCGTGTAGCTGCCGCGCAGCAGCGGCGCCGCCTCGGCGTTGAGGAAACCCACGATCCGGGTGCGGGTGGCCATGCCGCCGGCCTTGCGGTACATCTGCTCGTAGTGGGCCCGGGCGGCACGCAGCATCTCCAGGTCGGCCTGGGTGACCCGGTGCCGCCCGCCACGCGAGACGTCCACGTCCTCAGGCGGGTTCTCCCACTCCCACACCGGCATCACCGCGGGCGTGCCGGTGACGGCGGGGGCGCCGAGTATGTGCGGGCGCTGCTGTTCGTCGGAGCGCCACAGGGCGGTGGCCCGCTCCACGAAACCGGAGAGCGAGGTAGCGTGCGGGACGCTGGGTTCGCCGGGGACGCCGAGCCCGATGTCGTCGAGGGTGACCTGGCGGTGCAGCCGGGCGGCGAGCACCTCGCAGATCAGGTCCGGCACCTGGCCGCGCGGCCGCTGGCCCTTCAACCACCGCGCGACGGCGGTGTGTTCGTAGCGCAGCGAGAGTCCACGGGCCCGGCCCGCCTGGTTGACGTGGGCGGCGAGCCCGGCGTGCGAGATCCCCGCCTCGTCCAGGATCGCGTCGAGCAGAGAGTTGGGCTGCATGGATGCCCCCCGAGTGGCCTGGTGCCGTCAGCGTAGTGCGGTTGCGTTCACACGGGGTGTGAACGAAGTGCGCGCATCCGTAGCGTGCGCGCACTGTCGCGGAGCGTGTCGGGCCGGTTGACTTAATTGCCTCGCAAGAGGCCGGCCGGGCCGCCGGCTCCCCCTCGTACAGTGCGGTGGCCTGGCCGTTGGGTTGGCCGACGTTCGGGGGCTAGCCGTGCGTTGTCGGCTGCGGGTGCGCTGTGGTTGCTCGCGCCCGCGCGGCGGAGCCGCTGATGTCATCGCCCCGCGCCCCCAAGCAGGCGTGTTGGTGCCTGCGTTCGTTGCGTAGCACCAGGAGTGCGATGTCGTCGGTCGGGCGGCCGTTGGTGTGGTGGAGCAGGGCGGTGAAAACCGTGCGGAGGATGGTCTGAGGGGAGACCGGGTGGCTTCGCACCGCTTCCGCCAGGGCTTCCGGCAAGGAGAAGAAGCGGCCCCGGGCGTCTCTGGCGTCTTCGGCGCCGTCCGTGTACAGGACCAGGGACTCGTCGGCGTGCAGTCGGCCACAGGGCGTGGCGGTCAGGTCCGCCGGAAGCGGGAAGGGCCCGAGGGGCGGAAGCGGATCGGCCAGTGACAGGGGCTCCACTCGCGCACCGCTCAGCACGTACGGCCATGGGTGACCGCAGTTGATCGCCCGAAGCTCGCCGTCTCCCGCGATCTCCAGCAGCAGCAGCGTGACGAACTCCTCGGCCACCGGGCTGTCCGGGTCCTGGCCGCTGGACGGATGCTCGGCCCTGGCCCGTTCGCGTAGGTGTCTGGCGAGGGCGCGGTCCAGGCGGCCGAGCACACGCTCCAGTTCGGGTTCGTCGTGGGCGGCCTCGCGGAAGCTGCCGAGAACCGCGGCAACCGTACCGATCGCCGACAGTCCGTGCCCGCGTACGTCGCCCATCACGACCCGTACGCCGTGTTCGGTGGCGACGGCCTCGTAGAGGTCGCCGCCGATGCTCGCGCCCCGGTCGGCGGAGAGCTGGGCGGCGACGTTCAGCCCGGCGAGCCGGGGCGGCGGCGGCCGCAGCAGCACGCTCTGCGCGGCGCCGGCGACCATGCGGGCCTGCCGCAACTCCCGGAGCAGGGCCCGGCGGACATGCAGTATCAGCCCGGTGCCGACCGCGAAGAACACGGCGCTGGTGACGATCCGCGCGCCGAGCCCGGTCTGCTCGGCCAGCGGGCATCCGAATTTGTAGCCGACCGCGACGGCTCCCCACACCGTGGGCAGCCCCAGGGCGAGAGCACGGCGCCCGGGCCGTGCATTCGTCCGGGGCCGCCTGCTGCGGGGAACTCCGGCTTTGCTGCGGATCATGCCAATGGCCCCCATGTAGGCGCCTGACAGAACAGACGGACCGACCCCGAAAGGCCGGTCCGATTCTGTCGACGGCATGCCCCGAAAGGGCCATGTCTCGGATGGATCTCACCCAAATGAGTGACCACCACCGAGATACCCGCATTTATGCAGGTGGCAGTACATGTTTCACGCCGCGAGGGGCAGCGCCCCGTCAGGGGCGCGGGGAACTGCGCGATCAGCCACAACGAACCCGCAGCCGGCCGACAACAGTTCCCCCTACGGCGCCTAGCCCCGCAGCACCGCTCCCGTACGCTCCCCCGCCAGGGCAACCGCAGCGTCACGGGCCGCCGACGCCTCATCGACCGTCAGCGTCCGGTCACCGGCCCGGAACCTGAGCGCATACGCCAGCGACTTCTTCCCGCCGCCGAGCTGCTCGTCGTTGACATACACGTCGAACAGCCGGATGGCCTCAAGGAGTTCACCGGCACCTTCGCGCAGCGCCGCCTCGACCTCCGCCGCCGGCACCGGCTTGTCCACCACGAGGGCGACATCCTGCGTGGCCACCGGGAACGTCGAGATGCTCGGCGCCTGCGGGGTGCCGTCGCCGACCTGCTCCAGGGCGTCCAGGTCCAGCTCCATCGCGCAGGTGCGCGCGGGCAGCCCCAGGGCCTTGAGCACGCGCGGGTGCAGCTCACCGGCGTGGCCGACGACCTGCTCGGCGCCGTCGGCGACGACCACCAGCTCGGCGCACCGGCCGGGGTGCCACGGCCCGTACTGGCCCTTGCGGACGATCAGCTCGGCCCCGGCCTCACGCGCGACCGCGCGCCCCGCCTCGACCGCGTCGGCCCAGTCGGCCGGACGGCCCTTGCCCCACCAGCCGGCCTGCTCGCGGGCGCCCGCGAGGACGACGGCGACATGGCGCGGCTGCTCGGGCAGCACCGCGTTCAGCGCGGCGAGCTCCGCGTCGGTCGGGCGGCGGTCCACCGGCAGGTGACCGGCGATGCCCTGCTCCTCGCGCGGCAGGAAGACCAGGCCGGTCTCGAACAGCGCCAGGTCGTGCGCACCGCGCCCGTCGTTGCGGCGCAGCGCACCGAGCAGGCCCGGCAGCAGCGAGGTGCGGAGCGCGGGCTCCTCGTCGTTGAGCGGGTTGGTCAGCCTGACGACGCGGCGGGCCGGGTCGTCGGCGGCCAGACCGAGCTGGTCGAAGACCTGCTCGCCGACGAACGGGTAGTTCGGCGCCTCGACATAGCCGGCCCCGGCCAGCGCGCGGCCCACCCGGCGGTGCAGCCGCTGCCGGTGGGTGAGGCCACGGCCGGCCGGCGGCTTGGGCAGCGTGGAGGGCAGGTTCTCGTAGCCCTCCAGGCGGATGACCTCTTCGGCCAGATCGTTCCGTTCGAGCAGGTCGGGCCGCCAGGACGGCACGGTGACGAGCAGTTCGTCCTGCCCGTAGACGTCGCAGCCGACCTCCTGGAGGCGGCGGACGACGGTCTCCCGGCCGTACTCGACGCCCGCGACCCTGTCGGGGTGGTTCGCCGCGAGGGTGATGGTGTGCGGCGCGGACGGCGCGATGACCTCGGTGACACCGGCCTCGGCGGTGCCGCCGGCGAGCAGCACCAGCAGGTCGACCGTGCGCTGCGCGGCGGCGGCCGCGGCCTGCGGGTCGACACCGCGCTCGAAGCGGCGGGAGGCCTCGGAGGACAGCTTGTGCCGGCGGGCGGTGCGCGCGATCGCGACGGCGTCGAAGTGGGCCGCCTCGATGACCACGTCGGTCGTGGCGTTCTCCACGTCCGCGTGGTCGGCGATCTCCGTGTTGGCGCCGCCCATGACGCCCGCGAGGCCGATCGGGCCGCGGTCGTCGGTGATGACCAGGTCCTCGGCGTGCAGCTTCCGCTCGGTGCCGTCGAGGGTGACGATCTTCTCGCCCTCGGCCGCGCGGCGGACGCCGATGGTGCCCTGGACCAGGGAGCGGTCGTAGGCGTGCAGCGGCTGGCCGAGCTCCATCATCACGTAGTTGGTGACGTCGACGGCGAGCGAGATCGGGCGCATGCCGACCTTCTGCAGGCGGCGCTGCAGCCAGATCGGGGAGCGGGCCTCGGGGCTCAGCCCGGTGACGGTGCGCGCGGTGAAGCGGTCGCAGCCGAGCGGGTCGGAGACCTGGACCGGGTAGCCGAAGGCGTTCGGGCCGGGCACGTCGAGGAGCGCCGGGTCGCTCAGCGGCAGGCCGTAGGCGATGGCGGTCTCGCGGGCCACGCCGCGGATGGACAGGCAGTCGCCGCGGTTGGCGGTGACGGCGATGTCCAGGACCTCGTCGACCAGTTCCAGGAGCTCGATGGCGTCCTTGCCGACCTCGGTCTCCGGCGGCAGCACGATGATGCCGTGGGTGCCGTCGTCGCCCATGCCCAGCTCGTCGCTGGAGCAGATCATGCCGTGGGAGGTCTTGCCGTACGTCTCGCGCGCGGCGATGGCGAAGCCGCCGGGGAGCACGGCCCCCGGCAGGACGACGACGACCTTGTCGCCGACGGCGAAGTTGCGCGCGCCGCAGACGATCTCCTGGGGCTCACCGGTGCCGTTGGCGGTGCCGACGTCGACGGTGCAGAAGCGGATCGGCTTCTTGAAGCCGTCCAGCTCCTCGATGGTCAGCACCCGGCCGACGACCAGGGGGCCCTTGAGGCCGTCGCCGAGCTGCTCGACGGTCTCGACCTCCAGACCGGCCGAAATGAGCTTGGCCTGCACATCGCGGCCGGTCTCGGTGGCCGGCAGGTCGACGTACTCCCGCAGCCAGGAAAGCGGGACCCGCATCAGATCTCCATCCCGAACGGCCGGGTGAACCGGACGTCACCCTCGACCATGTCTCGCATGTCCTCGACGTTGTGGCGGAACATCAGCATCCGCTCGATGCCGAACCCGAAGGCGAAGCCGCTGTACTTCTCCGGGTCGACACCGCAGGCGTTGAGCACCCGCGGGTTGACCATGCCGCAGCCGCCCAGCTCGATCCAGCCCTCGGAGGAGCAGGTACGGCAGGGGCGGTCGGGGTTGCCGACGGACTCGCCCTTGCAGACGTAGCACAGCATGTCCATCTCGGCGCTGGGCTCGGTGAAGGGGAAGAAGTTCGGCCGCAGCCGGGTCTTCATGCCCTCGCCGAACAGCGACTGGACCATGTGGTCCAGGGTGCCCTTGAGGTCGGACATGGTCAGGCCCTCGTCGACGGCGAGCAGCTCGACCTGGTGGAAGACCGGGGTGTGGGTGGCGTCCAGCTCGTCGGTGCGGTACACGCGGCCGGGACAGATCACGTAGACCGGCAGCTCGCGGTCGAGCAGGGAGCGGATCTGGACCGGGGAGGTGTGGGTGCGCAGCACCACACCGGACTCGGTACCGCCGTCCGGGCCCTGCACGAAGAAGGTGTCCGCCTCGCCGCGGGCCGGGTGGTCCGGGCCGATGTTGAGGGCGTCGAAGTTGAACCACTCGGCCTCGACCTGCGGGCCCTCGGCGACCTCGTAGCCCATGGCCACGAAGATGTCCTCGATGCGGTCGGACAGGGTGGTCAGCGGGTGGCGGGCGCCGGCCGGGACGCGGTCGTACGGCAGCGTGAGGTCCACCGCCTCCTCGACCAGCACCCGGGCGTCGCGCTCGGCCTCCAGCTCCTCCTGGCGGCCCGCGAGGGCCTTGTTCACGGCGCCCCGGGCCTGGCCGACCAGCTTGCCGGCGGCGGCCTTGGCGTGCGGGGGCAGCGCGCCGATCTCGCGGTTGGCGAGGGCCAGCGGGGAGGCGCCGCCGGTGTGGGCGACCTTGGCCTCCTGGAGCGCGTCGAGGGAGTCCGCGGCGGCGAAGGCGGCGAACGCCTCGTCCCGCATGCGCTCGATCTCTTCCGGTTTCAACGCCTCGACCTCGACAGGGTCGTACGACTTATTCGGTGCCGACATCTCTTCCCGTGCTTCCGATTGGCTGGCGGATGGTCCCCGAGACCGTTGATGGGCCGTGAGAAGGACACAAAGGTGCCAAAGGCCGAGTCTAACGGGGTGGAGGTATACGAAGAGCCCGTGGGCCGTCAGGCGAGATACGCCGGCGCGCTCACGGGCAACGTAAATCGGAACTCGGCGCCGCCGCTGGGGGCGCGTCCGACGGTGATGGTGCCGCCGTGGGCTTCGACGATGCCCTTGACGATGTACAGCCCGAGGCCGGTGCCACCGCGCTTGCTGCCCCGCCAGAAGCGGGTGAAGACGCGGTTCATGGACTCCTCCGGGATGCCGGGCCCCTCGTCGCTCACCGTGACCGACGTACCGACGTCCTCCCCTTCGCGCGGGGACGCCGTGGCCGTGATGTCAATCGTGACGGTTCCCTCGCCGTGCCGCACGGCATTTTCGATGAGGTTGCTGAGGACCTGGTCGACCTTGTCGGGGTCGGCCCAGAGCGCGGGCAGCGGCTGCTCGACTCGGAGCAGGAAGCGGTCGGCGGGCTGCCCGGCGGCGACGTACGCCTGGATGTGCCGTCCGACGGCCGCGCCTATGTCCACCGGCTGCCGGCGCACCTCGAGCCGCCCGCTGTCGATCCTCGAGATGTCCAGCAGCTCGGCGATGAGCCGGGTGACCCGGTCGGCATCCGCGTCGACGGTCTCCAGCATCAGCCGCTTCTGGTCGTCGGTGAACCGTTCCCACTTGGCGAGCAGAGTGGCGGTGAACCCCTTGACGGAGGTCAGCGGCGAGCGCAGCTCGTGCGCGACGGTGGCGATCAGCTCGGCGTGACTGCGTTCGGTACGGCGCCGGGCTTCGGTGTCCCGCAGCGATACGACGACTCGGCGCACGGGCCCGGTCGGCTCGGCCCGCACGTACCTGGCCGACACCAGCACCTCCCGGCCGCCGGGCAGCAGGAGGTTCCGCTCGGGCTGGCCGACCCGGATGGCGAGGCCGCCGTAGGGGTCGGTGAGCTGCCACCAGCGCCGCCCCTCCAGATCCTCTAAAGGGAGGGCCTTCTCCAGGCGCCGGCCGAGGGCGTCGGCGGGGGCGGTGGCGGTGATGCGGGCGGCGGCCGCGTTGAAGCAGACGACCAGACCGTGCTCGTCGGCGATCACCAGGCCGTCGGGCAGTTCGTCGGGGTCGATGCCGAGCCCGGTGAGGTCGCCGTGCCGGGGTGCGGGTACACGGCCGGTGCCGCGGCCACCCGGCGCGTTGCTGGTGCCGACACTCATCCCCGTACTCCACCTCTCAGACGGCGCAGCAGGCCCCCGAGCTGGTCACCCTACTAGCTCTCGGTGACGGAACGGCACCCTCCGGAGGCGCGCTGTGCACGGGCCGATGCGTAGAGACATACGGCGGCGGCGGTGGCGAGGTTCAGGCTTTCGGCCTTCCCGTGGATCGGGACGCGCACGACGGCGTCCGCCAGCGCGCGGGTCTCCTCCGGGAGCCCCCAGGCCTCGTTCCCGAACACCCAGGCAGTGGGCCGGCCCATGGTGCCCTTGTCGAGCTCGTCGTCCAGGTCGTCGGTCCCGGCCCCGTCGGCGGCGAGGATCCGCACGCCGACGCCCTTCAGCCCGGCCACGGCCTGCTCGACGGGGACGCCGACGGCCACCGGGAGGTGGAAGTGGGAGCCGACGGAGGCCCTGACCGCCTTGGGGTTGTACAGGTCCACGGACGCGTCGGTCAGGACGACCGCCTCCGCCCCGGCCGCGTCGGCGCACCGCAGCACGGTGCCGGCGTTGCCGGGGTCGCGGACGTTGGCGAGGACGGCGACGAGCCGGGGGCGGGCGGCGAGGATCTCCTCGAAGGGGGTGTCGAGGAACCGGCACACGCCGACCAGCCCCTGGGGGGTGACGGTGGTGGAGATGTCGGCGATGACGTCCTCGGAGGCGAGGTGGATCCGGGCGCCGGCGGTCCCGGCCTCTCCGATGATGTCGGCGTACCGCTCCGCGGCGTCCACGGTCGCGAACAGCTCGACCAGCGTGGGCACGTCACCGACCCGATGCCCGGCCGCCTCCCGCACGGCCTGCGGCCCCTCGGCGAGAAACAGCCGGTCCTTGCCCCGGAAGTTCCGCCGCCCCAGCCGCCGGGCAGCGGCGACACGGGCGGAGCGGGGGGAGATCAGCTCGGGGGTGGGCATCTTGTCGTTCACCTTCGGAGACATCAGTAACTTTCTTACCGCCGGGCCGACAGTGTCACTCGCCCGCGTTGCCGGGGTGCCGCAGCTGCGACGTGCCCCGTAAGGGGCGCGGGGAACCGCGCGACCAGCCCCCACCGGCCCCCGGCCGAAGGACAAGGCCGCGACAGCAACAGCAGGACCCGCAAGCCATTCAGCCTGCGGGTCCTTCAGTCACGTCGGCTCAGAGCCAGCGCAGCGTCACGCCGCCTTGGGGGCGTTGACGTCCGACGGCAGCGCCTTCTGGGCCACCTCGACGAGCGCCGCGAAGGCGTTGGCGTCGTTGACGGCCAGCTCCGCCAGGATCTTGCGGTCGACCTCGACGTTCGCGGCCTTCAGACCCTGGATGAAGCGGTTGTAGGTGATGCCGTTGGCGCGGGCAGCGGCGTTGATGCGCTGGATCCACAGCTGACGGAAGTCGCCCTTGCGCTTCTTGCGGTCGTTGTAGTTGTAGACCAGCGAGTGGGTGACCTGCTCCTTGGCCTTGCGGTACAGGCGCGAACGCTGACCGCGGTAGCCGGAGGCCGCCTCGAGGATCGCCCGGCGCTTCTTGTGGGCGTTGACTGCCCGCTTGACGCGTGCCACTTTTTACTCCTTGTAGCGGGGCCGCGGTTGGACTCACGCGGCCCGGAAACGACTTGGGTCCCGGTACTTCTGACTCAGGGCGCCGGCAGGCACCCGCGGGTCACTTGCCGAGAAGCTTCTTGATCTTCGCGGCGTCGCCCGGGGCCATCTCGGCGTTGCCGGTGAGGCGGCGCGTCACGCGGGACGACTTGTGCTCGAGCAGGTGGCGCTTGCCGGCGCGCTCACGCAGGACCTTGCCGGAACCGGTGACCTTGAAGCGCTTGCTGGCACCGCTGTGCGTCTTGTTCTTCGGCATAGCGCCGTTATCTCCTCGTCGGTGGCGCTCCGGTGCCCGGTCGCTAAACCGGGCACGGCGGAACGTCGCTCTTGTATCGGTTACATCCTGGGACTCTCGCCCCTGGGTGCTGACCTGGGGCGGGTTACCCCGGGGTCACGCCTCGACATGCTCCTCGGCGGGCGCCTCGACCTCGACCTCGGCGGCCTCGACCTCGGCGGCCTCGACCTCGGCGGCCTCGACCTCGGCGGCTTCGTCCTCGGCGGCGTCGAATTCCGCGGCGTTCTGCGAGCGACCGGGGTTGGCCTTCGCTTCCGCCTTGCGGGCCTCCTGCGCCTGCCGGGCCTCGGCCATGGCCTCGGTCTTCTTCTTGTGCGGACCGAGCACCATAATCATGTTCCGGCCGTCCTGCTTCGGGTTCGACTCGACGAAACCGAGGTCCTGGACGTCCTCCGCGAGCCGCTGAAGCAGTCGGTAGCCCAGTTCGGGCCGGGACTGCTCGCGACCACGGAACATGATCGTGATCTTGACCTTGTCGCCCTGCTTGAGGAACCGGACGACGTGACCCTTCTTGGTGTCATAGTCGTGCGGGTCGATCTTCGGCCGGAGCTTCATTTCCTTGATGACCGTGTGCGCCTGGTTCTTGCGCGCCTCACGGGCCTTCATGGCCGACTCGTACTTGAACTTCCCGTAGTCCATGAGCTTGCAGACCGGCGGACGCGCGCTCGCCGCCACCTCAACCAGGTCGAGGTCGTACTCCTGCGCAAGCTCCAGCGCCTTGGCAAGCGGAACAATCCCGACCTGCTCGCCGCTGGGACCGACAAGTCGCACCTCGGGAACGCGAATCCGGTCGTTGATGCGGGGCTCGGTGCTGATGGATCCTCCTCGGTAGCACCACGCGGCGGTCTGGCGGACAGCCGCGTAACGTCTGTTTTCGTAAGACCTAACCGCACCGAAGCAGAAAAAATGCCCCAGACGATCACAGGCGGGGCTCCTCGAACTACCGGAGCACCGCCGCGGGGATCGCGGGGCGCACTATCGGACGGAACGCCGTCGCCTTAGCGGCGACGCGACCGTCTGACCGGTGACCTGCCGCCCGAGAGGGTGGTCAGGTGGGAGTTCGGAGCCTCCACTTGTGGGCCGGTTCAGCTAGCGGTAAGGCATATCTGTCCGGCCGGTCGTCACACAAGGCTAGCAGCAAAGCCGAGACAGGGCTAATTGAGACGACCTGGGGCTAAGTAAGAGCCCCCTCCCCTCTGCGCCTATCGTGTGGGGCATGAGTGAGACGCCCCTTCCCGGCCCCGGTGACGCCGGGCAGCCCGACTTCGACGAGATGACCCGCGACATCGCGGAGGTCCCCGCGGTCGAGGTGATCGTGACGGTCGCCGTCAACCTGATGAGCGCCGCGGCCGTGAAGCTCGGTCTGACCGAGGAGGGCGACAAGTACAAGGACCTGGACGAGGCCCGCAAGCTGGTCACCGCCCTCGCCGGGCTGCTCGACGCGTCCGCGACCGAGATCAGCTCCTTCCACGCGGCCCCGCTGCGGGACGGCCTGAAGTCGCTGCAACTGGCCTTCCGCGAGGCCTCGATCGTCCCCGACGAGCCCGGCCAGGGCCCCGGCGAGAAGTACACCGGTCCGGTCTACGGCTAGCGCTCGGTCCGGCGGTCAGTCCCTGACGTACAAGGGCTCGCCCGGAGGCGTGGTCCCGGCCGGCAGCAGTGCCAGGTCGAGGCCGCGCACCAGGCGGGCCCTCAGTGTCTCGTCGGCGGCGAGCCGCTCGGCGACCGCCCGGGCGGCCTCGGCGGGCTGCGCGGCGGCCGGGTCGAGGACCAGCGCCAGCGTGCCGTCGGCCGACCCGGGCCCGAGGTGGGCGCTGAGCACGGCCGGCTCGGCGGCCACCGCGGCCCGGACGGCCCCGACCACGGCCGGGTCGGCGAGCGGATCGGTGGTCGTACGCCCCTCGGCGAGGGCGAGCAGCGTGGAGCCGGTCAGTTCGAACGGCACCGGCCCCGACAGGTCGAGGACCACCGTGTCGGCGTTCTCGTGCGCGGCTGCCTGGAGCGCCTGGTGCAGGGGTACGGCGACGGGCCGGGCCGCCGGGTCCCAGCGGGCCAGCGAGGCGGTGGAGGTGAAGGCCGGCAGCGCGGTGCGGTGGCCCGCCTTCAGGGTGGGGACGGCCATGTCGCTGGTCTTCTCGCGGCGCAGCCCGTTCTCGTCCTCTTCGACCTCGCCGAGCACGGCGACCACCGGAACCAGCAGCCGGGCGTCCTTCAGCGCCTCCAGGACCGGTCCGACGGCGCTGCGGTCCCCGGCCCAGGCGGCCAGCGCGGCGGTCAGCCGGGGGTCGGCGGAGCCGTCGTCGTCGGAGTAGCCGGAGTCTGGAATGTTCTTGTTCGCCACGGTCCCCGACCCTATCGGTGGGATGCTGCTGCGCTTGTGCGGCCCCCGAAACCCGTCCGACACGGGTTTCACCGGAATCTCAGATTTCCCTGACCTACTTCTAACGTCCAGCAAACGGCTCACACAGTCCCCGCCCCGAGCATCGCGGGCATGGAGTCCCCCAGAGCCACCTCAGGATCCCGCCGGGCCCGGCGCCGCGGCCGGCCCCGGCGCCGGGCCCTTCTCTACGTCTCGCTCGCGACGGTCGCCGTCGTCGGTGCCACCGCGGCGGGCACCGTGTACGTGAAGGCGCACGCGCACGGCAACGCCGTATCCTCGGCGGCGTCGCCGACGCCGTCCTCCTCGGCCTCGGTCGCGGCGAGTGGGGAGGCATCGGTGGAACCCGTGACGGAGCCGGCCGTGGACCGGGACGCGCTGCTGAGTTCGGCGATGGGCAAGGTGACCGTGCCGTCCGGAGCGAAGGTCTCGGCGGCGGTCCTCGACCTCGACTCCGGCGACAGCGCGAGCTACGGCGACTCGGCCTTCGACACCGCGAGCATCGTCAAGGTCGACATCCTTGCGACGCTGCTGCTGCAGGCGCAGGACGCCGGCCGGCATCTGACGGCGACGGAGAAGGCGTACGCCACGAAGATGATCGAGAACAGCGACAACACGTCGGCGTCTCAGCTGTGGGACATCATCGGCAAGGCGGCGGGCCTGGACGCGGCGAACAAGCGCTTCGGGCTGACCGGCACGGAGGGCGGCGACGGGGCGCTGTGGGGGTTGACGCAGACCACCGCCGCCGATCAACTCACCCTGCTCCAGCAGGTGTTCGGGGACGACTCGAAGCTGAGCGAGGCCTCGCAGGCGTACGTCAAGGGGCTGATGAAGACGGTCGAGTCGGACCAGCGGTGGGGCGTCTCGGCCGCCGCCGACGGTTCGGAGTTCGCGCTGAAGAACGGGTGGCTGGCGCGCAGCACGACGGGGTTGTGGGACGTCAACAGCATCGGGCGGGTGACGGTGGACGGGACGGACTATCTGGTCGCCGTGCTGTCCAAGGGGACCGTGAGCCAGGCGAAGGGGATTTCACTGGTGGAGGCGGCTGCGAAAGCGGCGGTGGGGTCGTTCACCGAAGCTGATTCGTCTGCGTCCGCGTCTGCTTCGGCTTCGCAGTAGGGGTTGGGGCGACAGGTTCGGAGGCGACTGCGGCTGCGTGGGGGCTGGTCGCGCAGTTCCCCGCGCCCCTTGGGGGCGCTACACCTCGGGGCGTTTCAACAGTCAAAGCTTTTCAGACGGTCCTGCGGCGGCCCCGCCACAGCACCACCGCCGCCACCGCCAGCACCCCGCCCGTGCCGCCGGCCAGCGGGGCCGCCCAGTCCGTCGCACTGGTCGCCTTCTCCTTCGGGTCCGGGCCGGAGCCGAAGTACTTCCTGGCGTAGGACGCCGACGTCAGGTTCTGTGTCTTCAGCCTGGCCGCGGCCTTGATCGCCGCCGCCGGGTCGATCATGCCGAAGCCCCGGGAGTCGTCACGGCCGCCCGCCGGGGCGTCCCGGGCGGTGTCCTCCAGGAGCTTCTTGATCTGGGCCGGGGTGAGGCCCGGGTGGGCCGCCTTGACCAGGGCCACGGCGCCGGAGACGAAGGCGGAGGCGGCGCTGGTGCCCCAGCCCTCGTAGTACTTGTGGTCCGGGTCGGCGATGACGATGTCGACGCCGGGTGCGCTGACCGTGGCGTACCAGCGGCGGGTGGAGAAGTCGGCGCGGGTGCCGAACTTGTCCACCGCGGTGGCGGCGATGACGCCCGGGTAGGCCGCCGGGTAGGAGATGTGGTCGCCCTTGTCGCCGCCGTTGCCGGCCGAGGCGACGACCACGACGTCCTTCTTCAGGGCGTACTGGATCGCCTCGTCCTCGCTGGGCTCGGGGTGCGCGGAGTCGGAGTCGTCGCCGAGGGAGAGGTTGATGACGTCGGCGCCGTGGTCGGCGGCCCACCGGATGCCCTCGGCGAGGGCGTTGCCCCGCGTGGAGCGGGCCTTGCCGCGGGCGCTGTCACCGTCTTCGAGGATGACCCGGACGGGCAGGATCCTGGCCTCCGGGGCCACCCCCATCACCCCGTCCTCGTTCCCGACGCCATGGCCGTGACCGGCGATGATGCCGGCCATGGCGGTGCCGTGCCGGGCCCAGGTGCGGTCACCGGGCTTGGCCCCGAAGCCGATCATGTCCTTGGCGGCCAGGACGTTGCCGACGAGGTCCGGGTGGTCGGCCTCGACGCCGGTGTCCAGGACGGCGACGGTGATGCCCTTGCCCTTGGTGGTCTGCCAGGCCTCGTCGAGGTGCAGGGCGGACAGGCCCCACTGCTGGGCGCGGATGCTGTCCGCGTACGCGGTCGTGGACGGCAGCAGGGCGAGCGAACCGGCGAGCAGCAGGCTCACCGCGGCCCCGGTTGCGCGGCGCTTCATGAGGGCTTCTCCGTTGCTGCCGGGCCGGCGATGTTCTGGCGCAGTCGCCGTTCGATCCGGTCGGCCAGGCCCTGCGCCTCGTTGCCGAGGCCGGCCTGGGCCGCGGCCGTGGTGGCACCGGACGTCTCGGCGTCGGCGGCGGGCTGCGGGGTGTCGACGGTACGGCCGTCGGCCCAGCCGGATACCGCGTAGGCGACGACCGGGGCGTCGGTGAGCACGGAGATCGTCCAGGAGGCGCGCTGGTGCGGCCCGAACCGCTCGGCGGCGGTGTTCTTCGCCGCGTACGGGCGGGGCAGCAGGTCGGTACGGCGGTCCAGACGCTCGTCGGTGAACCGCTTGGCGAGGGCGGTCATCCCGGCCGGGTCGGCCTTCGTGAACAGCAGGCCGACGGTCGTCACATAGCTCTGGGTGGCGTCCGTGTAGGTGGCGCGGATCAGGCGCTGGCAGCCGACGGGGGCGAGCGCCTTGCGCAGCAGCGGGTCGAAGGCGTCGGCGCAGCCGCCGGCCGGGGCGACGGCGATCCGGGTCCAGGTGCGGTCGGCTCCGCCGGGGCCGGCGCCGGTGCCCTGCACGGTCGGCGGGAACAGCTCGTCGACCGGCACGTTGTGCCACAGGCCGGAGGCGGTGCTGAAGCTGGTCGCCGCGGTCGTGTCACCGTCGTCGTCGACGATCCAGCCCCCGGTCACCGCGCCGCCGATGAGTCCGAGGCCGAGCACCATGCAGGCGGCGGCAGCGGCGGTACGAGGCGCCACGCGACCGACCAACGACAGCCCCCGCCCACGCTCGTCGTACCCCTCGGGCTCACCGAACGTCACAACGGGCCGCTCCCGGCCGGGAGTTCCCGCGGAGGCGCTCCAGGACATGGCGGGGTCCGGGGCGGGGCCGAGGGTGTGGGCCGGCGGGGCGGTGTCGCGGTAGGAAGGAGGAACGGGGGCGGGACGCGGCGCGGTGCCGGAGTCCCGGTGGGCCGGGGCCGGCGCGGCCGGCTGTGCCGGGGCAGTCGTGGGTCGCGGCGGCGCTCCCGCCGCGGACCGTGCGGGAGTGTCGACGGCCGGGAACGCCGTACCGGTCGCCGACGAGGCCGCGGGCCGCGCCTGGACACCGCTGTCCGGGAGCCCCGCCGGACGCGGAGGGCCGGAGGGCGCCTGGGCACCGGGCCGGTTCGGCGCATCGGCCCCCGGGGCCTTGCCGGGCTGCGCCGGCGGCTCGGTCGGACGCGGCGGAGCAGCGGGCGGCGGGACGCTCGTCGGACGCGGGGGAATGCCGGTCGCCGCAGGCTCCGCCGGACGCGGTGCGGCACCGGATGCCGGAGGGCCGACCGGGCGCCACGGTGTGCCGGGCGCCGCGGCGCCCGTCGGACGCGAGGGATCGCCGGTCACGGCAGGCTCCGCCGGACGCGGCCCGTTACCCGTCGCCGAAGGACCCGCGGGACGCAGAGGTGTGCCGGTCGCCGCAGGCTCCGCCGGACGCGGTGCGGCGCCCGCCGCCGAAGGGCCGGAAGGACGCGGGGGTGTACCGGTCGCCGGAGGGCCGGACGGACGCGGCTGTGTGCCGGACGCCGGGGCGTCGGCCGGACGCGGCGGAGTGCCTTCGGCCGGAGGCCGGGGCGGGCGGGGTGGCGGTGGGGTGGCCTTAGGGGGCGTCGTGGGGCGTGGCGGGGCCGTCGGTACCGGGAAGGTCCGCATGTGCGGGCTCCACGCGCTGCCCGAGTCCGGCGTGCCGGGGAAGTCGCCGCGGGGCCGTTCGAACCGTCTGGGCCCGGTCGCACCGGACGTGCCCCCGGCCGGGTCGCTCGACGGCGCGGCCGGGCGCGCGGACGACGGCCCTGCGGTGCCACGCCGCTCGTCCGACGACGGCTCCGTTTCCTCCGCCGCGCGCAGGGGGCGTAGCGAGGTGGTCGGTTCCGGCCCGGGCGGCGTGCGCCGTGGCGACGGGCCCGGACCGTGGGACAGCCGGAACGGCGCGGTACGCCCGGTCTCCCGCCCGGAGGACGCGGGCGGCACCGGTCGGCCGGACTCCCGGCCCAAGGAGGTCGGCGGCACGGCCCGGCCGGTCTCCCGGCCGGAAGGCGCCGGGGGCAGGTCCGGGAAGCGGGCCGAGGCCGGTGGCGGCGGGGACGCGGTGGCCGCGCCCTGGGACGGCGGGCCCTGCGGCGGACGGAAGTTGGGATAGCGGGGCCGAACGATGCGTTCGGCGGACGTCGAGCGGCCGACGGCCCGGTCCCCCGCATCCTGTTCGCCCTGCCCCACCGCACCGCCCCGACTCGTCCGGTCATCACGACTCTGCTGCCCGCCGGGCCGTCCCGGCAGCTGGTCCTGCCCGGAGCTCCCGGCCCCACCGGTGGATACGTCCGGCCGCTGCGACCGGTTCACCCGGCTCGGCCGGTCGAAGAACCCCGGCCGGTCCACGCGGCCGGACGCACCGGACGCGTGCGGGACGTCGCCCTGGCCGGTCCCGCCGTTGCCCGGCCGGGTTCCGTCGGCCGTCGGCGCGGGCTCCCCCGGGGAATTCGCCGGGGCGGGGTCGGGCGAAGGTCGTCGCGGGATCGGGGCGTGCCGCGCTTCACTGCTCATGCGCCCCCCGTTTCCTCGTGCCCGGGCCAACTCCTCGTACGCGTCGTCGTGCTCACCGGCGCGGAGACGTCCACCCCCGGGCACGCATACCCGCACGCGCGGATCCGCATCCCGGCGCGGGTCAGGCGGCCGGGTCCGTTCCGCCGTACGTGCGCGTCACTCTACGGGTTGTCCGAGGGCGAACGGGAACCAGTCCGCGGCCCCGGGGCATCTGCCCGGATCGTCCCCCTACCCTGCGGTAATCCTGTCTGGCAGGCTTCCTTCATGACTGCGCGCGCCGCCGACCGGGCCCGTTACGACCGGGCCACCGCCCACCTGGACGCCCCCCTCGCGATCGTGGATCTTGAGGCCTTCGACGCCAACGCGGACGATCTGGTGCGCCGGGCCGGCGGCAAGCCGATCCGGGTCGCCAGCAAGTCCGTCCGCTGCCGCCACCTGCTGGAACGGGTCCTCGCGAAGGAGGGGTTCGCGGGGATCATGTCGTTCACGCTCGCGGAGTCGCTGTGGCTCGCGAGGTCGGGGTTCGACGACATCCTGCTGGCGTACCCGTCCGCCGACCGGGCCCGGTTCGCCGAGCTGGCCGCCGACCCGAAGCTGGCCGCCGCCGTGACCGTGATGATCGACGACCCGGCACAGCTCGACCTGATCGACGCCGCCCGGGACGGCGGGAGTGAAGTGGTCCGGATCTGCCTGGAGTTGGACACCTCGCTGAAGCTGTTCGGGGGGCGGGTGCGGGTCGGGGCCCGGCGCTCGCCGCTGTACTCCCCCGCCCAGCTCGCCGACCTCGCCCGGACCGTGGTCGGGCGGCCGGGGTTCAAGCTGGTCGGGATCATGGGATACGAGGGGCACATCGCCGGGGTCGGGGACGATGTCGCCGGCCGGCCGCTGCGGTCGCGCGCGGTGCGGCTGATGCAGACCACCGCCCGCCGTGAGCTGGCCGAGCGGCGCGGCGCGGTGGTGCGGGCGGTCCGGGCGGTGGCACCGGACCTGGAGTTCGTCAACGGCGGCGGCACGGGCAGTGTGCAGACCACGGCGGCGGAGGACGCGGTCACCGAGATAGCGGCGGGGTCGGGTCTGTACGTGCCGCGCCTCTTCGACAACTACACGTCGTTCACCGGCCGGCCGGCCGCGCTGTTCGCCATGCCGGTGGTGCGCCGGCCCGGTGTGGGGGTCGTCACGGTCCTCGGCGGCGGCTACCCGGCCTCGGGCGCCGCGGGCCCGGACCGGCTCCCGGTGCCGTACCTGCCGGAGGGGCTGTCGTACGACGCCCAGGAGGGCCCCGGCGAGGTGCAGACCCCGCTGCTCGGCTCCGCGGCGGACGACCTGCTGATCGGCGACAAGGTCTGGTTCCGGCACGCCAAGGCGGGCGAGCTGTGCGAGCGGTTCGCCGAACTGCAGCTGATCGAGGGCGACCGGGTGACGGCGACCGTACCGACGTACCGGGGTGAGGGTCACACGTTCCTGTAGAGGTCTAGCGCGCCGGGCGGATGCCCTTCGTGATCGCGTCCATGTCGGACAGCGGCGGTCCGTCCGGGCCCGCGTCGAAGACGAACCGGACGACGACCGGGGCCGGGATGCCGGTGTCGGACGGGAAGGCCAGGGACTGGACGTAGCCGCCCGGTCCGTCGGCCGTCCGTACCCGCCAGCGCACCAGGTAGCCGTCGCGGCCCGCCACCGCGACCCGCCCGGCCTTGACGACCCGGTGGGACCGGATGCCCCCGAAGGGCCGCCCGCCGCCGGGATCGTGGCCGTACGCCGCCTCGGCCGCGTCGGGTACGTCCCGTTCGGCGACGGTGCGCGGGGAGGCGCCGTCGGCGCTGGCCGCCGTACGGCTGATGACCTGGCCGTGGCGGCACCGGCCGGTGTCGGCCGGGCAGGCGTAGGTGCCGTCGGTGGTCATCACGACGTCGTCCTGGGCGAGGTACGAGGAGCCGGTCCAGCCGGCCGGCACCGGCAGGGTGATGCCGTTGAGCTGGTCGACCACGAGGGACGGGGGCGCTGCCGCGCTGGGGGCGGCGTGGACCGTGGTGTCGGCTCCGCCGCTCGCCTCGTCGGTGCGCAGCACGGTCGCGCCGGAGACGATCGCCGTCGCCAGCACGGCGGCGGCGGATATCAGCGCGACCGCCCTGGCCCGTCCGGACGCCCCGGTCGCCGGGGCCGGCGGCGCGGGGAGGCCGGACGGGGTGCGCCGGTGCTCGGTCCAGGCCCGTCCGTCCCACCAGCACTCCAGGTGCGGGGCCTGCGGGTCGGCGTACCAGCCGGGCGGCGTCATGCTCACTCCCGCACTGTAGGACGGGGGTCGGGGTCCGTACACGGACTCCTAGAGGGGCGTGACGTACGCCCCAGAGATCCCGCCGTCCACCAGGAAGTCGCTGGCGTTGACGAAGGAGGAGTCGTCGCTGGCCAGGAAGGCGACGGCGGCGGCGATCTCCTCGGCTTCGGCGAACCGGCCGAGCGGGATGTGCACCAGGCGCCGGGCGGCCCGCTCGGGGTCCTTGGCGAACAGCTCTTGCAGGAGGGGGGTGTTGACCGGTCCCGGGCAGAGCGCGTTGACGCGGATGCCCTCGCGGGCGAACTGGACGCCGAGTTCACGGGACATGGCGAGAACGCCGCCCTTGGACGCGGTGTACGAGATCTGCGAGGTGGCCGCGCCCATCCGGGCCACGAAGGACGCCGTGTTGATGATGGAGCCCTTGCCCTGCCGCCGCATGTAGGGGATCGCGGCCTTGCAACACAGGTAGACGGAGGTGAGGTTGACCTCCTGGACGCGCTTCCAGGCCTCGAGTCCCGTCTCCAGGATGGAGTCGTCGTCGGGGGGCGAGATACCGGCGTTGTTGAAGGCGATGTCGACGCTGCCGTAGGTGTCGAAGGCGGTCTTGAAAAGGGCCTCGACCTGCTCCGGGTCGGTCACGTCGACCTTCACGAAGATGCCGCCGACCTCCTCGGCGGCCGCCTTGCCGCGGGCCTCGTCGACGTCGCCGCAGACGACATGGGCGCCCTCGGAGGCCAGCCGCCGCGCGGTGGCGAGGCCGATGCCGCTGCCGGCTCCGGTGATGACGGCGGTGCGGCCGACGAGTCGGCGGCAGACGATGTCAGGGGTCTGAGCGGTCACTGTGCGGGGCCTTCCGTGCTGATGAAGACGTTCTTGGTTTCGGTGAAGGCGGTGAGCGCGTCCGGGCCGAGTTCCCGGCCGATCCCCGACTGCTTGAAGCCGCCGAAGGGGGTCCAGTAGCGGACGCTGGAGTGGGAGTTGACGGACAGGTTGCCGGCCTTGACGGCCTGGGAGACGCGCAGGGCGCGGCCCACGTCCCGGGTCCAGATCGAGCCGGAGAGGCCGTACTCGGTGTCGTTGGCGAGGCGGACGGCGTCGGCCTCGTCCTCGAAGGGGAGGACCACGGCGACGGGTCCGAAGACCTCCTCGACGGCCACGCGCGCGTGCGGCTCGACGCCGGTGAGGACGGTCGGCGGGAACCAGAAACCGGGGCCCTCGGGGGCCTTGCCACGGATGCCGGGCGCGTCGGCGTCGACGTACGAACGGACCCGCTCCAGCTGGGACCTGGAGATCAGCGGGCCCATGTCGGTGCTCTCGTCGGCCGGGTCGCCGACGGTGACGGACTCGATCGCGGGGGCGAGGAGTTCCAGGAAGCGGTCGTAGACCGGGCGTTGGACGAGGATGCGGGTGCGGGCGCAGCAGTCCTGGCCGGAGTTGTCCAGGAAGGACATGGGGGCGGCGGCCGCGGCGGCCTCGATGTCGGCGTCGGCGAAGACGAGGTTGGGGCTCTTGCCGCCGAGTTCGAGGGTGACGCGCTTCATCTGGTCGGCGCAGAGGGCCATGATGTGCTTGCCGATCCGGGTGGAGCCGGTGAACACGATCTTGGCGACGCCGGGGTGGCGGACCAGCGCCTCGCCCGCGATGTCGCCGCGGCCGGGCAGTACCTGGAAGAGGTGCTCGGGAAGGCCTGCCGCCAGGGCGAGTTCGGCGAGCAGGAGGGCGGTGAGCGGGGTCGTCTCGGCGGGCTTGAGGATCACCGCGTTGCCGGCGGCGAGGGCGGGGGCGGTGCCCCAGGCCGCGATGGGCATGGGGAAGTTCCAGGGGGCGATGATCCCGACGACCCCGAGGGGTTCGAGGAGGGTGACGTCGAGGCCGCCCGGGACCGGGATCTGCCGGCCGGTCAGCCGCTCCACTCCCCCGGCCGCGTAGTCGAGCAGTTCGCGGACGTTGCCGGTCTCCCAGCGGGCGTTGCCGATGGTGTGCCCGGCCTCGCGGACCTCCAGCTGTGCGAGTTCCTCGCGGTGTTCGTCGACGACGACGGCGAACCGGCGCAGCAGCCGGGCCCGTTCGCCGGGCGCGAGCGCGGCCCAGCGCTGCTGGGCCCGCGCGGCCCGTCGTACGGCGGTGTCGACGTCCCCCTCCACAGCCCCCGGGACGGTCGCGATCACCTCCTCCGTGGCCGGGTTGAGGACGTCGAGTTCGTACTGTTGCGACAAGTGATGCCTCACATGCGTTCGAAGGAGCGGCGCAGCTCCCAGTCGGTCACCGCGGCGTCGAAGGCCTCCAGTTCGACGCGGGCCATGTTGCGGTAGTGCGCGACAACCTCGTCGCCGAAGGCGGCCTTGGCGACGGGGCTGTTCTCCCAGAGCTCGGCGGCCTCGCGGAGGGTGGTCGGGACGTGCGCGAAGTCGGCGGCGTAGGCGTTGCCGGCGCAGGCCTCGGGCAGTTCCAGCTTCTGCTCGATGCCGTACAGGCCGGCCGCGACCAGACCGGCGACGGCGAGGTGCGGGTTGACGTCGCCGCCGGGCAGCCGGTTCTCGAAGCGCAGCGAACGGCCGTGGCCGACGACCCTCAGCGCACAGGTGCGGTTGTCCTGGCCCCAGGCGACGGCGGTGGGGGCGAAGGAGCCCGGCTGGAACCGCTTGTAGCTGTTGATGTTGGGGGCGTAGAGGAGCGAGAAGTCGCGGAGGGCGGCGAGCTGTCCGGCGAGGAAGTGCCGCATCACGTCGGACATGCCGTGCCCGTCGGGGGCGGCGAAGACGCCCTGGCCGTCCGCGTCCGTCAGCGACAGGTGGATGTGGCAGGAGTTGCCCTCGCGCTCGTTGTACTTGGCCATGAAGGTGAGGGAGACGCCCTCCTGGGCGGCGATCTCCTTGGCACCGGTCTTGTAGATCGCGTGCTGGTCGCAGGTGACGAGGGCCTCGTCGTAGCGGAAGGCGATCTCGTGCTGGCCGGGGTTGCACTCGCCCTTGGCGGACTCGACGGTCAGCCCCGCGCCCGCCATCTCGTTGCGGATCCGGCGGAGCAGGGGCTCGATCCGGCCGGTCCCCAGTACCGAATAGTCGATGTTGTACTGGTTGACCGGGGTCAGCCCTCGGTAGTTCGCGTCCCAGGCCGCCTCGTACGTGTCCTTGAACACGATGAACTCCAGCTCCGTACCGACCTGTGCGGTGTAGCCGAGTTCGGCGAGGCGCTCCAGTTGACGGCGGAGGATCTGCCGGGGCGCGGCGACGACCGGGGAGCCGTCGTTCCAGGCGAGGTCGGCGATGAGCATCGCGGTGCCCGCGTTCCAGGGCACGCGGCGGAGGGTGGAGAGGTCGGGGTGCATGGCGAAGTCGCCGTAGCCGCGGTCCCAGGAGGACATGGCGTAGCCGTCGACGGTGTTCATCTCGGTGTCGACGGCGAGGAGGTAGTTGCAGCCCTCGGTGCCGTGGCGCAGGACCTCGTCGAGGAAGAAACGGGCGGCGAACCGCTTGCCCTGCAACCGCCCTTGCATGTCTGGGAAGGCCAGGACGACAGTGTCGATCTCACCGCCCGCGACGAGGGTGTGCAGTTCCTCGACGCTCAGCGGGGGTGTGCGGTCTGCCACGGGAGCTCCTTCGGCTTCTTTCACGCAGCGCTTCTGGGGCCGGTCGGGGAGCTCTAAGGTATTGAAGAGAACCATTGCTTGGGAAGGGGGTACGGCCATATGTCGTTGGACGCGGACGGCGCCCTCGACGACCCGTTGACTCCGGTGCTGCGACCGGTGCGGGCGGGCAACGGCTTCGAGGAGGCACTGGAGCAGATCCTGCAGGTCGTCCGGCTGGGTCTGGTGCCGGGCGGCGAGCGGCTGCCCGCCGAACGGGAGCTGGCGGAGCGGCTCGGGATCAGCCGGGTGACGCTGCGCGAGGTGCTGAAGGTGCTCCAGGACCAGGGCCTGGTGGAGTCCCGGCGCGGCCGGTACGGCGGGACGTTCGTGCTGCCGCGCACGGACGCGGGCGGCGAGGACGAGCTGCGGCGCCGGATCGCCGAGGTCGACATCGAGGACGTGCTGCGCTTCCGGGAGGTCCTCGAGGTGGGTGCGGCGGGCCTGTGCGCGGCGCACGGGCTGACCGGCGAGCAGGCGCTCCGGCTGCGGGAGGCACTCGCCCGCACGCACGAGGCGCCGCTGGCGGACTACCGCCGCCTGGACACCCTGCTCCATCTGACGATCGCCGAGCTGTGCGGCTCCCCCTCCCTCACCGCCCAGTACGCGGCGGTCCGGGCGACGGTCAACGACCTCCTCGACTGCATCCCGCTCCTGGTCCGCAACCTGGAGCACTCGCAGCGCCAGCACATCGCCCTGGTGGAGGCGGTACTGGACGGGGACGCGGACGGGGCGCGGGAGATGATGCGGGAGCACTGCGCGGGGACGGCCGCGCTGCTGCGGGGCTTCCTGGCGTGACGGCCCATGCGCATGTCATAAAGGTAGGCACGCGCACCTTTATGACACGGGAGGGGACCATGACCGGACGGCCGCTGATCGGCGTGAGCACATACCTGGAGGCCGGGGCGCGCTGGGGCGTCTGGGAGCTGGAGGCGGCCCTGCTGCCGGCCGGCTACCCACGTCTCGTCCAGCGGGCCGGCGGCCTGGCGGCGATGCTGCCGCCGGACGCGCCGGAGCACGCGGCGGCGACGGTGGCCCGGCTTGACGGCCTGGTGATCGCGGGCGGCCCGGACGTGGAGCCGGTCCGCTACGGCGCCGAGCCCGACCCCCGCACCGGCCGCCCCGCCCGCGCCCGGGACGCCTGGGAACTGGCCCTCGCCGACGCGGCGCTGGCCGCGGGCATACCGCTGCTCGGCATCTGCAGGGGCATGCAGCTCCTGAACGTCGCGCTCGGCGGCACCCTCGTCCAGCACATAGACGGCCACGCGGAGGTCCCGGGTGTCTTCGGCCGCCACCCGGTCAAGCCGGTGCCCGGGACGCGGTACGCCGACACGGTCCCGGAGGAGACCTCGGTCCCGACCTTCCACCACCAGGCGGTGGACCGCCTCGGGGCGGGGCTGCTGGTGTCGGCGCACGCGGCCGACGGCACGGTCGAGGCGATCGAACTGCCCGCCGAACGCGGCTGGGTACTCGGGGTGCAGTGGCATCCGGAGATGGGCGAGGACCTGCGGGTGATGCGCGCCCTGGTCACCGCCGCAGCCGCGTCCTGAGCCAGGCCAGGGCCGCCTCTCCCTGCGCCCGCTGGAACGGGCGCAGGGTGGGCAGCCCGGGCGGCGCGGGCCGCACCGAGTGCTCCAGGAAGAAGCCGGTGAGCGCGGCGAGGGCGGCGGTGACGGCGTCCGGGTCGGCGTCCCGGCCGAGCGGATGCGCGCCGAACACGCCCTCCGGATCCGGGCCGCCCTGTGCCGTGACGCACGGCAGCATGACGAGCAGGTCGAACCAGGGGGCGGCCCGGACCGCGTGCGGCCAGTCCACGAAGACGACGCCTCCGTCGTCCGTCAGCAGCATGTTGTCGGCGCGCAGGTCGGCGTGGGCGAGGGTGTCACCGGCCGCGGACTCGGACCAGGGGGCGGCGAGTTCGGCCAGTTCGGCGAGGTGGGAGACGGTCCAGTCGCCGAGGCGCCCGGTGGCCGCGCCGGGGCTGTCGATCAGCCTGCGCCAGCCGTCGAAGGTGTCGGCGAGGTGCTCGGCGGCGGGTGGGGCGTCGACCGGGGACGGGGTGAGGGTACGGCCGAGGGCGGCGACGGCGTCGAGGACGCGGCGGAGTTCGTCCGGGCGCCAGGGGATGTGCGGCTGACGGCCCTTCACCTCCTCGAAGACGAGGGCCACCCAGGTGCCGTCGTCGTAGCTGCCGAGGAGGCGGGGTGCGGGGACACCGGCCGGGAGGGCGGCGGTGTTGCGGGCCTCCGTGCGGTGCAGGGCGGGGCTGTCGGGGTTGGCGTCGGCGCTGACCGCCTTGACGAAGGCGGTGCGGTGGGCGGCGGTGCGGATTCTGGCGGCGACGCCCGGGGAGAAGCCGCCGGGCTGGGTGACGGCGTGGGTGACGGGGGCGCCGCCGAGGAGGTCGGCGACGGCGGTGCGGACGGGGGCGGGGAGAGCTTCCCAGGGGGTGCGGGTGCCTTCGGCGGGCGGGGCGGGGGTGGGCATGGAGGGATGGTGGGGGCTGGACGCCGGCCCCCGCGAGGGATTTTCGCCCCCGCCGCCCCTACCCGTCCCGTCCCGTCCTCCAGGGGGTGGGCCCCCTTCGACCGCCCGTTCCGGGGGCTGCCGCCCCCGCACCCCCGCATCGGCCTGAACGGCCTCGTCCTCAAACGCCGGACGGGCTGGAGAGTGGGGTGCGGACCGGCGCTCGGCCTCGGACGCCGGACGGGCTGAAGGAGGTGCAGACCGTCCTTCGTCCTCGGACGCCCGACGGGCTGTCCTTTCAGACCGCTCCTCTTCAGGTGACCGAGTCGGGTGGTGGGCGGGCGAAGGTCCCTCACCCCCGGGTCAGGGAGAGCAGCTCGCGTGCCGGGCCGGTCGGGCGGTGGCCTGTCGGCCAGACCGCTCGTAGGTCGCGGCGCAGGGCGATGCCCTCCACCGGGATGCTGACCAGCCGCCGCATCGCCAGTTCCTCCCCCACCGCCAGTTCGCTGAGAACCGCAGGGCCCGCGCCGCTGACCGCCGACGCCTTCACCGCCGTGGTCGACGACAGTTCGATCAGCGGTCGGGCCAGGCCGCCCAGTGCCGCGTCGAGGACCTGCCGGGTGCCGGAGCCGCGCTCGCGGAGGATCAGCGGCGTCGCCGCCAGCTCCGCCGCCGCGAGCGGGCGTCGGCGGCGGGCCCAGGGGTGGGTGGGGGCGACCACGACGATCAGCCGGTCGTGGGCTATCACCGCCGAGTCCAGGCCGTGCGGCACCGTCAGCCCCTCCACGAAGCCCAGGTCCGCCTCGTCAGCGAGCAGCCGCTCCGCCACCGCCGCCGAGTTGCCGGCGAGCAGGGACACCGCCGTGTCGGGGCGCTGGGCGCGCAGTGCGAGCAGCCAGCCGGGCAGGAGGTACTCGGCGATGGTCATGCTCGCCGCCACCCGCAGCCGCGAGTCCCGACGGTCCCGGAGCGCCTGGGCACCCGCGTCGAAGGCCTCCGCCGCCTCCACCACCCGCCGCGCCCAGTCGGTCACCAGCGCCCCCGCGTCCGTGAGCCGGGAGCCGCGCGGTGAACGGTCGACCAGGGCCACGCCCAGCTGCCGTTCCATGGAGCGGATCCGGCTGCTGGCCGCCGGCTGGGTGATGCCGACCTCCCGCGCCGCCGCCCCGAGGCTGCCCAGCCGTGCCACCGCCAGCAGCAGCTCCAGCGCGCCGAGGTCCGGCACCCGGTGCGCCAGCGTGCCGCCCGCCGCCCGCTCCTCCGTCTCACTCATAAGACCAGCTTATGCCCCCATAGGTAAGGACTCCCTGGTCGGCGGCGCGAAGCCGCGGCACGTTGGACCCATGGTCACCGCAGTCCGCCATATCGGCCCCAACTGGTACGCGTCCGTCATGGGCACCGCCGCCCTCGCACTGGGCGGCGGCGCGCTCGGCGGCGCCGGCTCGCGCGAGCTCTTCGTCGGCGTCTGGGCGCTGTCCCTGCTGCAACTCGTGGTCCTGCTGTTCGCCCGGGCCCTGCACTGGGCCTGCCACGCCGACCAGGCCCGCGCCCACCTCCGCGACCCCGCGGTGGCCCCCTTCTACGGCTGCCTCTCCATGGCCCTGCTCGCCGTCGGCGGCGGTGCCCTCGCCCTCGGGCGGGACTGGATCGGCGAGCCGGCCGCCGTCGCGCTCGACTCCGTGCTGTTCGTCGCCGGTACCGCCGTGGGGCTCGTGGCCGCGGTCGCCGTGCCGTACCTCCTGGCCGTACGGCACCGGGTCGAACCCGGTCAGGCCTCCCCGGTGTGGCTGCTACCGCTGGTCGCGCCCATGGTGTCGGCCGCGCTCGGGCCGCAGCTCGTCCCGCACCTGCCGCCCGGGCAACCTCGCGCGGCCCTGCTCTACGGCTGCTTCGCGCTCTTCGGGCTGAGCCTGCTGACCACGCTGCTGATGCTGACGCTCGTCTTCGCCCGGCTGGTCACCGGCGGTCCGCTGCCGCTCGAGCTGACCCCCACGGTCTTCCTGGTGCTGGGTCCGCTCGGGCAGTCGACGACGGCGGTGGGCGCCTTCGCGGACCTCGCCCCCGGGGTCGTACCGCCGCCGTACGCCGCCGGTTTCGGCCTCCTCGCCGTGCTGTACGGCGTTCCCGTCATGGGGTTCGCGCTGCTGTGGCTGGCGCTGGCGGCGGCGCACGTGGTGCGGGCGTGGCGGCAGGGGATGCGGTTCGCCATGACGTGGTGGGCCTTCACCTTCCCCGTGGGGACGTGTGTCACGGGCGCGGCAGCGCTGGGGCGGCACACCGGGCTCGCCGCGTACCACTGGCTGGCGGTGGGTCTGTACGCCGTCCTCGTCGCCGGCTGGCTCGCGGCCGCCTCCGGGACCGTACGCGGGCTGCTCAGCGGTGAGCTGCTCGCAGGGCCTCGCCCAGCACCCGTGGCGCCTCGGCCAGTGACGGTCCGTACCACGTCAGGTGCCGTCCGCTGACCAGTGCGCAGGGCAGCCCCGGGAACGCCTCCGGGCCGTCGGCGGCGGTGAAGCGGTAGGGCTCGTCCGGGAGGACGACCAGGTCGGGGGCCGCGTCGAGCAGTTCCCCGACCGGGATGCGGGGGTAGCGCTCGGGGTGGCCCTCGAAGAGGTTGCGTACGCCCAGCCGCGCCAGCACGTCCCCCGCGAACGTGTCCCGGCCCAGGACCATCCACGGCCGCCGCCAGATCGGTACGACCGCCGTCGTGCGGGGACCGGCGGGCAGCGGTGCGGACCAGGTCCGCTCCGCCTCGTCCAGCCAGCGGGGGCGGCCGGTCGCCCCGCACGCGGTGAGGACCCTGTCCAGCTCACGGAAGGCCTGCGGCACGTTTCGCGCCTCCGTGACCAGGACCTCCACGCCGGCGGTGCGCAGGGCGTCGAGGTCGGGGGCGCGGTTCTCCTCCTCGTTGGCGATCACCAGGTCGGGGGTGAGGGCGAGGATGCGGTCGAGGTCGGGGTTCTTGGTGCCGCCGATGCGGGGGACGTCGAGGTCGGCCGGATGGGTACACCAGTCTGTGGCGCCGACGAGGACTCCGGGGAGCGTTTCTGCGATTGCCTCGGTGAGAGAGGGAACGAGGGAGATCGCGCGTCGTGGTTCTCTGCGGGTGCGTGGGGGCTGGTCGCGCAGTTCCCCGCGCCCCTTTCGGGGCGCTTCAGCTCGGGGCGTCTCAGCCCGGGGCGCCTTGGGGCGGGGGGTTTCAGCGGGGGCGATCCTGGACCGCCTCGATGTGTTCTGCGACCGCCACCACGATCACCCTCGTGTCCGGGACCGTCGCGCGCCAGCGGTGGCGGACTCCGCCGGTGAGGTAGAGGGTGTCGCCGCGGCCGAGGCGGTAGGCGCGGCCCTCGGCCTCGATCTCCACGGCGCCGTCGGCGACGTACATCAACTCGTCGTTGCGGTGCTGGAATTCGCGGCCGGCGTCGTGGTCACCGGTGAACTCCGAGGCGTGCAGCTGGTGGTGACCGCGGACCAGGGAACGCACCTTGGGTGCGAAGTCCGGCTCGGTGGCGTCGTCGGCCCGTACGACGTCGACGCTGCACGCCGGGTCGGCGGCGGCGAGGAGTTCGACGGCCGTGGTGCGCAGGGCGTCGGCGAGCTTCTCCAGGGAGGTGCGGCTGGGGCGGGCCCTCTCGTTCTCGATCTGGCTCAGGAAGGGCACCGACAGGCCGCTGCGCTCGGCCACGGCGGCGAGGGTGAGCTCCAGCGCACGGCGGCGCCGCCGGATTGCCGCGCCCACCCGCACGGGCTGCTGGTCTTTGTGGTCGCCCATCGCTCCGGCTCCCTCCTTCGCTCGTCGTTCCGTCCTTCGGGCGCCCCGCTGCGGCCGGGCCCCTCCTGATGGGTTCTCTGCACCCTACGCATGTTCGGCAAACCGTTTCAGGCGGCCGTCACATCCCTGTCACGTCCGGTGAGCGCGACCCTCACAGTTCGCGCCAGTGCACGAGCTCGCCGGACACACCGGGCGCGGACTCCTCCTTCGGGATGAACACGCTGACCAGGAGGGCCGGACGGCCGTCGGGGTCGGTGATCGGCGCGGCCGGGGGACGGGTGAAGGACCGGCTGCCGCCGGGGGTGCTCAGGCTCGGCCGGAGGCGGGGTCGTAGGCATACGCCGACCGGCTCCCGAAGTCGTTCCGCGGGCGCGCCCCCTCGATCAGGACGAGGGGGCGGCCCGGGAGTTGAATGCGCGAGCGGTCGCCGATGTTCCCGGCGGCGCCCCGGGCGCGGAGTGCCTGGTCGAGGCGCTGCTCCGGGCGGGCCCGCCGGAGGGTGAAGTCCTGCGGGGCGGCCCGGAGTTGGCGGTCGATGGCGCAGTCGGCGAGGTAGTGGCCGGTCAGTTCCGCAGTGTCGCCGCGGAGCGCGGTGCTGTCGGGGGTGCCCCGGCACGGCGGGACAGGGTGCGAGGCGCGTCGAACGCGTGGTCGGCGGTTCCGCCCGGCAGGGCGGCAAGGCTTGGGCAGGGCCGTAGCGCTATGTGGTTGGCCGGATCCTTTTCGTAGGCGAGGAGACCCGGCCGCCGGCGCCCTGGGTGTGCTCGGCACCCGGTCGCCGTCAGTGCCGTACGGCATGATGCGTGGCGTGACCGCACGACTGATGCTTCTCGACACCGCCTCGCTGTACTTCCGCGCCTACTTCGGCGTCCCGGACTCCGTGAAGGCGCCGGACGGCACGCCGGTGAACGCCGTGCGCGGGCTGCTGGACTTCATCGACCGGCTGGTCAAGGACCACCGCCCGGACCTGCTGGTGGCCTGTATGGACGCCGACTGGCGGCCGCAGTGGCGGGTCGACCTCATCCCCTCCTACAAGGCGCACCGGGTCGCCGAGGAGCGCGAGACGGGACCGGACCAGGAGGAGGTGCCGGACACCCTCTCCCCGCAGGTGCCGGTCATCGAGGAGGTGCTGGACGCGCTCGGCATCGCCCGGGTCGGCGTCGCCGGGTACGAGGCCGACGACGTGATCGGCACCTTCACCGCGCGGGCCGGCGGTCCGGTGGACATCGTCACCGGCGACCGCGACCTCTACCAGCTGGTGGACGACGCGCGCGGGGTGCGGGTGCTGTACCCGCTGAAGGGCGTCGGGACGCTGCAGACGACCGACGAGGCGTGGCTGCGCGAGAAGTACGGGGTGGACGGAGGCGGGTACGCGGATCTGGCGCTGCTGCGCGGGGACCCGAGCGACGGTCTGCCGGGGGTGCCGGGCATCGGCGAGAAGACGGCCGCGAAGCTCCTCGCCGAGTTCGGTGACCTGGCCGGGATCATGGCCGCGGTCGACGACCCGACGGCGAAGCTCACGCCGTCGCAGCGCAAGCGGCTGGACGAGGCCCGGCCGTATGTCGCCGTGGCGCCGAAGGTGGTCCGGGTCGCCGGTGACGTACCTCTGCCGGATGTCGACACCGTGCTGCCGAAGACTCCCCGCGACCCGGCGCGGCTGAACGCCCTGGCCGCCCGCTGGGGTCTGGGCGGCTCGCTGAATCGCCTGCTGGTGACACTGGAGGCCTGACCCCGAAGGAATGCTTCCGGTAAAAGACGCTCATCGAGTGTTCATGGAAGAGGTGTTAACTGGACGGAGATGCTAACTTAGGTAAACCTAACCAACGGAGCAGGGAGGCCGGTCATGGCGGAGCGCCCGGGACGTAAGCCGCGTAAGCCCCATTCCGCCCAGGTGGTGCGCACCGAGCGGCTGAGCCCGCACATGCAGCGCGTGGTCCTCGGCGGTGACGGACTGGCCGACTTCGCCGCGGACACCTGCACCGATCACTACGTGAAACTCCTCTTCGGGCCGGCGGGCGTCACCTACCCGGAGCCGTTCGACCTGGAACGGATCCGCGCCGAGTTCCCCCGCGAGCACTGGCCGGTGACCCGGACCTACACCGTGCGCTCCTGGAACGCCGAACACCGGGAGCTGACCCTGGACTTCGTGGTGCACGGCGACGAGGGCCTGGCCGGGCCGTGGGCCTGCCGGGTCCAGCCCGGCGAGACGGTGCGCTTCATGGGTCCCGGCGGCGCCTACGCCCCCGACACGGGCGCCGACTGGCATCTGCTCGTCGGTGACGAGAGTGCACTGCCCGCGATCGCCCGCGCTCTGGAGTCCCTGCCGGCCGGGGCGAAGGCGTTCGCCTTCGTGGAGATCTCCGGCCCCGAGGAGGAGCAGAAGGTCGACTCCGACGTGGAGGTCGTCTGGCTGCACCGGGGCGAGCGGCCGGTCGGCGAGGCGCTGGTCGCGGCCGTACGGGAGCTGGAGTTCCCCGAAGGCCGGGTGCACGCCTTCGTGCACGGCGAGGCGAGCTTCGTGAAGGAGCTGCGGGCGCTGCTGCGCGTCGAGCGCCAGATCGCGCGCGAGGATCTCTCCATCTCCGGCTACTGGCGTCTCGGGCACAACGAGGACGGCTGGCAGGCCTCCAAGCGCGAGTGGAACGCCCGGATCGAGGCGGAGCAGGAGGGCGGCGCGGCCGCCGCCTGAGCAGACCGGCGGCATCTCACGAGAAGATGCCGCCGCCCCGCGTCGGTCACACCGACCGCTGATACGACCTGAAGGTCCTGATCGAGAGCCACACGGCCGCGACCGCCAGCGCGAGCAGCGCCCCGCCGCGGCCGAGCACCGCACCCCAGTCGGGGTCCGCCGACATCGCCGAACGGCCCGCCACCATCGCCCAGTCGAGCGGGTTGAAGTCGGCGATGTGCCGCATCCAGCCGGGCATCTGGGACGGTGCCATGAAGGCGCTGGACAGGAACGTGAGCGGCAGCAGCAGGAAGGTGTTGATCCCGATGATCGACTCCCGCTCCCGCACCAGCATGCCGAGCGCGTTGGACAGCGCGCCGAAGATCGTGCCGAGCAGTACGGCGGCCACCACCAGGATCGCTGTGCCCCCGATCCCGCCCGGGTAGTCGGCGCCGCCCAGCAGGCCGAGCAGCACGATGATCAGTGACTGGCCGGCGGTGACCAGACCGTTGTTCACCACGTTGCCGTTCATCAGCGCGGCCCGGCTGACCGGTGTGGTCAGGAAGCGGTTGAGGGTGCCGCGCTGGATCTCCTCCAACGTGCCCATGCCCGCCCACATGTTGGAGCTGAGGGCGCTCATCACCACCACGCCCGGCACCAGGTAGTCGAGGTAGGAGGTGGTGCCGAAGCCGCCCAGCTCGACGACCTTCTTGAAGAGGTTGCCGAACAGGAACAGCCAGATCACCGGCTGGATCAGAGTGATGACGGCGAAGGCGGGCTGCCGGGCGAACACCAGCAGCTGACGCTGGGTCATGTACCAGGTCTGGGACATCGCGTTGCTCATCGCGCACCTCCGGCCAGGGCGAGGGAGTCCGCGGTGTCGGCCTCCGCGTAACGGCGGCCCGCGTAGCGCAGATAGACGTCGTCGAGGGAGGGCCGGGCGACGGTCGCGGCCGTCACGGTCACCCCGGCCCGCTCCAGGGCAGCGAGCAGCGCCGGCATCGCGGCGGCCCCGTCGTCGGCGCGGGCGCTGATCCGGCGCCCGTCGAACAGCGCCTCGTGCACGCCCGGCAGCCCGGTCAGGGCGCCCGCGAGCAGGGTGCGGCCGGCTTCGCCGGGCGCCTCGCGCAGCTCCACGTGGACGGCGTCGCCGCGCAGTTCGCCCTTGAGGGAGTCGGGGGTGCCCTCGACCACGACCCGGCCGCGGTCGACGATCGCGATCCGCTCGGCGAGCCGGTCGGCCTCCTCCAGGTAGTGCGTGGTGAGCAGGATGGTCAGGCCCTCCTCGCCGGCCAGCCGGCCGATCTCGTCCCACATCGCGGTGCGGGCCTCGGGGTCGAGACCGGTGGTGGGCTCGTCGAGGAAGAGCACCTCGGGGCGGTGGACCAGGCCGAGCGCCACGTCGAGGCGGCGCCGCATACCGCCGGAGTACCCCTTGACCGGGCGGCCTGCGGCCTCGGTGAGGGTGAAGCGGTCCAGCAGCTCGTCGACCCGGCGGTTCAGCCCGGCCCCGCGCAAGCCGTAGAGCCTGCCCTGGAGTCGGAGGTTCTCCCGGCCGGTGGCGACCGGGTCGGCGCCGGAGTTCTGGGCGACCACGCCGATCGCGCGGCGTACCTGGTCGGGGTGGCGCAGCACGTCGTGGCCGGCCACGGTGGCGGTGCCCGAGTCGGGGCGGGCCAGGGTGGTGAGGATCTTGACGGTGGTGGACTTGCCGGCGCCGTTGGGCCCGAGGAGCCCGAAGACGGTGCCGGGTTCGACGGTGACGTCCATGCCGTTCAGCGCGGTGACGTCACCGGGGTAGGTCTTGATCAGCTGGCGCGCCTGCACTGCGGGCGCACGGGTGTTCATGACAGGGCTCTCCTGAATGAGCGGATGACAGTTGACAGGGGATGACAGCTGATCCGCCTGAGGAGCGCCGGGCTATCCTGGGTGTGCCGCACCTCGATCGCCCGGATCTGCCTCACGGCGGATTCAGCTCGGGGTTCGAGACCCCGGCGGAACTGCTGCAACAGCTCTGCCGGGGTCTGCTTCTCTCGCAGCTCTCGCTACTGCTGCTCCACCTCCGTGAACTCCGGCGGCAGTTCGCCGGTCTCGTGGAACTGGCGCCAGCCCTCGACGCCCGGCAGCGAACCGTCCTGCAGCTCCCGCACGAAGCCGCGGACCCATTCGGTCTGCGCCTCCAGCATGTGCAGGTGGTACTCGACCTCGACGACGAACAGCCGGGGCAGCGTCTCGTGCAGTTTCTCCAGCACGGCCCTGCCGCCGGCGACCTCCACCTCCAGGGAGCTCAGCCGCTCCTCCAGCAGGCGCTCGACCTCGTCCGGCGGCAGGGCGCCCATCAGCGAGAGCGCCGTCTCGAAGATCGGGTACTCCTTCGCCGGGACGGCCATCAGGTCGGACAGCCAGTGGATCATCTCCTCGCGGCCGGCGTCGGTGATGCCGTAGACCGTGCGCTCCGGGCGGTTGCCCTGCCGCTCCACGTCGGCCACCTCGACGAAGCCGTGCTTCTCCAGGTTCTGCATGACCGTGTAGAGCGAGCCGTAGTTGATCCGGGTGCTGGTGTCCTTGCCCTGACGGCGCATGGTCTGGGCGATCTCGTACGGATGCATCGGCTTCTGCCAGAGGGTCGTCAGCACGACGAGCGCCAGAGGATTGCTGAGCTTGCGCCGCTTCACCGCCACACCGACCACCTCGCTTCCGAATATCCGTGGCCGAACATATCGTGACTCGACTCCGACGGTCAATACACACGATGTATCGCGTCTGAGGGGACTCCGCAAGAGCGTGAGGACTTGGGCCCGCCCCGGACACGCCCGCGTGACGCTTCCGAAACAGCGCGTCCCTAATTTCTGTCGCCCGACAGGAAATCCGCGATTTCCGTCCTCGACAGGAAGTCCGCCTGACAGGCAGGTACCGCCGTGACGACACTCGACGACCACTCCCTGGAGGAGTTCGGCTACCGCCAGGAGCTGCACCGCAGCCTCGGCCGGTACGCCTCGTTCGCCGCCGGGTTCTCCTTCATCTCCGTACTGACGACCGTCTTCCAGTTCTTCGCCTTCGGGTACGCGTTCGGCGGCCCGGTCTTCTTCTGGGCCTGGCCGGCCGTGATGGTCGGCCAGCTGCTGGTGGCCGCGTGCTTCGCCGAGCTGGCCGGGCGCTACCCGATCTCCGGCGCCATCTACCAGTGGTCCTCACGCCTGTCGAACCCGACCTTCGGCTGGTTCGCCGGCTGGATCATGGTGATCGGGCAGATCGTGGTGGTCGCGGCGGCCGCGCTCGCGCTGCAGATGGTGCTGCCCGCGCTGTGGTCCGGCTTCCAGCTGATCGGCACGGATGCTTCGCCGACCTCGGCCGACGGGGCCGCCAACGCCGCTGTGCTGGGCGTCGTACTGCTGGTGCTGACCACCCTCGTGAACGTCCTGGACAACCGGGTGATGTCCGTGATCAACCGGGTCGGGGTGACCGCCGAGATCATCGGTGCCGTACTGATCATCGTGCTGCTGCTCACCCACTCCAAGCGCTCCCCGGGCATCACGTTCCACACCGGTACGGCCGCCGAGGGCGGTCTGCTGGGCGCCCTGCTGGTCGGTTCGTTCACGGCCGCGTACGTGATGATCGGCTTCGACAGCGCGGGCGAGATGAGCGAGGAGACGCACCAGCCGCGGCGGACGGCCCCTCGCACGATCCTCACGGCGCTGACCGCCGCGGGCCTGCTCGGCGGCCTGGTCATCCTGGGCGGCCTGCTGGCCGCGCCCAGCCTGACCGACGGGCACCTGGGGGTCGACGGGCTGAGCTACGTCCTGACCAGCAGCCTCGGGGACGGGGTGGGCCGGGTGCTGCTGGCCGACGTGGTGGTGGCGATCGCGGTGGCGACGCTCGCGATCCAGACCGCGGCCTCCCGGATGCTGTTCTCCATGGCGCGGGACGGGCAGCTGCCGTTCGCCGAGCGGCTGGCGCGGGTGAATCCGCGTACCGGGATGCCGGGTGCGCCGGCCGTGGTGGTGGGGGTGCTGGCCGGTGTGCTGCTGCTGCTCAACTTCGCCTCGCCGGACGCGTTCCTGGCGATCGGGACCACATGCATCGTGATGCTGTACCTCGCCTACGCGATGGTGACCGGGCCGCTGCTGGTGCGGCGGCTGCGGGGCGGGTTCCGGGTCGAGGGGACGGACGAGACCGGGGCACCGCTGTTCTCACTGGGGCGGTGGGGGGTGCCGGTGAACGCGGTCGCGCTGCTGTACGGGCTGGTGATGACCGTGAATCTGGCGTGGCCTCGGGGGGCGGTGTACGACCCGGCGGGGGGTCACTGGTACTTCAGGTGGTTCACCGTGTTGTTCCTGGTCGGGACTGTTGTGGTGGGCGGGGTTTGGCGGCTTGCGCGGGCGGAGTCCAGGAGCGCGGTCGCTTTGCCGGAACCTGTGGCGTAGTCGGTCGGGTGCGGGTGCGTGGGGGCTGGTCGCGCAGTTCCCCGCGCCCCTAAAGAAGGGGCGTCGCACTTACCCTTGGCTGCAATGAGACGTAAGACCTCTGTACCGCCCTCCCCCCTCCCCCAGCGGCAAGGGGTGGATCCCGTTCGGGTGCGGTTGCCCTTCTCCGGGGAGTGGGAGACCGTCGGTGAATACCTCGTGGCGCGGCTCTCCGGAGCCGCGCCCGGCGTCGTCGTCGAGATGCTGGACTCAGGGTCGGTGGTGGACGTCGACGGACACCCCGTCGCCGCCCACACGCCCTACACCCCCGGCCGCTACCTCTTCTTCCACCGCGACCTGCCCCCCGAGGTCCCCGTCCCCTTCCCCCTTGAAGTCGTCCACCGCGACGACCACCTCGTCGTCGCCGACAAGCCGCACTTCCTCGCCACCACCCCACGCGGCAGTCACGTCACCGAGACCGTCCTCGCCCGGCTGCGGCGGGAGCTGGGGATCCCCGCGCTCGGGGCCGCGCACCGGCTGGACCGGCTCACGGCCGGGCTCGTGCTGTTCACCGTGCGGCCCACGGAGCGGGGCGCGTACCAGAGGCTGTTCAGCGAGCGGCGGGTACGCAAGGAGTACGAGGCGATCGCGCCGTACGACCCGTCGCTGGCCGTTTCCCGGACCGTACGCAGCCGGATCCTCAAGGAGCGCGGGGTACTGGCGGCTCGGGAGATCGAAGGGGAGCCCAACGCGGAGACCCTCGTCGAACTGGTCGAACGCAGAGGAGACCTGGGCCGGTACCGGCTCACCCCGCGCACCGGGCAGACCCACCAACTGCGCGTCCACATGAACGCGTTGGGCGTGCCGATCCTCGGGGATCCCCTGTATCCCGAGGTGGCCGGCCCCGTGCCGGACGGTGACTTCCGGCGTCCGCTGCAACTGCTGGCGCGGCGGCTGGAGTTCACCGATCCGGTCACGGGGGTGGCGCACCGGCTGTGCAGCGGGCGAACGCTGCAGGCCTGGGAGTCGTACGAGGCGTGGGCCGGTCACCAGGTCCTTTAACGGCCCAGCCACCAGCGGCGCAGCCTGGGCCAGATGCCGCGCGGCCTGGCCGGTTCGGGGGCGGACACGGCCACGGGCGCGGCCGGCTGGGGCTCGGCGGCCGGTGCGGGCGCTGCCGGGCGGCCCGTGCCGACCTGCCAGTCGGTGCGCTGCGGGGGGACGAGGGCCGGGCTCGGCATGAGGGTGACGTCCTGCTTCGGCTTGGGGTCGAAGCGCACCGGGAGATCCACCAGGTGCCGGGAGGCGATCGAGGCGCGCCAGCGCAGCTCCTCCTCGTCGCAGTCGAGCTGGATGTCGGAGAGGCGGGTCAGCAGCTGGTCGACGCCGACGTCCGCGATGGCACGGCCGATGTCCTGGCCGGGGCACTCGTGCGGGCCGCCGCCGAAGGCGAGGTGGGAGCGGTTGCCCTGCATGTTGGCGTTGAGGTCGGGGCGGACGCGCGGGTCGACGTTGCCCGGCGCGGGCGCGTACAGCAGTCCGTCGCCCTTGCGGATGCGCTGGCCGCCGAGTTCCGTGTCCTGCTTGGCGAAGTAGGCGAAGACGGTGCTGAACGGCGGCTCGTCCCACAGGGACTGCTCGATCGCCTCGGGCACGGTCATCTGGCCGCCGTTGAGCTGGGCGCGGAAGCCGGGCTCGGTGAGAACCATGCGCAGCGCGTTGGCGAGCAGGTTGGCGGTGGTCTCGTAGGCGGCGTAGAGAACGACCCGCAGGTGCTGGGCGACCTCGTCGTCGTTGAGCCCGGCCGGGTGGTTGACGAGGTGGCTGGTGAAGTCGTCCTCGGAGCGGGCCCGGCGCCGGGCGGTGAGCCGCGTCAGGCAGCCCATGACGTACTCGTTGCTGGCGATCGCGGTCTCGGTGCCCTTGAGCGCGTCCCGGGTGGCCTCCACGATCCGGTCGTTGTACTCCTCGGGCATGCCGAGGAGTTCGCACATGACCGCCATCGGCAGGTGCTCGGAGTACTGGGAGACCAGTTCGGCGCGGCCCTTCTCGCAGAACTCGTTGACCAGCAGCTGGGTGTAGCGGCCGATCAGGCGGCGGATGCTGCGGTGGTCGATGGTGGTCATGGCGCCCTGGACCGCCGCGCGCAGCCGCAGGTGCTCGTCGCCCTCGGCGTGGGAGCAGATGGGCTGCCAGGCGATGTGCGGCATGAGGGGGTGGTCGGGCTTGACCATGCCCTCGCGCAGTGGGGTCCAGATGCGGCTGTCCCGGGTGAAGACGGCGGGGGTGCGGACCATCTGGAGGTTCTCGGTGAGCCCGAGGACCACCCAGATCGGTACGTCGTCGTGGAGCAGGACGGGCGCCACGGAGCCGTGTTCCTCGCGCAGCTTCTCGTACAGCTCGCCCAGGTGGTCCGCGTCGGCGCCGTAGAGCCGCTGGAGTCCGCCGGGGCCGCGGTCGTGCGCCGGACAGCCGGGCGGTGGAACGGGGTCCGTGCCGGCGCCGGCCGGGAAGGGGGATTCAGGCGTCACAGTGATCGCTCCGAAAAGATCTGAAAGAGTCCGAAAAAGAGTCTGAAAGAGGTGTCAGGTGAGCGCGCCGGACATGGCGAGCGAGTGCAGGAAGCGCATCAGGGTCATCAGGACGTCACGGCTGGAGGCCCGGCGGCGGGCGTCGCACTCGATGATGGGGATCTCGGGCGACAGGTCCAGCGCGGTGCGCAGTTCCTCGATGGGGTAACGGGGCGCGTCCGGGAAGGAGTTGACGGCGACGACGAACGGCACCCCGCGCTCCTCCAGCCGTCCCATGACGTCGAAGCTGACCTCCAGGCGCCGGGTGTCGATGAGGACGACCGCACCGAGGGCGCCTTCGAACAGGCCGTTCCACAGGAACCAGAAGCGTTCCTGGCCGGGGGTGCCGAAGAGGTAGAGGACCAGTTGGTCGGTGATGCTGATGCGGCCGAAGTCCATGGCCACGGTGGTGGCGGTCTTCGATTCGGAGCCGTAGTTGTCGTCGACCCCGATACCGGCCTGGGTCATGGTCTCCTCGGTGGTCAGCGGTCTGATCTCGCTGACGGAACCGACCATGGTGGTCTTGCCGACCCCGAAACCGCCCACGATCACGATCTTCACCGCGGCCTGGGCGGTGTGCGGCAGATGGTCCTCGGTGCGGGGGCCGGGGATCGTGTCAGAGCTTTTGAAGTCCATGCATCACCGCTTCGAGAAGTGACCGGTCGGGGAGCGCCTGGCGGACGATCGGAGCGCGCGCCTGCACCAGTTCGGCCGTGATCAGCTCGGTGATCAGCGCCGTCATCGCGCTGAACGGCAGGTTGAGGTAGGCCGAGAGCTCGGCCACGGACAGGGGGGCGAGACAGAGCCGGAGCAGCGCCGCCTGCTCCGGGGTGACGGAGGGCGGTGGGGCGGCGCGCGCCACGATTAAGGTGACCAGGTCGAGTTCGGCCCGGGCGCCGTCGGCACCGCTGATGACGTAGAGCCGTTCGGGGTTCTTGTTGTCGCCGTCCTCGCCGCCGCTCTCGGGGGTCGGCGGCGCGGACGGGACGGTGGGCGTGACGAGCTCCGGCCTGGGCTGGCGCCGTTTGCGTTGCGGAGGAGTCATACGGTCTGCCCGTTCCGCCGGGGCGGACTGGTGAGGTGGGCACCGATGCGGACGACGAGGTCGCGCATCATCTCGCTCATCCGGCCCGGCTCACACGTCACGTCGGCGAGCACCGCGAGGTAGGCGTTGGCGCCGGCGGACATGAGGTAGAAGTAGCCTCTGTCGATCTCGATCAGGACGAGGTTCATGTCGCCGTTGCTGATGGGGAGTTCCTGGGCGACGGCGCTGGCCAGGCTCTGCACGCCCGCGCAGGCCGCGGCGAGCCGGTCGGCGGCGTCGGGGTCGCCGCCGTGCCGGGCGATGCGCAGTCCGTCGGCGGAGAGCACGACGATCATCTCGACGCCCGGTACCCCGTCGGCGAGTTGCTTGAGCATCCAGTCGAAGTTGCCTCGCTGCTGGATCACTTGAGGTCCCCCTCGTCATCGGCCTCGGTGCCGGCCGGATCGTTGATCAGATGCAGGTACTTGGTGGGGTTCCGGGTGAAGTCGGTGGGGTGGACACCCGGGTTGTTCTTCTTGAGCCCCTCCCAGAACGCCTCGACCCAGAGGCCGGGCTCGCGGCGCTCCGGCTCCGGCTGCTCGGGCTCTGGTTCCTGGTGCTGCGACCAGATGGTCGGGGTGCCCTCGCGTTCGGCGCGCTCGATGGCCGCCTGCTCGGCGAGCCGCTGGCTGAGCGGCGTCTTCATCCGGCTGCGCCGCTGTGGCAGCCCGCCGGCCGTCCATTCGGTGACCTCGGGGACGTCGTCCTCCATGGAGATCCCGGCGGGGATGCGGGGGCTGGTGGGCCGGCGCTTCTTGGGCGGGCGCTTGGGGCCTTCGAGGGCGCCGAGTTCGGGCTTCGGGATGCCGGTGGCGCCGATGCCGTGGGCGATGCCGGGGGCGGGGTCGGTGGTCATCATGTCGCTGGGCACGATGAGCACGGCCCGGACGCCGCCGTACGCGGAGGCGCGCAGCGAGACGTCCATGTTGTACGTCTTGCACAGGCGGCCCACGACCGAGAGGCCGAGGCGCGGGTTCTCGCCGAGGACCTGGATGTCCTTGCCCTGCTTGGCCTTCTCCAGCAGGCCCTCCAGGCGGCCGCGGGCCTCCTCGTTGAGGATGACGCCGGCGTCCTCGATCTCGATGCACACGCCGGACTGCACCTCGACGGCGGTGACGTGCACCTTCGTGGAGGGCGGCGAGTAGCGGGTGGCGTTGTCGAGGAGTTCGGCGGCCGCGTGGATGACCGGCTCGACGGAGGTGCCCTTGATGTTGACCTGGCAGATGGAGTGCAGCTCGATGCGCCGGTACTCCAGGATCCGGGACATGGCGCCGCGCAGCACGCTGTAGAGGGCGACGGGGTTGGGCCACTGGCGGCCCGGGCGGCCGCCGCCGAGCACGGAGACCGAGTCGGCGAGGCGTCCGATCAGCGCGGTGCCGTGGTCGATGCGCAGCAGGTCGTCGAAGACCTCGGGGTTGCGGCCGTGGTCCTCCTCCATCTCCCGCAGTTCGTGGGCCTGCTGGTGGACGATGGCCTGGACCCGGCGGGCGACGCTGACGAATGAGCGCTCCAGGGAGTCGCGCTGGAGGTCTTCCTCGTCGACGATGTCGAGCATGATGCGGATCAGCCGGCGCTGCGACTCGGGGGCGTGGCGCATCCGCGGGTCGACGTCGAAGACCTGGCGAACCACCTCTTTGGGTGACTCGCCGGCCTTCAGCCGGTAGAGCGCGGTCGGGAAGACCTCCCTGCCGAGGCGGTCGATCTCCTCGTCGCTCGTGGTGAGGCGCCGTTCCAGATACGCACTGTGACGGTCGTGCTCGGCCCGGGCGTCCCGGAGCCTACGGCCGCGGCGCACCGCTTCCGCCGCCGTCGCGAGCACCAGCAGCATGCCGACGGCCCCGCACACGCCGACGGCGATCCGGGCGGATCCCGCCACCAGGACGACGGCGGCGGCGGTCGCCGCGGCCATCAGTATGGCGGGCAGCAACAGCACGCGCGCCAGGGAAAGTTCACGGCCATCGGGAGGCGATTGCACACTCACCATGTATGCCTTCTGAGACGAATCGGCTGGGTGTCGGGGGAGCTCGTGGGGGGAAGGTTCATGGAGCAGTCTGGATCTTCCGTATGTTTGGGAACAGGCGCACGAATTCACCTCAACTCGGTGCGCCGCGGGCGAGCTTAGTCCGACCGGATCAACGCCGTGTCATATTCGGCAAGCACCTGAAAACGCCCGAAGGACTGGAGTACCCTCGGTCGTTTTGCACAGAGGGCATTCATTCGAACACAGCCCGTCACGGCGCACAGACGTACGGGGTCACTCACCGTGACGAGTGAAAGGAGCCTCCGGAGCGAAACCTCCGCCGCCCCGCGAGACCCCTCAGACTCCTACGATCCGCAGCGCGGCCTCGGCCGTGGCGCGGGCGAACTCGTGGGCGGGGCGCTCCGGTTCGGAGCGGTGGACGAGGATGACGCCCTCGATCAGCCCGAAGACGAGATCGGTCCGCAGCTCCAGCTCCCCCTTGGCCAGCGCCCCGCCGGCCGCCGTGGCGGCGATCAACTGCCGGTAGGCGTCCTTGAGTTCGGCCCGTACGGCATGGAAGCCGGCGAACCGCTCGGTGTGCACCTCGGGCAGCAGGTAGAGCGCGCCGAGATTGTGCGGCCCGGCGCACAGCAGCTCCACGTCGGCCCGGCACAGGACCCGCAGCCGCTCCTCGGCCGGGGTCACATCGTCGGCGAGCAGCTCCCGCGCACAGGCCAGGGACGGCGTGACGGTGGACTCCAGCAGTTCGGCGAGCAGCTCCTCCTTGCCGGAGACGTAGTGGTACATCGACGCCTGCCGCATGCCCGCGCGCTCGGCGACGGCCCGGGTGGTGGTGGCCGCGTAGCCATGGGTGGTGAACAACTCGGCGGCGGCCGCGAGCAGTTCGACCCGCGGCTCAAGGCCGCTGTCCGGTCGCTGCGCGGCCCGCGGCCGGCCGACCCGGCGGCCACTGCTCGTCCCCATGCGTTCGATCCTCGCACACCACGTCGTACGGCGATCACGCCGACGCCCCGCCCTCCGGGCCGCCGGCCCCCGGTGAGCCCTCGGTAACCGGGCCGGAACGCCACGGCAACGCCGCCGACCCGGCCCGCCCCTAATTTCTGTCGAGCGACAGAAACCTCCCCGAGTCCAACCCGAGTCCAACCCCAGTCCAAGGAGCCGGAGGTCAGCGATGGCGACAGCGACCACGTACGGAGCCCGGGCGCACGCCCGCGCACAGGAGGGCACCCGCGCCGAGGCCATGCCCGTGGTACCGGCGGCCGACTGGCCGGACCCGCCCTGCGAGGCGGGCCACCTGGTGTGGGCCGAGACGGTGGCGGGCGGCAACTACACGCACCGCGTCCTGGCCCGCGGCACCGAGCTGCGGCTGACCGACCCGGTCGGCGACGCCTGCGCCCACCTCCTGCTGTACGCCGACGGGCGCCCCTGGGAGCGGCTGAACGTCGCCGACACCGTCAAGGTCCAGTGGAACGCCTACCTCGGCGAGGGCGTGCTGCTCCTCTCCGACCAGGGCCGGGTCCTCGCCTCGGTGGTCGCCGACACCTCCGGCCGGCACGACGCCCTGTGCGGCACCTCCACCCTGGTCCGCAACACCGACCGCTACGGCGACGGCACCCCGCAGTCGCCGTCCCCCGCCGGCCGCGAGCTCTTCAAGCTGGCGGCGGCCAAGAACGGCCTGGAACCGCGCGACCTGCCGCCCTCCCTGTCGTTCTTCCAGGGCGTGGAGGTGCGCGACGACGGCACGCTGGACTTCACCGGCTCGGCCGGCCCCGGCGGCAGCGTCACGCTCCGCGCCGAGCAGGACCTGACCGTACTGATCGCCAACGTCCCGCACCCGGCCGACCCGCGCCCCGACTACGTCAGCACCCCCCTGGAGGTCCTGGCCTGGCGCGCCGCCCCCACCCCGCCCGGCGACCCCCTCTGGGACGCCACCCCCGAAGGCCGCCGCGCCTTCCTCAACACCCACGAATTCCTCGCCGCGAGGGGGCTCGCATGAGCACGCAGACCGTCGTCCCGGCCCGCGCCGCCTGGTCCGCCGTGATCCGCGAGGGCGACACCCTCACCATCACCGACCTGCACGGCAACCAGGCCGTCGACTTCCTCGTCTACGACGCCCACGACACCTCGGTCCGCTACAGCGCCCCCGACACCATCCACGCCCAGGGCTCCATCTTCCTCACCACCGGCAGCGTGCTGCTCTCCAACGAGCACACCCCGCTGATGACCGTGACCGAGGACGAGGTCGGCCGCCACGACACGGTCGGCGGCGCCTGCTCCAAGGAGTCCAACACCCTGCGCTACGGCCACCACACCTGGTCCCAGCACGCCTGCGTGGACAACTTCCTCGCGGAGGGCGCCAAACACGGCCTCGGCAAACGCGACCTCGTCTCCAACATCAACTGGTACATGAACGTGCCCGTCGAGAAGGACGGCACCCTCGGCATCGTCGACGGCCTCTCGGCCCCCGGCCGGAAGCTCGCCCTGCGCGCCGAACGCGATGTCCTCGTCCTGGTCTCCAACTGCCCCCAGATCAACAACCCCTGCAACGGCTTCGACCCGACGGCCGTACAGATGACGATCACCGGAGCCGCGGGATGACCTTCGACACCCTGCTGATCGCCAACCGCGGCGAAATAGCCGTCCGCATCATCCGCACCGCCCGCGAGCTTGGCCTGCGCACGGTCGCCGTCTACTCCGACCCCGACCGCTCGGCCCCGCACGTACGCCTGGCCGACGAGGCGGTCCGCCTCGGCCCGGCGCCCGCGAAGGAGTCGTACCTCGACGCCGACCTGGTCCTGAAGGCAGCCAAGGACACCGGCGCGGGCGCGATCCACCCCGGCTACGGCTTCCTGTCCGAGGACGCCGCCTTCGCCCGGCGCTGCGAGGAGGCCGGGATCGTCTTCGTCGGCCCGACCCCCGAGCACCTGGAACTGTTCGGCGCCAAGCACACCGCACGGGCGGCGGCCGAGGCGGCCGGCGTACCCCTGGCACCGGGCACCGGGCTGCTGGCCGACCTGGCCGAGGCCCTCCGCGAGGCGTCCGCCATCGGCTATCCCGTCATGCTCAAGGCCACCGGCGGTGGCGGCGGCATCGGCATGTCGGCATGTCGATCGGCCGATGAACTGACCGACGCCTGGGACCGCGTCCAGCGGGTCGCCGCCGCCTCCTTCTCCTCCGCCGGGGTCTTCCTGGAACGCCTGGTCGAGCACGCCCGCCATGTCGAGGTGCAGGTCTTCGGCGACGGCGCGGGCCGGGTCGTCACCTTCGGCGACCGGGACTGCTCCCTCCAGCGCCGCAACCAGAAGGTGGTCGAGGAGGCCCCGGCCCCCGGCCTGCCCCCGCACATCCGGGCCCAACTCGCCACCTCCGCCCGCGACCTGTGCGCCTCGGTCGGCTACCGCTCCGCGGGCACGGTCGAGTTCGTGTACGACGCCGCCCGCGAGGAGGCCTACTTCCTGGAGGTCAACACCCGCCTCCAGGTGGAACATCCGGTCACCGAGGAGATCTACGGCGTCGACCTGGTCGCCTGGATGCTGCGCCTCGCCCGGGGCGAGACCGACGTGGTCCGCGACCCGGGCACACCGCGCGGCCACGCCGTCGAGGCCCGCGTCTACGCCGAGGACCCGACCCGCGAACACCGGCCCAGCGCGGGCCTGCTGACCCGGGTCGAGTTCCCGGAGGGCGTACGCGTCGACGGCTGGGTGGAGACCGGCACCGAGGTGACGACGTCGTACGACCCGATGCTCGCCAAGGTCATCGCGTACGGCCCCGACCGCGCCCAGGCGCTGCGCCGACTGGGCGAGGCGCTGGCCGGCACCCGCGTCGACGGCATCGAGACCAACCTCGGCCTGGTGCGCGCGGCGCTCGCCGACCCCGCGTTCCGCGCCGCCGCCCACTCCACGGCGACCCTCGCCACGGTCAGCGATCCCACCCCCCGGATCGAGGTCGTCGCCGCCGGCACCCTCACCACGGTCCAGGACTGGCCGGGCCGCACCGGCTACTGGCAGGTCGGCGTCCCCCCGAGCGGCCCGATGGACGACCGCTCCTTCCTCCTCGGCAACCACGCCCTGGGCAACCCGGAGAGCGCGCCCGGCCTCGAATGCACCCTCCAGGGCCCGACCCTGCGCTTCACCCACCCCACCACCGTCTGCGTGACCGGCGCCCCGGCCCCGGTGACCGTCGACGGCACCCCGGCCGCCCAGTGGGAGCCGGTGACGGTCCCGGCCGGCGGCCTGCTGGAGATCGGCGCCCCGGCCGGGCACGGCCTGCGCACCTACGTCCTGTTCGCCGGCGGCGGCCTGGACGTCCCCGCCTTCCTCGGCAGCGCGAGCACCTTCACCCTGGGCCGGTTCGGCGGCCACGGCGGCCGGGCCCTGCGCACCGGCGACGTCCTGCACGGCGGGGCGGTGACGGACGGCGAGCCGGTCGCCGACCGCCCGCGCTTCACCGCCGTCTGGCACCTCGCGGCCGTCGAAGGCCCGCACGCCGCGCCGGAGTTCTTCACCGAGGACGACATCCGCGACTTCTACGCGGCCGAGTGGAAGGTGCACTTCAACTCGGCGCGCACCGGCGTCCGCCTGGTCGGCCCCAAGCCGCGCTGGGCGCGCACCGACGGCGGCGAGGCGGGCCTGCACCCGTCCAACATCCACGACACCCCGTACTCGGTCGGTGCCGTCGACTACACCGGCGACATGCCGGTCCTGCTCGGCCCCGACGGCCCCTCCCTGGGCGGCTTCGTGTGCCCGGCGACCGTGCTCAGCGGCGAACGCTGGAAACTCGGCCAGCTCCGGCCCGGCGACACGGTCCGCTTCACCCCGGTCGACGTGACGGGCGCGCCCCGCCCCGAGATCGTCGACGGCGGTGTCCTGGCCCGGGACGGTGACGTGACCTACCGGCGCAGCGGCGACGACAACCTGCTGGTCGAGTTCGGCCCCATGCAGCTGGACCTCGCCCTGCGGATGCGCGTCCACGCCCTGATGGAGGCGGTGACGGCGGCGGACCTGCCCGGGGTCACGGACCTGACTCCGGGGATCCGCTCGCTCCAGATCCAGACCGACCCGCGCCTCCTCGCCCAGGCCGAACTCCTGCCCACCGTACGGGAGATCGTCCTCAGTCTGCCGCCCACCGACGAACTGGTGGTCCCCTCCCGCACGGTCCACCTGCCCCTCTCCTGGGACGACCCGGCGACCCGCGAGGCGATCGCCCGCTACATGGCGGGCGTCCGCGACGACGCCCCCTGGTGCCCCTGGAACATCGAGTTCATCCGCCGGATCAACGGCCTGGACTCGGTCGACGACGTCTACCGCACCGTCTTCGACGCGGAGTACCTGGTCCTGGGCCTCGGCGACGTCTACCTGGGCGCCCCGGTCGCCACCCCCCTCGACCCGCGCCACCGCCTGGTCACCACGAAGTACAACCCGGCCCGCACCTGGACCGCCGAGAACTCCGTCGGCATCGGCGGCGCCTACCTGTGCATCTACGGCATGGAGGGCCCGGGCGGCTACCAGTTCGTGGGCCGTACGACCCAGGTGTGGTCGGGCTGGCAGCAGCGCGGCGCGTTCGAACCGGGCATGCCGTGGCTGCTGCGTTTCTTCGACCGGATCCGGTGGTACCCGGTGTCCGCGGACGAACTCCTCGACCTGCGCGCCGACATCACCTCCGGCCGGTTCGTGCCACGCATCGAGGAGGGAACCTTCTCCCTCGCGTCCTACCAGGAGTTCCTCGCCACGAACGCGGACCCGATCGCCGGGTTCAGGGCACGCCAGCAGCAGGCCTTCGCCGCGGAGCGGGACGCCTGGGAAGCGGCCGGCGAGTTCGCACGGGCAGAGGCGGTGACGGCACCCGCCGCCCAGCCCACCGAGGTGGCGGTGCCGCCGGGCGGCCGCCTGATAGAGGCCGAGTTCGCGGCCTCCGTCTGGCAGCTGAACGTGGCGCCCGGCGACGAGGTGACCGCCGGCCAGCCCCTGCTCGCGCTGGAGGCGATGAAGATGGAGTCCAGGGTGCACGCACCGATGACCGGTGTGGTCACGGAGATCCTGGCGCGGCCCGGCGACCAGGTGGAGGCCGGGACCGCCCTGCTCGTCCTGGCGCCGGCCCGGAACTGACCCCGAGGAGCAAGACCATGTCCAGCACCGTCTCCCGTGTCCGTGCCGCCTACGCACGCATCGAGGCCGTCGACCGGCCCGAGATCTGGATCGACCTGCGCCCGCAGGAGGAGGCCGAGGCGGAGGCCCGCACGATCGACGAGCGGGTGGCCTCGGGCGAACACCTGCCGCTCGCCGGGCGGCTGTTCGCCGCCAAGGGCAACATCGACGTCCACGGACTGCCCACGACCGCGGGCTGCCCGGCGTACGCCTACGAACCGGAGGCCGACGCCCCGGTGGTGGCCCGGCTGCGCGCGGCCGGCGCCCTGGCCCTCGGCACGACCAACCTCGACCAGTTCGCGACGGGCCTGGTCGGCACCCGCTCCCCCTATGGCGCGGTCCGCAACGCCGTCGACCCGGCCAGGATCAGCGGCGGCTCCAGCTCCGGCTCGGCGGTCGCCGTGGCCCTGGGCATCGTCGACCTCGCCCTCGGCACGGACACGGCCGGCTCCGGCCGGGTACCGGCGGCCTTCAACGGCATCGTCGGCCTGAAACCGACCCGCGGCCTGGTGCCGACGGCGGGAGTGGTGCCGGCCTGCGCGTCGATCGACTGTGTGACGGTGTTCGCGCGGACGCTCGCGGAGGCGGAGCAGGCCCTGTGCTATGTCACATACCAAAGCGAGTGCCATGTGACATACCACCCGGACCGCCCCCTCCCACCCCTCCCCCAGCGCCCCCCAGGCCCCTGGCGCATCGCCGTCCCGCCCCTCCCCCAGCTCGGCGAGCTGGACGAGGGCTGGGCCGAGGCGTACGAGGAGACGGTGAACCGTCTGGCCGCCACCGGCGCCTCGATCCGCCCCATCGATCTGACCCCCTTCACCGAAGCGGCCGCGATGCTCTACGAGGGCGCGTTCGTGGCCGAGCGCTACACGGCGGTAGGCCCCTTTGTAGACAAGTTGATCTCGTCCGGTGGCGAGGGCCTCGACCCCACGGTCGCCGGCATCATCACCCGGGCCCGGGACATCCCGGCCCACCGGCTCTTCGCCGACCAGGAGCGGCTGACGGCCCTGCGCATCCGCGCCCTGGCCGAACTCGCCGACGCGGACGCCCTGCTGCTCCCCACCACCCCCGGCCACCCCACCCTCGCCGAGGTGGCGGCCGACCCCCTGGGTGCCAACGCCCGCCTGGGCCGCTTCACCAACTCCACGAACCTCTTCGACCTGGCGGCGGTGGCGGTACCGGCGGGCGAGGTGAACGGCCTGCCGTTCGGCGTGATGCTGGTCGGCCCGGCGTTCACGGACGGCCGTCTGGCCACCATCGCCCGCGCCCTGGAACCGAGGGTGAGCCTGGCGGTGGTGGGCGCCCACCTGACGGGCCAGCCGCTCAATCCCCAGCTCCTGGCCCTGGGCGGGGTACTGGACCGCACGACGACGACGGCCGCGGCGTACCGCCTCCACGCCCTGCCGACGACTCCGCCCAAGCCGGGCCTGGTGAACGTGGGAGCGGGCGGCGCGGCGATCGAGACGGAGATCTGGAGCCTGCCGGCCGAGGGCCTGGGCCGCCTGCTGGCCGTGCTCCCCCGTCCCATGGCCCTGGGCAGCGTGGAACTGGCCGACGGCACCAGCGTCCCCGGCTTCCTGTGCGAGCCGGGTGCGCTGGCGGGCGCCGAGGACATCACGCACCACGGAGGCTGGCGGGCCTTCCTGGCGGAGCGCTGACAGCCGCGTCGGGCCCTGGGAAAGCCCGGAAAACCAGTGGAGCGGCGCCGCTGTGCGCCGTTACCGTGCTGCCGGACCCAGTCGTCTGACCAAGGACGTGCCGTTGTACACCGTGTGAGACCTCCCGAGCGCTGATCGGTCGCGCGTCGCGCCTGTGCTGTGCGCCGCGCCTCTTTTTGCTGCGGATTTCTCACTGGAACCGGTGTACTTCTGTGCTCACCAACTGGGTGGTCATGCCCACCTGCCTGCCGCTTGTCCTGCGCCGTTGCCACACGTGCGCGTCGGAACGTTTCCGGGCGAGCGGCAAGTTCCGCGTCAACGCACACCACAAGCTCATCGACGCCTGGCTCCTCGTGCTCTGCACCGGGTGCGGGGAGACGGCGAAGCTGACGCTCCTGGAGCGGGCGAACGTGCGCTCCGTACGACCCGAGCTGCTGGACCGGCTGCATGCGAACGACCCCGGTCTGACAGCCGAGCTGCTCCAGGACCCGGTCGTGCGGCACCGTAACCGCATCGCCCTGGACTGGGGTGACGCCTGGCGGCTCGACACCGGCGGATCGGATCACCTGGACCGCGAGGTGATCGATGTCTCGGTCCGCTTCGCGGCGCGGATCCCGGTCCGGCCGGTGCGGCTGATCGCCGAAGGCTGCGGTCTTCCGCGGGCCGAGGTCGAGCGGCTGGTCACGGAGGGGAAGGTGGTGTCGGCGGTCCGGCTGAACAGCAGGCTCTCCGGCGACTTCACCTTCACGCTCAAGCGCTGAGCCCGTACCGAACGCGGGGGCCTGTCCGGCGGATCGGATCCGCCGGACAGGCCTCACGGGCTCACACCCGTCATCCCACCGACGAGTAGGCGACGACTCCGCGCAGCACCAGGTCGACCGCCTTGCGCGCGGTCTTCGCCACCGTCGAACCCTCCACCGGGGCCGCGGCCGAGATCTGGCCCAGCACGTCGATGACCTGCTTGCACCAGCGGACGAAGTCCCCGGCAGGCATCTCCGCCTCCCGCAGCACCTCGTCAAGGCCCATCCCGGTGGCCCACATGTACGCGGCCCAGGCGAACCCGAGGTCCGGTTCCCGTTGGCCGACGCCCTCGGTCTGCGTGATCCGGAACTCCTCCTCAAGGGCGTCCAGCCGTCCCCAGATCCGCACCATCTCGCCGAGTGCGGCCTTGGCCTTGCCGGAGGGCAGCTTCGGCGCCATCGCGTCGTCGCCGACCCGGGCCTCGTAGACCAGCGCCGAGACGCACGCGGCGAGTTCGGCGGGGCCGAGCCCCTCCCAGACGCCCTCCCGCAGGCACTCGCTGGCGAGCAGATCGAGTTCGCCGTACAGCCGCGCCAGCCGCTTGCCGTGTACGGTGACCTCCTCGCCGCGCAGGTAGTCCAGCTCGGTCAGCAGCGCCACGATCCGGTCGAAGGTCCGGGCGATGGTGTTGGTCCGCCCCTCGATCCGCCGCTCCAGCTGTGAGGTGTCCCGGATCAGCCGGTGGTAGCGCTCGGCCCAACGGGCGTGGTCCTCACGGTCGTTGCAGCCGTGGCAGGGGTGCGCCCGGATCGCCGTGCGCAGCCGTGCGATCTCCCGGTCGTCGGCCGCCTGCGACCGCTTCTTGCGGGCGCGCTCCGGTGGGATGTGCCCGGCCTTGGTGCGCAGCGCGGAGGCGAGGTCCCGGCGGGACTGCGGGGAGCGGGGGTTGAAGGACTTGGGGATCCGCATCCGCTCCAGCGCCTCGACCGGCACCGGGAAGTCGATGGCGGCGAGCCGCTTGACCTGCCGCTCGGCGGTCAGCACCAGCGGCCGGGGCCCGTCGTGCTGTTCGAAGCCGCGGTGGCCGTTGGACCGCCCGGCGGGCAGCCCGGGGTCCAGCACCAGGGCAAGGCCGGCGTACTTGCCGGTCGGCACATGGATGACGTCGCCCGGCTTGAGCTTCTCCAGTGCAACGGCGGCCTCGGCGCGCCGCTGGGACACGCCCTGCCGGGCCAGTTCGGTCTCCCGGTCCTTCAACTCCCGCCGCAGCTGCGCGTACTCCTCGAAGTTGCCGAGGTGGCAGGTCATGGACTCCTTGTAGCCGGCGAGCCCTTCCTCGTTGCGCTGCACCTGGCGGGAGATCCCGACGACCGACTTGTCGGCCTGGAACTGCGCGAACGACGTCTCCAGCAGCTCCCGCGAGCGGTGCCGCCCGAACTGGTCGACCAGGTTGACCGCCATGTTGTACGACGGCTTGAAGCTGGACCGCAGCGGATAGGTGCGGGTGCCGGCGAGCCCGGCGAGGTGCTCGGGGCTCATGCCGCGCTGCCACAGCACCACCGCGTGGCCCTCGACGTCGATGCCGCGCCGGCCCGCACGGCCGGTCAGCTGGGTGTACTCGCCCGGGGTGATGTCGGCGTGCTGCTCGCCGTTCCACTTGACGAGCTTCTCCAACACGACCGAGCGGGCGGGCATGTTGATGCCGAGTGCGAGGGTCTCGGTGGCGAACACGGCCTTCACAAGGCCGCGTACGAACAGCTCCTCGACGACCTCCTTGAAGGTCGGGAGCATGCCGGCGTGGTGGGCGGCGATGCCGCGCTCCAGGCCCTCCAGCCACTCGTAGTAGCCGAGGACGTGCAGGTCCTCCGGCGGGATCGACGAGGTGCGCTCCTCGACGAGCTCGCGCACCTTCTCCCGTGCCTCGTCGTCGTTGAGTCTGAGGCCCGCGTACAGGCACTGCTGGACGGCGGCCTCGCAGGCGGCGCGGCTGAAGATGAAGGTGATGGCGGGCAGCAGGCCCTCGGCGTCGAGCCGTTCGATGACCTCGGGGCGGCCCGGTGTCCACACCCGGGACCGCTGCCGGCGCTCCCGCTCGCGGTCGGCCTCGCGCATGGCTCGGCCGCGTCTGCGGTCCTGGAACGACGGACGCTGTGCCTCCATCCGGGCCAGCCGGGCGAGGTCGGGGTTGACGGCCTTCTTGTGGCCCTCGCCCTCCTCGAACAGGTCGTACATCCGGCGTCCGGCGAGCACGTGCTGGAACAGCGGGACGGGCCGGTGCTCGGAGACGATGACCTCGGTGTCGCCGCGGACGGTGTCGAGCCAGTCGCCGAACTCCTCGGCGTTGGAGACGGTGGCCGACAGGGAGACCAGGGTCACGGACTCCGGGAGGTGGATGATCACCTCTTCCCAGACGGCGCCGCGGAAGCGGTCGGAGAGGTAGTGGACCTCGTCCATGACCACGTAGCCGAGGCCGATGAGGGTCTGGGAGCCCGCGTACAGCATGTTCCGCAGGACCTCGGTGGTCATGACGACCACGGCGGCGTCCGGGTTGATGCTGTTGTCACCGGTGAGCAGGCCGACCATGCCGTCGCCGTAGCGGCGGCAGAGGTCTGCGTACTTCTGGTTCGACAGTGCCTTGATGGGTGTCGTGTAGAAGCACTTCTTGCCCTGCCTGAGGGCGAGGTGGACGGCGAACTCGCCCACGATCGTCTTGCCGGAGCCGGTGGGGGCGGCCACCAGTACGCCCTTTCCGGCTTCGAGTGCCTGGCAGGCCTCGATCTGGAAGGGGTCGAGGCCGAAGTCGTACATCTCGCGGAAAGAAGCGAGCGCGGTGGCCTGCTCGGCGGCCCGCCTGCGGGCCGCCGCATACCGCTCGGCCGGTGAGAGGTCCTCTGTCATCGTGCTTTCGAGCGTACCGGTCCCCACTGACAACAGGACGATCATTATCCGGAACATGGGACAACGGACGACGAAGAGGTGCCCGCGTCGTGGGACGCGGGCACCTCTCGGTGGCTTTGGTCGCCCTGTCAGGTCACGTCGTCGTAGCCGTTGACCCGGTCCGGGCCCTCGGGCAGCGCGCGGCTGGCGGAGACGGTCTCGATCTCGCCGACGTCCTCGGGGGTGAGGTCGAGGTCGGAGGCCTCGTCGTCGTCGAGTGCGTCGGCGTCGCGGCGGCGCTTGCGCCGGTCGTTGAGGAGGGAGAACGCGACCGCGCCGAAGTACAGCACCCAGATCGGTCCGGCGAGCGCCAGCATGGAGAGCGGGTCGGTGCTCGGGGTGGCGACGGCCGCGAAGACCGTGATGCCGAGGATCATCGCCCGCCACCAGCCGAGCATCCGCCTGCCGGTGATGATTCCGGTGAGATTGAGCATCACCAGCAGCAGGGGCAGCTCGAAGGAGAGGCCGAAGACGATCACCATGCGGGTGACCAGCTGGAGCAGGTCGTCCAGCGGCAGCAGGTTGGCGATGCTGCCGCTCGGGGTGAAGTCGATCAGCACCTTGGCGGTGGTGGGCAGCACCGCGTAAGCGAAGTACGCGCCGCCGAGGAACAGCGGGGCGCCGGTGAAGACGAACGCGTAGGCGTACTTCTTCTCGTTCCTGTGCAGACCCGGGGCGACGAAGGCCCACAGCTGGTACAGCCAGATCGGCGAGGCGAAGACGACGCCGGCCGTCAGGGAGACCTGGAGGGCGAGGGTGAAGGGGGCGAGCAGGCCGTCGATGGTGATCGTGGCGCACTTCTCACTGCCACCCTGGCTGTTGATCTGCGAGAAGGTCTGGTGACAACCGATCGAGTCGAGGATCGGTTTGGTCAGGAAGTTGATGATGTCGTTGTAGAAGAAGGCAGCGACCACCGTCACGATGACGATGGCCAGCATGGCCTTCGCGAGCCGGTTGCGGAGCTCACGAAGGTGATCCGCGAGAGGCATACGCCCCTCGGGATCCTTCTCCTGCTTGCGGGCAGACTTTGGCAACCCACGTCCTCATCTCGTGCGGCAGGCCGGGGACTACCGGCCTTGCGTCAGCGCTGGGTGGTGTCCGACGGCTCGTTGACCGGGCGGGAGCTGGTCACGTCGCCGGGGGCCGCCTGGATGGTGCGCTGGGCCTGGGACTGCTCGCCGGAGGCGGGCGCCTGAGCGGAGGTGGTGGTGTTGCCGTCTTCCTTCATCGCCTTCGCCTCGCTCTTGAGGATGCGAGCGGACTTGCCGAGCGAGCGCGCCATGTCCGGAAGCTTCTTCGCGCCGAACAGCAGGATGACGACGACAAGGATGAGAATGATCTCGGGGGCTCCGAGCCTTCCGAACATAAGTCTTTACCTTCTCACCGAGGCGGCTGGGTGGGGTGCTGTGCGATCCGTCGGACATGCGTCCGATTGATCGTGCTGTCAGCGATCGTAACGCTCAGGGGTAAACGTGAGGCAATCCCCGTGCGTACTCCCGGTCCGCGGAACGGGCCTCGTTCTCCGTGCCGCGTTCAGCAGCGTACCTGCCCCTGCGGGCACCGTGACAGGGCGAAGTGACGCAAACCGCTCGCGGCCCACTACTCACACCGCTTCCACAGCGGCGGTCACAGCGTGTCCACAGTACGGGCCGCGCTGGCGGCCGCCCGCTCCAGGTCCTCGGCGGCCCGGTTGATCCGCCGTGCCGAGTCCGCGACCTGCGCTCCCAGCCGGCGCGCCTCCAGGAAGACCCGGACGGCGAGCACGCCGAGCACGGCGAGACCCACGAAACCCACAGCTACCGCGACCATCGCCCAGAACATGGGCCCGAGCCTAGACGGTGGGGTGCAGCCGCAGCGTCCTGACCCCGCCGCCGGTGAGCAGCTCGACGATGCGCTCGCCGGCGGGCTTGCGGACGGCGGCCCCGCAGTCGGGGCAGGTGAACGAGTAGAACGTCGTCTTGCTGGTGGCTCCGATGGCCAGCCGCAGGGCGCTCGCGGTGAGCTCGAAACTGCCGCGGCAGTCCGGGCAGCCGGCTCTGAACACCACGGGGGCCACGCGTCTCATCCCGGCGAAGGCGGCCGCGACCGTCATCTCCCGCGCGCCTGCGCCGGCGGAACCCGAAGACTCGTTCAGAACCCCCGAAGACTCGTTCAAAACGGTTGCCCCTGCCCTTCCTGATCGCCGTGCACAACGTGGTCGTACGCCGCCAGTGCCTCGCGGGCCGCCCGGCGGGCCGCGTCGGCCAGCTCGGGCGGTGACACGATCCGGCCGTCGCCGCCGAGCCTGAGCGCCAGCCGGCGCAGGGAGGCCGGATCGGGGGTGCGCAGGGTAATACGCAGTCCGCCGTCGGGAAGCTCATCCGCGCTGTCGTGCGGGTAGTACTCGGCGACCCAGCGGCCGGCCGGGCCGACCTCGACGACCACCTCGGGGTCCTCGGCGGCCGGCTGCACCAGGGCCTCGGACAGGTCGCGCAGCTCGATCTCGGGGGGTGCGGACGGCTCGTCGAGGATCTTGATCTCGGCGACCCGGTCGAGCCGGAAGGTGCGCCGCGCCTCGGAGCGGCGGCACCAGGCCTCGACGTAGGTGTGGCCGACGCTGACCAGGCGGATGGGGTCGATCTCGCGCTCGGTGAGCTCGTCGCGGGCCGGTGAGTAGTAGCGGATCCACAGCCGGCGGCGCTCGGCGATCGCCCGGTCGACGTCGGCGAAGACGCCGCCCTCGGACTCGAAGGTCACCGACAGCCGGGCGCTGGCGTCGCCCGCCTCGCCGGCCGCGGTCTCCACCTTGGCGGTGGCCCGCAGCAGCGCCTGCCGGTCACCCTCGCGCAGCCCGGGGAGGGTGGCCACCGCGCGGGCGGCGACCAGGAGCGCGGTCGCCTCGTCGGCGGCGAGCCTGAGCGGTTCGGCGGCCTCCTCGCCGAGCGCGGCCGCGTTGTGCCACCAGATCCGCTCGCCGTCGGTGTCGATGTCCAGCAGGTCGCCGCCCCGGAAGCTGGTGCCGCACATGGGCAGCACGTCCAGGTCGGAGACCAGCTCGTCCTCGGTGATGCCGAAGGCGCGCGCCACGTCCGCGATCCGGGCGCCGGGGCGCTCGCGCAGATAGGTCACCAGGGAGAGCATCCGCCGGGTCTGGTCGATGGCGTTCACGGGCCTGACCGGTTTGCCTGCCACTGCCTTGCTCCGCTCCCCCATCAGTCCTTGGCCACGGCACGCAGCCGGTCCACGACGTCCGCCCGCAGCTCGGCCGGCTCCAGAACCACCACGTCCGGCCCGAACTCCACGAGCCAGGCGTCCAGCCCGTGCCCGTACGGAATCTCCAACTCGTCCCACCCGTCACCGAGTTCCCGCACCGCGGTGGCCTTCGACCGAAGGGGGTACCCGGACCCCGAGCGCAGCCGGATCAGCGCGGAGCGGTCGGTGATCTCTCCGGCCCAGCTCGCCACGGTCTCGCGGACGGTGACGACGTCCGGGACCGGCACGGTGAAGCCGGTGCCCCGGGAGCGGACCTTCCCGGTGATCCTGGACAGCCGGAACACCCGCTCGGCACCCCGGTCGCGGTCCCAGCCGGCCAGGTACCAGTGGCCGCGCCAGCACTCCAGGGCCCAGGGCTCCACGTTCCGGGTCCCGGGGTGGGCGGCGGTGGCCTTGCGGTAGTCGAAGACGACCGGGCGGCGGTCCCGGCAGGCCAGCATCAGCGGCTCGAACGCGGCCTCGTGCACGGGGATCCGCGGCTCCAGGGCGCTGTGGGCCTCGTACGGGTCGACGTCCTCGGGGAGGCCGGCCGCGCGCAGCTTCTGCAGGGCGCCGCTGGCGGCGCCGGCGAGCCGGGCCTGCTGCCAGACCTTGGCGGCGAGACCGAGGGCGGCGGCCTCCTCGGCGTCCAGGGTGATGGGCGGCAGGCGGTTGCTGTCGCGGCGTGCGAGATAGCCGACCTCGCCGTCCAGGTTCTCGACGGTCTCGATCACCAGTCCCAGTTCGCGGAGATCGTCCTTGTCCCGCTCGAACATCCGGCTGAAGGAGTCGTCGTTCCCCGCTTCGAGGTAGGCCTCGATGGATTCCCGCAGCTCGCGCTTGCTGAGCGGCCGCCGCGTCCCCAGCAGGCACAGCGCCAGGTTCATCAGCCGCTCGGCCTTGGCAATGGCCATCGACGCCCTTCGCCTTCCCTATGGTGCTTCTGACCGATGACCGTACCGCTCCGGAGCGTCACGGCAAAAGTCAGTACAAACAACGAGGACCGAAACGGACACGACACGACAAACGCCGAGGACCCGCGCGCACGGCACGGGTCCTCGTCCAGCCGGTTTCCGACCAGGAACGGTCAGCGCCCGACGGCGCCGACCAGGTACCGGGATCAGACCGCGATCAGGTCCACGACGAAGATCAGCGTCTCGCCGGGCTTGATCGCCGGCGTCGGGCTCTGGTTGCCGTAGGCGAGGTGGGCCGGGATGGTCAGCCGGCGACGGCCGCCGACCTTCATGCCCTGCACGCCCTGGTCCCAGCCCTTGATGACCCGGCCCCCGCCGAGCGGGAAGCGGAACGGCGCGCCCCGGTTCCAGCTGGCGTCGAACTCCTCGCCGGTGCTGAACGCGACACCCACATAGTGCACGGTGACGGTCTGGCCGGCCTGGGCCACCTCGCCGTCGCCCTCCCAGATGTCCTTGATCTCCAGGTCGGCCGGGGCCTCGCCCTCGGGGAAGTCGATCTCGGGCTTGTCGATGCTCACGTCTCTGGCTCCTGCTTGTGTACGACACGGAACCCGGACAGTCTTTCATCCCCGGCCCCGTGCCGCCCGCGCGACTACATCGCCGCAAGAATGTCCACCGTGAACACCAGCGTCGAACCCTTCTTCACCACACCACCGCTCGGCGGGTTGTTCCCGTAGGCCAGGTCCGGCGGGGTGACGATCATGATCCGGCTGCCCACCTTCTTGCCGGTGATCCCCTGCGCCAGCCCCTTGACGACCCCCTGCATCTGCTCGATCGAGAACTGGGCGAGCCGCCCGCTCTCGTACGTCTGCTCGAAGACCTTGCCGCTGTCCCAGACCTCGCCCTTGAACTGGCACAGGATGGTCTGCGCCGACTGCACCACCGCGCCGTCGCCCTCCAGCACGTAGTTCGACACCAGCTTCTTGGGCGGGTCGGCCTTGGGAATGTCGATCGACGGGGCCTTGCCGTCCGTGTTCGTGCCGACCTTGGGCAGCGCGGAGTCGCTCTGCGCGACCTCCTTGCCCGTGCTGGAGCTCTTCGAGTTGAACGAGTTCAGCACGTCGACCACGAACACCAGCGTGTCCGTGCCCTTGATCCCCGCCTGCGAGTTGCCCGCGCTGCCGTACCCCCAGGTCGGCGGCACGGCCATCAGCACCCGGCTGCCGACCTTCTTCCCGGCCAGCCCGTACCGCCAGCCGTCGATGATGCTGCCCGCGGCGAGCTGCATGAGCAGCGGCGTACGGTCGTACGACTGGTCGAAGACCTTCGCCGTGGACCAGATCTGCCCCAGGTAGTTGGCCTGGATGAAGTCGTTCTCCGCGACCGTCTTGCCGCTGCCCGCGATCACCGTCTTGACCGCCAGGTTCTTCGACGGGTCCCCGCTGCCCTTGGCGACCGTCGGCTTCTCGTCGAACTTCGTGCCCGCCGTGATCGCCGGCAACGGCCCGTCCACGATCTTCGGCGGGGGAACCGAGGCGGAGGCCGACGGCGAGGCGCTCGCCTTGCTGGAGGAGGACGACTTGCCGTCACCGCACCCGGCGAGCGTGACCAGTCCCGCGGGAACAGCGGCAAGGAGAAGAGAGCGTCGGCGCACGGAAGAGCCTCGTAATCGGTCGATCTTGCGGATGGCGTGCGCGCAACTCTACGACGTGACAAGGGCGCCGTACGGAAAACGTACGGCGCCCGTGTGGCGTTGTGTGGCGAACGCTCACATACCGGCGATGAGCTTCTCCACCCGGTCGTCGACGGAACGGAACGGGTCCTTGCACAACACCGTGCGCTGTGCCTGGTCGTTGAGCTTCAGATGCACCCAGTCGACCGTGAAGTCCCGCCGCTGCTCCTGGGCCCGCCGGATGAAGTCACCGCGCAACCGCGCCCGAGTCGTCTGCGGCGGCACCGACTTGCCCTCGAAGATCTTCAAGTCATTGCAGATCCGCGCGGCTTGACCCCTCTTCTCCAGCAGGTAATACAGACCCCGACGACGGTGGATGTCGTGATAGGCGAGGTCTATCTGCGCCACGCGCGGATGAGACATGGTCATGTTGTGCTTGGCCCGGTACCGCTCGATGAGCTTGTACTTCATCACCCAGTCGATCTCGGTGCCGATCCGGTCCAGGTCCTCGGCCTCGATCGCGTCCAGCGTCCGGCCCCACAGCTCCAGCACCTGCTCGACCGTGCCGGTACGGATACCGCGGCGCTCGCAGAAGTCCACGGCCTTCTCGTAGTACTCCCGCTGCACCTCGAGCGCGGAGGCCTCCCGGCCGCTGGCCAGGCGCACCTTGCGCCGGCCCGTGATGTCGTGGCTGACCTCGCGGATCGCCCGGATCGGGTTCTCCAGGGTCAGGTCCCGCATCACCGTGCCCGCCTCGATCATGCGCAGCACCAGGTCGGTGGCGCCGACCTTCAGCAGCATCGTCGTCTCGGACATGTTCGAGTCGCCGACGATGACGTGCAGCCGGCGGTAGCGCTCGGCGTCCGCGTGCGGCTCGTCGCGCGTGTTGATGATCGGCCGGGAACGCGTCGTCGCCGAGGAGACGCCCTCCCAGATGTGCTCCGCACGCTGGCTCACGCAGTACACCGCACCGCGCGGCGTCTGCAGCACCTTCCCGGCGCCGCACAGCAGCTGCCGGGTCACCAGGAACGGAATGAGAATGTCCGCGAGCCGGGAGAACTCCCCGTGCCGCGCCACCAGATAGTTCTCGTGGCAACCATAGGAGTTGCCCGCCGAGTCCGTGTTGTTCTTGAAAAGGTAGACGTCGCCCGCGATTCCTTCCTCGTGCAGGCGTCGTTCCGCGTCCACCAGGAGTCCTTCGAGAATGCGCTCCCCGGCCTTGTCGTGGGTGACCAGTTCGGTCACGTTGTCACATTCCGGTGTCGCGTATTCCGGATGTGACCCCACGTCGAGATAGAGGCGGGCGCCGTTCCGCAGAAAGACATTGCTGCTACGACCCCATGACACGACACGCCGGAAGAGGTACCGCGCCACCTCGTCAGGCGACAGGCGGCGCTGTCCCCTGAACGTGCACGTGACGCCGTACTCGTTCTCCAGCCCGAAAATGCGGCGGTCCATGACTGAACATTACGCCCGATCCCCTGAGCTGAAACGGGGTTCGGCAGCACGATTTGGATCATTTTCCGAACCGGCCGCAACCACCGCACCCCCAGCGGGAGCTGCGAGGACCCGCCCGGTGACCGCCAGGACCAGCAATGACACGCCCCCCGCCGCACCCGGTACGGCGAACCCCCACAGGGCCCCGCCCGCCTCGACCACCGGGCCCGCCAGGCCCGTTCCCACCGACGCCCCCACTGTGAACGTCGTCACAAGCCAGGAGAACGCCTCGGTGACCGTACCGCGCGGCGCATGCCGGTCCACCAGCACGAACGCACACGCGATCGCCGGCGCCAGGAACACCCCGGCCAGCACGGTGAGCAACACCATGGCCACCGCACCCGGCATCAGCATCAGCGGCAGGTAACACACCGCCAGAAGAGCCACCAGCACCCGCAGTCGCCGCGCCGGCTCCCCCGCCCACCGCAGCGCCCCGTAGACGGTGCCCCCCAGCAGCGCGCCGATCCCCAGGGCGGCCATCAGCCAGCCGTACACCGCGTCACCGCCGTGGCCGTCCGCGTACGGCACCGACGCGACCGTGATGGAACCCAGCGCGATCCCGACGAACAGGAACGCGGCCAGCAGGGCCCGTAGCCCGGACGAGCGCAGCGCGCCCAGCCAGTGCGCCTCGCGCGGCGCCGAACGCCACGCACGCGACGGCGGCGAGACCACGACCGAGAGCGCCCCGAGGACACCCACCGCGTTCACGACGAGCAGCGCCGCCTGCGCCGACCACAGCGACACGCACAACGTGACCAGCAACGGCCCAACGGTGAACATGACTTCCTGCGCCACCGCGTCCATCGCGTACGCCGTGTGCACCTGGTCCTCCTTCCCGAGGACACTCGGCCACAAGGCGCGCAGACCGCCCTCCAGAGGCGGCGCGAAGAGCCCGGCCGCCGCCACGGCGGCACAGGCGACCGGCAGCGGTTCGGTGCCCGTGAAGGCGAAGACGGCCATCGCGAGGGCCGACGCGAACGCGGCGGGCAACTGGACCCGAGGCTGCCCGCACAGGTCGACCAGCCGCCCGAGCACCGGCTGGCCGACGGCGTTGGCCACGCCGTACACCGCCGCGAGCGCACCCGCGAGGCTGTACGTGCCGCCCTGCGCCCGTACGAACAGCACGATCGCGATGGCGGCGGTCGCGTTCGGCAGCCGGCCCACCAGCGTCCCCGTCAGCAACCGGGCCGCGTGCCTCGCCCTGAGGATCTCCAGGTACCCCGCGGCCATGTCCCACCTCCACGTTTTACGTATAACCCCGCCTCCCATACGTACCATGTGCGCTGTTCACACGTCCAGACGAAGGAGCCCACCCCCGGTGCCACACAGCAGCACGCGCCCGACGAGCCGCGACGTCGCCCAGGCCGCCGGCGTCTCCCAGGCGGCCGTGTCGCTGGTGCTGGGCGACAAGTGGCGCGGCCGGGTGTCCGAGGCCACCGCCGAACGGGTCCGGGAAGCCGCCCGCGACCTGGGCTACCGGCCGAACCTCGCCGCCCGCAACCTCCGCCTCGGCCGGACCCGCACCGTCCTCCTGGTCGTCCCCGCGCTGACGACGGAGTTCTTCGCGGGCGTCTACACCGGCGCCGCCCGGGTCGCCTCCGCACACGGCTTCGGCGTGGTCCTCTACCCCTCCCCCGAGGGCATCGGCCCCGCCCGCGACCCCTTCGCCTCCGCCCAGGCCGCCCTCGACGGCGTCATCGCCTCCTCCATGGCGGCCGACGCCCTCACCGCCATCCGCGGCGACCAGCTTCCCCTCGTCATGCTCGACAGCGACCCGGGCGGCAGTCTGGGCGCCGCCACGGTCAACCTGGACATCGCCGACGGCGTTCGCCAGGTCGCCGACCACCTGCTGGGCCTCGGCCACCGCCGCTTCCTGCACCTGGCCGCGGACGTCGCGTCCTGGACCTTCGAGGTACGCGCGCGCGAACTGGCGGCCCGCACGGCGGGCGTGCCGGGCACCTCGGTACGCACGGTCCACGCCCCGATCTCGATCGAAGGCGCCCGCATCGCCACCGAAGCCGCCCTCGCCGCGCCCGGCCCCCGGCCCACCGCCCTCGTCTGCGACGACGACAAACTCGCCGCCGGCGCCTACAAGGCCCTGCGCCGCCAGGGCCTGCGCGTCCCCGACGACATCTCCGTCACCGGCCTCGACGACCTCGCCCTGGCCACCGCCCTCGACCCCGAGCTGACGACCGTGCGCCTGGACGCGGAACTCTTCGGCGAACGCGGTATGCAGGCCCTCCTCGCCGTCCTGGACGGCCGGGAACCGGAGCGCGGGGACATCCCTGTGGAGCTGGTCGTACGCGGCTCCACGGCGCCGCCACGGGCGTCATAGCCGGGCAGACGCCCGCGCCCCGTCCGATGGGTACACCGGACGGGGCGCGCAGAGCGGGGCCTGCAGAGCGCGGCGATGAAGCCGGGCGTTACTCGACGTCGCCGCCGGACTCCTCGGACTCCTCGGCCTCGGCGGCCGTGGCCGCACCGTCCGACTCCAGCAGCCGGCCCAGCTGCGGGCCGACGATCCGCTTGAACTTGCGCTTCTGGGGACGCGTGCGGTCCAGCACCGCGACCTCCAGACGCTCGGCGGGAATCTCCCGCTGCGTGCCGTTCGACTCCCGCGACAGAGCCGTCACAGCCAGCTTCAGAGCCTCCGCGAGGGTCATGCCGTCCCGGTGCTCACGGTCCAGATAGGTGCTGATCTGCTCCGCGTTACCGCCGACCGCGACCGAACCGTGCTCGTCCACGATCGAACCGTCATGCGGCAACCGGTAGATCTGGTCACCCTCCGGGGTCTCCCCCACCTCGGCGACGACCAGCTCCACCTCGTACGGCTTCTCCGCGGCCGACGAGAAGATCGTGCCCAGCGTCTGTGCGTACACGTTGGCAAGGCCACGCGCGGTCACGTCGTCACGGTCATAGGTGTAGCCACGCAGGTCGGCGTAGCGCACGCCGCCGATCCGCAGATTCTCGTACTCGTTGTACTTGCCGGCGGCCGCGAAACCGATCCGGTCGTAGATCTCGCTGAACTTGTGCAGCGCGCGGGACGGGTTCTCGCCGACGAACACGATGCCGTCGGCGTACTGGAGCACGACCAGACTGCGGCCGCGCGCGATGCCCTTGCGGGCGTACTCGGCACGGTCCGCCATGGCCTGCTGAGGTGAGACATAGAACGGCGTCGACACCGGTATCCGTCCCCTTCCTTAGGGTTCCGTCGAAGTCACTGGGATCACCTTGATAAGAACGCCGACGCGCTAGAGCAGCGCCGCGCGCGGGCCGTCGGGCTCCTCCAGGCGGCGCGCCAGCACCGCACGGGCGAGCCCGGCGGACTCGTCGTCGGTGAGCCGACGGAACCCGTCCTCGGTGATCACGGTGATGATCGGGTAGATCCGGCGGGCGACATCGGGACCACCGGTCGCCGAGTCGTCGTCGGCCGCGTCGTACAGAGCCTGCACGACCAGTGTGGTCGCCTGCTCCTCGGTGAGGTCCTCGCGGAACAGCTTCTTCATGGCACCGCGCGCGAAGATGGAGCCGGAGCCCGTCGCGGAGAAGTTGTGCTCCTCGGAACGGCCGCCCGTCACGTCGTACGAGAAGATCCGCCCCTTGGCCCGGTCCACGTCGAACCCGGCGAACAGCGGGACCACGGCGAGACCCTGCATGGCCATACCGAGATTGGAACGGATCATCGTCGACAGCCGGTTCGCCTTGCCCTCCAGCGACAGCTGGGCGCCCTCGACCTTCTCGAAGTGCTCCAGCTCCAGCTGGAAGAGCTTCACCATCTCCACGGCGAGACCGGCGGTGCCGGCGATACCGACGGCCGAGTACTCGTCGGTCGGGAACACCTTCTCGATGTCCCGCTGGGCGATCACGTTGCCCATGGTGGCCCGACGGTCACCGGCGAGCACGACGCCGCCGGGGAAGGTCACCGCCACGATCGTCGTCCCGTGCGGCGCCTCGATCACGCCCTGTGCGGGCGGCAACTGCCGCTTGCCGGGCAGCATCTCCGGCTGGTGGTCGGCAAGAAAGTCCATGAACGAAGAGGACCCAGGCGTCAGGAAGGCAGCTGGTAGACGCCCGGTGCTACGAGTGTTGGCTTCCACGGAGTTCCTTCCAGGTAAGCGGCTGCCCGACGAACAGCGTCGGGATCATCTCCCAACTTGCCGATGGCCGAATTGCAGTTGAAGCACAGTACGCCCGGACCCTACCCGTCTTGTGGCGGTGATCCACATGCGTGAGCGGGGCAGTCGGACAGATCTGGCGGAGTCCGCGGCGATACCGGAAACCATCAGGGTTCGACCTCTTTGCGGCGAAGGCCGCGCGCGGCTTGGTCTGCCCGCACCGCGCGCAACACTTCACGGTCGACGCCCCCGGCACTCCCGAACTCCATCCACCTTCGATTCGAAGGGAAAACGGACTTACTGCCCGCCCTTTTGCACGAAGGAGCGCACGAAGTCCTCGGCGTTCTCCTCCAGGACGTCGTCGATCTCGTCCAGGACGGAGTCCACGTCGTCCGACAGCTTCTCGTGCCGCTCCTTGAGGTCCTCCGAAGCCTGCGACTCCGCCGCCTGCTCCTCGGCCTCCTCGGTGGTGCGCGTGGCCTTCTGCTGTCCGCCGCCGGTGTCCTTGGTTGCCATAACCCTCACCCCGCTCAGTTCGCCCGACATGGGTCGACAGGTCGGCTTTCCTGCCGATCGGTGATGATCAGACCCTACAAGCCGGGTCCGACATCGGCCCCGCAGTTTCTCCAACGTACGGGGGCCACCTCGATGATTCCCGGGCGCCGGGGTTTTGACCCCGGTCGCCCGGTGTGGTCCGGGTAGCCGTTCAGCCGCCGGAAAGGACCCTGACCAGGTCTTCTGCAGTGCGACAGCGGTCCAGGAGCTCCTTGACGTGATTTCGCGTTCCGCGTAGCGGTTCCAGGGTTGGGACGCGCTGGAGGCTGTCGCGGCCCGGCAGGTCGAAGATGACCGAGTCCCAGCTCGCCGCGGCGACGTCGTCGGCGTACTGCTCCAGGCAGCGGCCGCGGAAGTAGGCCCGGGTGTCCTCGGGCGGGCTGGTGCGGGCCCGTTCCACGTCGGCCTCGTCCAGGAGCCGCTTCATGCGCCCGCGGGCCGCGAGACGGTTGTAGAGGCCCTTCTCGGCCCGGACGTCGGCGTACTGGAGGTCCAGGAGGTGCAGCTTGGCGGCGTCCCAGTCGAGGCCGTCGCGGCGGCGGTAGCCCTCCATGAGCTCCAGCTTGGCGACCCAGTCGAGCTCTCCGGAGAGGCTCATGGGGTCGTGTTCCAGACGGTTGAGGGTGTCCTCCCAGCGGGCGAGGACGTCCTTGGTCTGGTCGTCGGCGTCGGCGCCGTAGCGCTCCTCCACGTATTTGCGCGACAGCTCGAAGTACTCCATCTGGAGCTGGACCGCGGTGAGTGTGCGTCCGCTGCGAAGGGTGACCAGCCTCTTCAGCGTCGGGTCGTGGGAGACCTGGTGGAGGGTGCGTACGGGCTGGTCGACGGCCAGGTCGACGGCGATGAAGCCGTCCTCGATCATGGACAGGACCAGCGCCGTCGTACCCAGCTTCAGGTAGGTCGAGATCTCCGACAGGTTCGCGTCGCCGATGATCACGTGGAGGCGGCGGTACTTCTCGGCGTCGGCGTGGGGTTCGTCGCGGGTGTTGATGATGGGCCGCTTGAGGGTCGTCTCCAGGCCGACCTCGACCTCGAAGTAGTCCGCGCGCTGGCTGAGCTGAAAGCCGTGCTCATGGCCGTCCTGGCCGATGCCGACGCGGCCGGCGCCCGTGACGACCTGGCGGGAGACGAAGAAGGGCGTGAGGTGGCGCACGATGTCCGAGAAGGGGGTCTCCCGCTTCATCAGGTAGTTCTCGTGCGTGCCGTAGGAGGCGCCCTTGTTGTCGGTGTTGTTCTTGTAGAGGTGGATGGGCTGGGCACCGGGGAGCTGGGCGGCCCGTTCGGCGGCCTCGGCCATGATGCGTTCGCCGGCCTTGTCCCAGAGGACGGCGTCGCGGGGGTTGGTGACCTCGGGAGCGCTGTATTCGGGGTGCGCGTGGTCGACGTAGAGGCGTGCGCCGTTGGTGAGGATCACGTTGGCGAGGCCGATGTCCTCGTCGGTGAGCTGGCTGGCGTCGGCGGCCTCGCGTGCGAGGTCGAAGCCCCGGGCGTCCCGCAGCGGGTTCTCCTCCTCGAAGTCCCAGCGGGCCCGGCGGGCCCGGTGCATCGCCGCCGCGTAGGCGTTGACGATCTGGGACGAGGTGAGCATGGCATTGGCGTTGGGGTGGCCGGGGACGGAGATCCCGTACTCCGTCTCGATGCCCATTACTCGCCGTACGGTCATGCGGCCCTCCTTGCCCGGCGGAGCCCTCGGTCGTGGGCTCCGCTCGCGTACCGCTGGCGCTCCGGTGCGTGTGCGGTGCCCGTCCCCGCACTGCGCGACTCGGCGGTAGGAAAGAGCCTAGAACGCCTCTGCGCTGGTGGGGAGATCATTTGCGTCATTGCCTTGCTCGCCTCGGATCCGGTTTTGGCCGGAAAAACAGTCGGCTGCGGGTACCCGGTGAGGGCACCCGCAGCCGCCCTGTGTTTTACAGGTACTGTCCGGTGTTCGCCACCGTGTCGATGGAGCGTCCGGTGTCCGCGCCCTGCTTTCCGGTGATGAGGGTACGGATGTACACGATCCGTTCGCCCTTCTTTCCGGAGATCCGGGCCCAGTCGTCGGGGTTGGTGGTGTTGGGCAGGTCCTCGTTCTCCTTGAACTCGTCCACGCAGGCCTGGAGGAGGTGGGAGACGCGCAGGCCCTTCGAGTTGTGGTCGAGGAAGTCCTTGATCGCCATTTTCTTGGCACGGCCGACGATGTTTTCGATCATCGCGCCGGAGTTGAAGTCCTTGAAGTAGAGGACTTCCTTGTCGCCGTTGGCGTAGGTGACTTCCAGGAAGCGGTTTTCCTCGGATTCGGCGTACATGTGTTCCACGGCCGTCTGGATCATGCTTTCGACCGTGACCGACCTGCTGCCGCCGTGCTCTCCGAGGTCGTCGGCGTGCAGCGGGAGGCGTTCGGTGAGGTACTTGCCGAAGATGTCCTTGGCCGCCTCGGCGTCGGGACGCTCGATCTTGATCTTCACGTCGAGACGGCCGGGGCGCAGGATGGCGGGGTCGATCATGTCCTCGCGGTTGGAGGCGCCGATGACGACCACGTTCTGGAGGCCTTCGACACCGTCGATCTCGGCGAGCAGCTGCGGGACGATGGTGTTCTCCACGTCCGAGCTGACACCGGAGCCGCGGGTCCGGAACAGGGACTCCATCTCGTCGAAGAAGACGATGACGGGGGTGCCCTCGCTGGCCTTCTCCCTCGCACGCTGGAAGACCAGGCGGATCTGCCGCTCGGTCTCGCCGACGTACTTGTTCAGGAGCTCGGGGCCCTTGATGTTGAGGAAGAAGCTCTTGCCGGCGGCCTGGCCGGTCACCTCGGCGACCTTCTTGGCCAGCGAGTTGGCGACGGCCTTGGCGATGAGCGTCTTGCCGCATCCGGGGGGTCCGTAGAGCAGGACGCCCTTGGGCGGCCGCAGTTCGTGCTCCTTGAACAGGTCGGGGTAGAGGTACGGCAGCTCGACCGCGTCGCGGATGGCCTCGATCTGGCCGCCGAGACCACCGATCTGCTCGTAGCCGATGTCGGGGACCTCTTCGAGGACGAGCTCCTCGACCTCGCTCTTCGGAACGATCTCGTAGACGTAGCCGGAACGGGGTTCGAGCAGCAGGGCGTCACCGGGCCGGATGTTCACGTCCAGCAGCGGCTCGGCGAGCCGTACCACCCGCTCCTCGTCGGTGTGCCCCAGCACGAGGGCGCGCTCGCCGTCCTCAAGGATCTCCTTGAGGGTGACGATGTCACCGACGCGCTCGTACTCCATGGCCTCGACCACGTTGAGCGCTTCGTTGAGCATGACTTCCTGGCCGCGCCTGAGGTCGTCCAGGTCAACGCTTGGGCTGACGTTCACCCGCAGTTTGCGGCCGCCGGTGAAGATGTCGGCGGTGCCGTCCTCGTTCGCCGTGAGGAAGACACCGAAGCCGGCCGGCGGCTGCGCGAGCCGGTCGACCTCCTCCTTGAGGGCCACGATCTGGTCGCGGGCCTCGCGCAGGGTGTTCGCGAGTCGCTCGTTCTGGGCGGACACGCCGGCCAGGTTCGTCTGCAGCTCGACGATCCGCTCTTCGAGAATCCTCGTGTGTCGCGGAGAGTCGGCGAGCTTGCGTCGCAGGACGGCGATCTCCTGCTCAAGATAGGCGATCTGCTCGGACGGGTCGTCGGACCCTCGTCCCGGGCGGATGCCGCGGTTCATGTCGTCGTCGTGGGCTGCCACGGTCCTCACCTCCTCCAAGGGGAGCTGGACGCTTCCAGACCCTACCTGGGTGGGTGTCGATTGAAACCCCTAGATCACAAAGACTGTCAAGGTGTGTCGTCGGTCACCCATTGCGTTCTCCCTCGTGCCGGGTGGATACCCACTCAACGCGATTCAGAAGCGGCGTGTTCCAGGCCCGGAGTGGTCAAAACCCGTCGTGACTGACCGGAGTTGTCCGCTCCAGTGCCGGTTCAGGGGTTGTGCCCCGGTGGCGGATTTCTTACACAGAGCAACCGGTCGGATGTGATGCGTGATGAACGGGGCGGGTCGCGGGTTGGCTCAAGTCGATCGATCCGGTGGCCGGGCGCCGCCGTCCCGCGCGGCGGAAGGCGCCGTGCGCGCGGGCCCAGGGCGCATCGGGAGGGCGCACGAGGAGGGTGCGCGGGCCGTTGCGCGCCGGAGGTAGGGTCGAAGGCGTTCAACACCCGCCGGGGCGGGACCGGGTGACCCCCGGGTCCTGCCGTCCGGCGCTTTCGACGGCAGGAGAGATGACCGTGCAGCAGGAGGCCCTGGCCGGCGGTGAGGCACTTGAGGTCTGGATCGACCAGGATCTGTGTACGGGGGACGGGATCTGCGCCCAGTACGCCCCGGAGGTGTTCGAGCTGGACATCGACGGCCTGGCCTATGTGAAGGGCTCGGACGACGAGCTGCTGCAGGCGAAGGGGGCGACGGTACCGGTGCCGTTGCCGCTGCTCACCGATGTGGTGGACTCGGCGCGGGAGTGTCCGGGCGAGTGCATCCATGTGCGCCGGGTCGCGGACCGTGTCGAGGTGTACGGGCCGGACGCGGAGTGACTTTCCGGCCACTCCGCGTGGCGTCGGGCCCGCCGGGCCGGCGTGGCCGTCAGACGCTGTGGGCGGCCGCCGGCGTGGAGCGGACGAACGCGTGGCCGTCCCACTGCCACTTGGCGCTGGACTTCAGGTCCGGGCAGCAACTGGGCACATTGTCCGAGGAATAGCCGAGCAGGGTCGCGGTGACCGCTTTGCCGGAGACGGCGAAGTCGGTCACGGTGAACCGGTCCTTGGGGTCGACCAGGGTGGCGACGACGCGGGGACTGGTGGCGCCGGCGGCCTGGGTGAGGACGTAGACGCCGTCGGGCGGGGTGCCCATGGCCGAGTCGCAGTGGACCACCGCCACGGTCTCCGGCCTGCCGTCGCCGTCGAGGTCACCGGTGGCCTTCTTGACGACCAGCTCCTTCACGGGGCCGCAGTCGAGGGGGAAGTCCACGCCGGTGGTGCCGGGCGGCGCGGCGGCCGCGGGGGCGGGCTTCGTCTCGGTCCCGGCGGCGGGCTGCGCGGCTTTGGCCGAGCCCGGCTGGAAGAGGGACGACAGAGCGACGACACCGGCCACGGCAGCGGCGGTGGCAAGCCAGTGCATGGGGCGGGTGTCGGTGTGAGCGAGCTCCGGGACCACGGATTGCTGCACTAGGAGTGTCTCCTGCGAGGCCTGTGCCGGTGGGGGTGGCCTGCATCGTGCCACACGTCACAGCGGGGAGGGAACGGCGGGGTGGCCTTTCGAGGATGGCGGTGTTCCGCGGTCCTGTGATGCCGTCAACGTACGAGCGCCGCGGCCGAGTTCCGGTGGGGTCCGGGGAACTCGGCCGCGGCGCTCGTACGTTGACGCGGCAGCGGGGACCGGCTCAGCGGCCGGCGCCGCCGTCGGCGTTGGGGCCGTCGTAGTCCTCGCCGTAGGCGCCCTTGGCGGGGCGGCGGCGGCGCATGGGCGGCTCGACGCCGTCGGCGAGGCGCCGGGCGGTGAGCAGGAAGCCGGTGTGGCCGATCATCCGGTGGTCCGGGCGGACGGCGAGGCCTTCCACGTGCCAGTTTCGGATCATCGTCTCCCAGGAGGTCGGCTCGTTGAAGCAGCCGATCTCACGGATGGACTCGACGGTCCGGGCGAGCTGGGTGGTGGTGGCGACGTAGCAGCACAGGATGCCGCCGGGGACGAGCGCCTTGGAGACAGCCTCCAGGCACTCCCAGGGGGCGAGCATGTCGAGGATGACACGGTCGACGTCGGTGTCCGAGAGGTTGTCCTGCAGGTCGCCCACGGTGAGCTGCCAGGCCGGGTGCGGGCCGCCGAAGTAGCGCTCGACGTTCTGCTGGGCGATCTCGGCGAAGTCCGCGCGGCGCTCGTAGCTGTGCAGCATGCCCTGGTCTCCGATGGCACGCAGCAGGAAGCTGCTGAGCGAGCCGGAGCCGACGCCGGCCTCGACGACGCGGGCGCCGGGGAAGATGTCGGCGAAGGAGAGGATCTGCCCCGCGTCCTTGGGGTAGACGACTGCTGCCCCGCGGGGCATGGACAGGACGTAGTCGGGGAGCAGGGGGCGCAGCGCGAGGTAGGCGACGTTGCCGGTGGTGCGGACAACGCTGCCCTCGGGAGCGCCGATCAGTTCGTCGTGCGGGAAGGAGCCCTTGTGGGTGTGGAAGTTCTTCCCGGCTTCGAGCGTGAACGTGTAGTGGCGGCCCTTGGGGTCGGTCAGCTGTACCTGGTCCCCGACCTTGAAGGGCCCGCGCCTGCGGGCGGCACCGGTCGGTTCGGACATGTGAACAGCCTACCGGGGTTTGCGGAGGGCACCGACCACGGTGGAGGGGGCCTGGAACCGCCTCGTGAAGTCGCGGCGTCAATGCCGGGTGACGCCTGACGGGCCGACGGGAGGGTCCTCCGGACGGGCCGGCGGACGGGGAGGGGCGGATCATGGCGGACGGGGCCGGAGCCGGACCGGACAGAGGCTGGTCACAGGCCTCGGGCAGCGCACTGCTGATCGGGGCCGTGGTCGCGGCGTTCGCCTGCTTCTACCTGTTCACCGTGATGCTGCCGACCACCGTGCGGGAGTACCGGGAGTACCGGGCGGCCGAGGTCTGTTCGGGCTCCGTGCCGGCCGGGCCCGCGGAGGACTGCCTGCGCACCGTCGCCTTCACGGTGAGGGACACGGTGGTCGACGGGCAGGGGGGCTTCGTCCCGCGGCGGCACATGCGCTTCGAGGCGACCCTGTCCGGCACTCCGTACTGGAACGGCGTGGTCGCGTTCGGCGGCCCGGGACCGGTGCTGCGGCAGCTCCGGACCGGGGACCGCGTCGACGCCGTGGTCTGGCGCGGCGCGGTGATGCGGCTCGTCCGGTACGACGACGAGCAGGCCACCGCCGACGAGCCGCGCGACGAGCCGCAGATGTTCGCCGGGCTCGGCGTGACGGCGGCCCTCCTGGCGGCGCTGGCGGCGTGGTTCGGCCTGGTGCGGCTGGTCCGGCCGGACGACCCGGAGCCCTGGACCTGGCGCCCGCTGGGGCGCTGGCTGCTGGGCATCGTGCTGGTCGCCGGAGTCGGCTGGGCCTACGGTGCGCTCCTGCTCCATGTCCCGTGGCAGGCCGTGGCCCCGGTCGCCGTGGCGCTCACGGCGGTCATGTCGGCGGTGCTGATCGCCGTCCGGCGGCGGCAGCGGCGGGCGCCGGCCGCGGCCGGGAGCAGCTGAGCCCGCCTCGGGAGGGGGGTTCTCAGCTGGGCCGGGCCATGGCCCTGACGAAGGCCCGTTCGACGTCCGCCGCCGACAGGACGCCGTAGATCTCGCCGGTCTCCTCGACCACCAGGTACTCGGTGGCGGGGGTGGCGCGCAGGACGTCGAGGAGTTCCTCGCCCGCGAGTTCCGCGGAGACCCGCATGCCGTCGGTGAGGTCCTGGGCGAGGCCGCTGACGGCGACCCAGGGGCGGCGGTGTTCGGGTACGCCGACGATCGCGGCCTCGCGGACGAGGGAGAGGGGGTTGCCGTCGGCGTCGACGACGACCAGGGCGCGGGCACCGGCGGCGTTGGCACGGCGCAGGGCCTCGGAGAGCGGGGTGTCGTTCTCGACCGGGACGGCGCGGCGGGTCAGGGTGCGGGCGCGCAGTTCCGGGAGGTGTTCGCGGAGCCGGGCCATGCGCAGGCTGTTGCCGGCGCCGGTCCAGATGATCGCGGCGAGGATCGCGGCGAGCAGGGCGTCGGTGACGGCGTCCATGCCGTTGCTGTTCTCGGTGCCGCCGCCGAAGGCGCCCCAGTGGTTGAGCAGCGGAAGGCCGATGAGGACGGAGACGGCGAGGGCGCGGCCGACCCAGGCGGCGGCGACGGTGCCGCTCATGGGCCTGCCGGTGATCTTCCAGACCACGGCGCGGAGCATCCGGCCGCCGTCGAGGGGCAGGCCGGGCAGGAGGTTGAAGGCGGCGACGATGAGGTTGGAGACCATCAGGCCGGCCAGCAGGACGCCGGCGACCGTGCCGGGCTCGACGGGCTGCATGGCGAGGTAGAAGAGGCCGGACAGGACGAGGGAGAGCAGCGGGCCGACGAAGGCCAGCACGAACTCCCGGCCGGGGGTCTCGGCCTCCTTCTCGATCTCGGAGACGCCGCCGAAGAACTGGAGCTGGATGCGGCGGACGGGGAGCTTGAAGCGGATCGCGGCGACCGTGTGGGCGAGTTCGTGGACCAGGACGGAGGCGTAGAAGGCGATGGCGAAGAAGAGGGAGACGAGGTAGCGGGCGGCGCCGAGTTCGGGCAGCACGCGGTCGAGCTGGCCGCCGAAGACCCAGGTGATCAGCGCTGCGACGACGAACCAGCTGGGGGCGACGTACACCGGGACGCCGAAGGGCCGTCCCATGAGCAGTCCGCCACCGGGTTCCTTGGGCCGCTGCGGCGGCTGCCCCTTGGCCATACCGGACTGCACCTGGGCCGGCCCGTCGCCGTCACCGGGTGCACCGGCGGGCGCGTCCCCGCGGGCCTCGGGGTCGTCGGGGGCCTCACGGGGTTCCCGGGTCGCGGCGGTGCGCGGTACGGGCGCCGGCTCCGGCACCTCCGCAGTCCGAGGCGATTCCTCGGTCTCCGGCGTCTCCGGCGTCTCCGGCGTTGCCTTCGTCTCCGGTGCTTCCGGCGTTACCGCCGTCTCCGACGATTCCGGGGCTTGCGGAGCAGGCTCCTCGCCGGGTGTTTCCCGCGTCGGTCCGGTCGGGTCGGTGGGGGTGGTGGCGCGGGCGTCGCTCGGCTCCGGGCCTCCGTCGGTGGGCGGGGCCGTAGGACCTGCGCGGTGCTCGGTCGGTTCGGCGTTGTCCGACCGGGGCTGCCCGCTGCCGCCGCTCACGTCCACGGTGTCCCCTCGTTAGATGCGTCGTCTCTGGTCGATGGTATGCGGCCGTCGTGGCGTGTTTCGCCCCGGCACCCCCTGTGTTGGCCGGGCCGACGCGCGGGTTGGGTGACTGTCAGTGGCGGGCCGTATGGTCTGTGGTCATGGACAGCAGCATCGAGGACGCCGCGCAGGCTCAGGGCGCGGTCGTCGCGCAGGGAGAAGGGCCGGTCACGGCGGCGGAGGGGCCGACGGCCCGGCCGCCCGCTTCCCTGTCGCCCTCGCGGGCCAGTGACTTCATGCAGTGTCCGCTGCTGTACCGGTTCCGGGTGATCGACCGGCTGCCGGAGAAGCCGAGCGAGGCGGCGACGCGCGGGACGCTGGTGCACGCGGTCCTCGAGCGGCTCTTCGACGCGCCCGCGGCGGAGCGGACGGCACCGCGGGCCAAGTCGCTGATCCCGGGGCAGTGGGACCGGCTGCGGGAGTCCAGGCCGGAGCTCGGGGAGCTGTTCGCGGAGGATCCGGAGGGCGAGCGGCTGGCACGCTGGCTGGGCGAGGCGGAGCAGCTCGTCGAGCGCTGGTTCACTCTGGAGGATCCGGTCCGGCTGGAGCCCGTGGAGCGGGAGCTGTTCGTGGAGACCGAGCTGGAGTCGGGGCTGCGGCTGCGCGGGATCATCGACCGCGTCGACGTGGCACCGACGGGCGAGGTGCGGATCGTCGACTACAAGACGGGCAAGGCGCCGAGGCCGGAGTACGCCGAGGGCGCGCTGTTCCAGATGAAGTTCTACGCCCTGGTGGTGTGGCGGCTGAAGAACGTGGTGCCGAGGCGGCTGCAGCTGGTCTATCTCGGCAGCGGTGACGTGCTGACGTACGACCCGGTCCCCGCCGATCTCCAGCGGGTGGAGCGCAAGCTGCTCGCACTGTGGGAGGCGATCCGGCAGGCGACGGAGTCGGGCGAGTGGCGGCCGCGTCCGACGAAGCTGTGCGGCTGGTGCGACCACCAGGCGCACTGCCCGGAGTTCGGCGGCACTCCCCCGCCGTACCCGCTGCCGGTGAGGTCGGCCGGGTCCGGGGACGTGGCGCAGGGCAGAATGGGCGCGGACTAGCAGAAGGAGACTCACCGTGGCCATCCGCGTCCTACTGGTCGACGACCAGCCGCTGCTGCGTACCGGGTTCCGGATGATTCTGGAGGCCGAGCAGGACATCGCGGTCGTGGGCGAGGCCGGAGACGGCCTTCAGGCCCTCGACCAGGTACGCGCCCTCCAGCCCGATGTCGTGCTGATGGACATCCGGATGCCGCGGATGGACGGCGTGGAGGCGACCCGGCAGATCACCGGTCCCGGCCGGGACGGCCCGGCGAAGGTGCTGGTGCTGACCACGTTCGATCTCGACGAGTACGTGGTGGAGGCGCTGCGCGCGGGCGCCAGCGGCTTCCTGCTGAAGGACGCCCCGGCCAACGAGCTGGTGCAGGCGATCCGGGTGGTGGCGAACGGCGAGGCGATGCTGGCGCCGAGCATCACGCGCCGCCTGCTGGACAAGTACGCGACGCATCTGCCGTCCGGCGAGGAGCCGGTGCCGGACACCCTGCACACCCTCACCGACCGTGAGGTGGAGGTGCTGAAGCTGGTCGCGCGCGGGCTGTCGAACGCGGAGATCGCCGCCGACCTGTTCGTCAGCGAGACGACCGTGAAGACCCATGTGGGGCATGTGCTGACCAAACTGGGGCTGCGGGACCGGGTGCAGGCCGCGGTGTACGCGTACGAGAGCGGCCTGGTGCGCCCCGGCGCGCAGTAGGCCGCGGGTACGACAGGAAGGGCGCCCCTCTCCGTGGAGAGGGGCGCCCTTCCTGTCGTATGGCCGGACGTCAGCTGCTGGAGCCGCGGCCGAGCTCCCACAGCTGGAGGCTGGCGGAGGAGTTGAGGGCGTAGGCGACGCCCGTGATGTCGTCGCGGGCGGCGACGAACTGCTTGCCCTGCCACAGCGGGAGCACCGGGACGTCGTCGGCGACGTCGTTCTGGATCTCGGTCAGGCTGCTGGTGGCGCTCGCGCGGTCGGCCTCGCGGCGGGACTCCGGGATCAGCGTGTTGATGATCCGGTTGTTGACGTAGGGCGACTTCAGGAAGTTGTCCTTGTCGAGGAACGGCGCGAGGAAGTTGTCGGCGTCCGGGAAGTCGGGGAACCAGCCCATGCCGTAGACGTCGTAGTCGCCCTTGCGCTCGTTGGTCTGGTAGGCCGACCAGGGGGTGCCCTCGATGCTGACGTCGAACAGGCCGCTGCCGTTGAGCTGCTGCTTGAGGACCTCGAACTCCTGCTTGGTGGCCGGACCGTAGTGGTCGGTCGTGTAGTGCATCGTGAGCTTCACCGGGGTGGTGATGTTCGCCGCGGTGAGCAGGTTCCTGGCCTTGGAGACGCTGGGGTCGCCGTACTTGTTGAAGAACGAGTTGGAGTGGCCGGTGATGGAGGCCGGGACCAGCGAGTACAGCGGGTCGGCCTGCGAGCCGTACACCTTGGCGACGAGCTCGTCGCGGTTGATGACCTGGGCCATGGCCTGGCGGACGGCCTTGGACTTGACGGTCGGCGCGTCGGTGTTGAAGCCGAGGTAGCGGATCTCCAGGCCGGACATCTCGACGAGGTCGACGTTGGAGTCGTCACCGGCGTCGAGCTTCTTGATCTGGGACGGCGACATGGTGCGGGTCATCACGTCGATGTCGCCCTTGTCGATCGCCTCGCCCATGGCGGTGGCGTCCTTGTAGGAGCGCATGACGACCTGCTCGTTGTTCACCTTCACGCTCCCCTTGTAGTTGGGGTTCTTGGTGAAGGTGGCGGAGACGATCTCGTCGTTCTTGACGTCGGCCTTGAAGGTGTAGGGGCCGGAACCGTCGATGTCGAAGCCGTCGCGGAGCTTGTCCTTCTCGTAGTCCTTCGGGTTCACGAGGCCCGCGACCGGAGTGGACAGCTTGTACGGGAAGGTGGCGTCGGCGGTCTTGAGGTGGAAGATCACCTCGCGGTCGCCCTGGGTCTCGATGGTGTCGATGTTCGAGAGGAGGGCGTAGACGCCGGTGTCGGCCTTGATGCGCAGGGCGCGCTGGATGGACCACTTGACGTCCTCGGCGGTGACGGCGTTGCCGTCGGAGAACTTCAGGCCCTCACGCAGCTTGCAGGCGTAGCGCTCACTGCCGCTGTCGGTGAAGGAGCAGCTCTCGGCCGCGTCGGGGACCGGGTCGCCCTCGCCCTTGGGCTGGGACATGAGGGTCTGCACCGTCTGGCGCAGGATGTTCCAGCCGCCGACGTCGTAGGAGTACGCGGGGTCGACCGGCGCCGGAGCGTCCTTCGTGGCGGTGAACTGGTCAGTGGTGCCCACGACGATCGCGTCGCTACTGCTGCTCCCGCTGCCGGATCCACCGCACGCGGCGAGCACGGGAGTGAGCAGGCCGACCACGGCCGGCAGCACCAAAGTCTTGCGGTTCATGCTCGAAGTTCTCCAGAGCTGTTCGTGTCCGTGTATCCCGCATACATGGGGTGTCGAAGCGGATCACGGGGGATACGGCGATGTTCTCGCGACGAGATTAGTCCGCGCCCGCAGGAGGGTTGGCAGCGGCGTGAGTTGAGGTCCCATCACGCAGGGGAACCGGTTGTGGACAGACCGAAAACCCGACAGCGGCAGGATTAGTGCAGCCTCTCCCCAATCGGGACACAAGGTCGCCCCGTTTCCCCCCTAACGGGGGCGGGCTGCACAATCGGGCAACGTTGTCGAGCTCCTGACACGTGGGGAACGTCACACGTGCATTTCTGTGATGGGGTATCGGAATTCAGCCGGTTGAACAGTTGCGAATTCCGTTGAATGACCGGTGTCGGGATTTCGACCAATGAACTTTGCACGCTGGGTGAACGGCTGGCGCATTTCCGTCATCAGACCGCCATCAGGCCGCGCAGAAAAGCCAGGTCGACCTCTTCCAGGGAGGTCACCACGGTGCGCCGCTCGGCCGGGGCGATCGGCGCGACCGACGGGACGGCGACCACCTGGCAGCCGGCGGCCTCGGCGGCGGCGACGCCGGTCGCGGTGTCCTCGACGACCGCGCACCTGGCCGGATCCACCCCCAGCCCGGCGGCGGCGAGCAGGTACGGGTCCGGGTACGGCTTGGTGCGCGAGACCTCGTCGCCGGCGACGGACAGGGTGAAGTGCCGGGGGCCCAGCGAGGTCATGACCCGGTCGATGATGCGCCGGTGCGAGGCGGAGACCAGGGCGGTGGGGATCTGCTGCTCGTACAGCTCGGCCAGCAGCCGCTGTGCGCCCGGCATCAGCGGCAGGGCGGTGCCGATGCGTTCCTCGAAGCCGTCGTTGAGCAGCACGCTGAGCTCGGCGAGCGTGATGGCGGCGCCGGTGGCCTCGATGAGGAACCCGGCGCTGCGGGTCATGGGCCCGCCGACCACGACATGGCGCCAGGACTCGTCGAGGGTGTGGCCGAGGCGGGCGAAGATCTCGACCTCGACGTCCCACCAGAAGCCCTCGGTGTCCACCAGGGTGCCGTCCATGTCGAGGAGCACCGCTTGGAGGGCGGAGCCTTCCGCCGTACGGGTTCCGAGCGCGGGGACCGTGCTGGTCATCCACACACCTCCTTGAGGGACGACCAGGCCGGTTCCCGTACGGGGAACCGGCCTGCTGTGGACCGACCAGTGTACGACTTATCCGATCAGTGTGCTCTGTGGGACACGTCTCGGTGCCGGCGTACCGCTCAGCGCGCGTTGAAGTACTTCGCCTCCGGGTGGTGGATCACGATCGCGTCCGTGGACTGCTCGGGGTGCAGCTGGAACTCCTCGGACAGGTGGACGCCGATGCGCTCGGGCCGGAGCAGTTCGGCGATCTTGGCGCGGTCCTCCAGGTTCGGGCAGGCGCCGTAGCCGAGCGAGAAGCGGGCACCCCGGTACTTCAGGGCGAACATGTCTTCGATGTCACTGGGGTCCTCGCCGGCGAAGCCGAGTTCGGAGCGCACGCGCGCGTGCCAGTACTCGGCGAGGGCCTCGGCCAGCTGGACGGACAGGCCGTGCAGTTCGAGATAGTCGCGGTAGGAGTTGGACTCGAAGAGCCGGGCGGTCTGCTCGCCGATGCGGGAGCCGACGGTGACGACCTGGAGGCCGACCACGTCCGTCTCCCCCGACTCCTCCGGGCGGAAGAAGTCGGCGAGACAAAGCCGGCGGCCGCGGCGCTGGCGGGGGAAGGTGAACCGGGTGCGCTCGTTGCCCTGTTCGTCCAGGATGATCAGGTCGTCGTCCTTGGAGACGCACGGGAAGTAGCCGTAGACCACGGCGGCTTCCAGCAGGTTCTCCGTCTGGAGCTGGTCGAGCAGGCCGCGCAGCCGGGGGCGGCCCTCGGTCTCCACCAGTTCCTCGTACGACGGTCCCTCGCCGGTGCGGGCCTGCTTGAGGCCCCACTGGCCCTTGAAGAGGGCGCCCTCGTCGAGCCAGCTCGCGTACTCCTTGAGCTGGATGCCCTTGATGACGCGGGTGTCCCAGAACGGCGGGGTGGGCACCGGGTTGTCGACGGCGACGTCGGAGCGGACGTGGCCCTCCTCGGGCCGCTCCTCGACCTCGACGGCGGGGGTCTGCCGCACCCGGCGCTGCTTCAGCTCCGGGAGGCTGGCGCCGGGCACCCCGCGCTTGACGCCGATGAGCGCGTCCATCAGGCGCAGGCCCTCGAAGGCGTCGCGGGCGTAGCGGACCTCGCCCCCGTAGAGCTCGTACAGGTCCTGCTCGACGTAGGCGCGGGTGAGGGCGGCGCCGCCGAGGATGACCGGGTAGGTGGCCGCGAGGCCGCGCTGGTTGAGCTCCTCCAGGTTCTCCTTCATGATCACCGTGGACTTGACCAGCAGGCCGGACATGCCGATGACGTCGGCCCTGTGCTCGTCGGCTGCCTCCAGGATCGCGGAGACGGGCTGCTTGATGCCGAGGTTGACGACGTTGTAGCCGTTGTTCGACAGGATGATGTCGACGAGGTTCTTGCCGATGTCGTGGACGTCGCCGCGCACGGTGGCCAGCACGATGGTGCCCTTGCCCTCGGCGTCGGACTTCTCCATGTGCGGTTCGAGGTGGGCGACGGCCGCCTTCATGACCTCGGCGGACTGGAGGACGAACGGCAGCTGCATCTGGCCGGAGCCGAACAGCTCGCCGACGACCTTCATGCCGTCCAGGAGGGTCTCGTTGACGATGTCGAGGGCGGGGCGCTCGGCCAGCGCGAGATCGAGGTCGGCCTCCAGGCCGTTGCGCTCGCCGTCGATGATGCGGCGCTTGAGGCGCTCCTCCAGCGGCAGGGCGGCCAGTTCCTCGGCCCGGCCGGCCTTGAGGGACTTGGTGGTGGCGCCCTCGAAGAGCTGCATGAGCTTCTGGAGCGGGTCGTAGCCCTCGGTGCGGCGGTCGTGGATGAGGTCGAGGGCGGTCTGCACCTCTTCCTCGCTGAAGCGGGCGATCGGCAGGATCTTGCTCGCGTGCACGATCGCCGAGTCCAGGCCCGCCTTGACGCACTCGTCGAGGAAGACGGAGTTCAGCAGGATGCGGGCGGCCGGGTTGAGGCCGAAGGAGATGTTGGACAGGCCGAGCGTGGTCTGGACGTCCGGGTGGCGGCGCTTGAGCTCGCGGATCGCCTCGATGGTGGCGATGCCGTCCCCCCGGGACTCCTCCTGACCGGTGCAGATGGTGAAGGTCAGGGTGTCGATGAGGATGTCCGACTCGTGGATGCCCCAGTTCCCGGTCAGGTCGTCGATGAGCCGTTCGGCGATCTCGACCTTCTTCTCGGGGGTGCGGGCCTGGCCCTCCTCGTCGATGGTCAGCGCGATCAGCGCGGCGCCGTGCTCGCGGGCGAGCGTGGTGACCTTCGCGAAGCGGGACTCCGGGCCGTCGCCGTCCTCGTAGTTGACGGAGTTGATGACCGCACGGCCGCCGAGCTTCTCCAGGCCGGCCCGGATGACGGGGACCTCGGTGGAGTCGAGGACGATCGGCAGGGTGGAGGCGGTGGCGAAGCGGCCGGCCAGCTCCTCCATGTCGGCGACGCCGTCCCGGCCGACGTAGTCCACGCAGAGGTCCAGCATGTGGGCGCCCTCGCGGATCTGCTCGCGGGCCATCTCCACGCAGTCGTCCCAGCGGGCCGCCAGCATGGCCTCGCGGAACTTCTTGGACCCGTTGGCGTTGGTGCGCTCGCCGATGGCCAGGTAGGAAGTGTCCTGGCGGAACGGGACGGTCTGGTAGAGGGAGGCGGCGCCGGGCTCGGGGCGCGGGCTGCGCTCGGGCGGGGTCACGCCGTGGACCCGCTCGACGACCTGGCGCAGGTGCTCGGGGGTGGTGCCGCAGCAGCCGCCGATGAGGGAGAGGCCGTAGTCGCGGACGAAGGTCTCGTGGGCGTCGGCCAGCTCCGCGGGGCTGAGCGGGTAGCTGGCGCCGTTCTTGCCGAGGACGGGCAGGCCCGCGTTCGGCATGCAGGACAGCGCGATGCGGGAGTGCCTGGAGAGGTAGCGCAGGTGCTCGCTCATCTCGGCGGGGCCCGTGGCGCAGTTCATGCCGATCATGTCGATGCCGAGCGGTTCCAGCGCGGTGAGCGCGGCGCCGATCTCCGAGCCCAGCAGCATGGTGCCGGTGGTCTCCACGGTGACGGAGACGATGACCGGGACGTCCAGGCCGGCGATCTCGCGGGCGCGGTGGGCGCCGATCACGGCCGCCTTGGTCTGGAGCAGGTCCTGGGTGGTCTCCACGATCAGCGCGTCCGCGCCGCCCGCGATCAGGCCCTCGGCGTTCTGCTGGAAGGCGTCGCGGATCGTGGTGTACCCGACGTGGCCGAGGGTGGGCAGCTTGGTGCCGGGGCCGATGGAGCCCAGGACCCAGCGCTGGCGGCCGTCGCGGGCGAGATACCCGTCGGCGGTCTCCCGGGCGATGCGGGCGCCCGCCTCGGACAGTTCGAAGACCCGCTCGGGGATGTCGTACTCGGCCATCGCCGCGTAGTTGGCCCCGAAGGTGTTGGTCTCGACACAGTCCACACCGGCGTCGAAGTACGCCTCGTGGACGGAGCGGACGATGTCGGGGCGGGTGACGTTGAGGATCTCGTTGCACCCCTCGAGATTCTCGAAGTCCTCCAGGGTGGGATCCTGCGCCTGGAGCATGGTGCCCATGGCTCCGTCGGCGACCACCACACGTGTGGCGAGCGCCTCCCGGAGCGCGGACACACGGGTCCGGCTGTCGGCGGAAGGGGACGGCGGCAACGAGGCCATGAAGGGCTCCCTTGGATGCGACGGCTGTCGGCTATGCGGTTTCCCCGGGCGGGCCGGGCGTGGACGCACGGCGCCAGCGTAACCGGGAGTGGGCTTGGATGGGCAGGGCGTCCATGTGGCGGACGAGTGACCCGGCGGGCGGGCAGTATGACGCCGGCCATGGCGTTTCGGCCGCTCACCGGTCATGGTGCGGGGCGGACGAGTGTGGCCGGACGGCCAAGCGCGGGCCACGCGTGAAGCAACGGATGTCGACCGACCATTAGCGGGGAGTCGGCATGGACCGGTAGTGTTCGGCATTGCCGAACGACGGTTACGGCGGCGTGACGGTGAAGGTCACAGGGGACGGAGGCAGAACGGCGATGGCACGGAACATCCAGTCGCTCGAACGGGCGGCCGCGATGCTGCGGCTGCTCGCGGGCGGCGAGCGACGGCTCGGCCTGTCGGACATCGCCTCGTCACTGGGTCTCGCCAAGGGCACCGCCCACGGCATACTGCGCACCCTCCAGCAGGAGGGATTCGTCGAGCAGGACGAAATCTCGGGGCGCTACCAGCTGGGCGCCGAGCTGCTCCGGCTCGGCACCACCTACCTGGACATCCACGAGCTGCGGGCGCGGGCGCTGGTGTGGACGGACGACCTGGCCCGCTCCAGCGGGGAGAGCGTCTACCTGGGCGTGCTCCACCAGCAGGGCGTGCTGATCGTGCACCACGTCTTCCGGCCCGACGACAGCCGGCAGGTGCTGGAGATCGGCGCCATGCAGCCGCTGCACTCCACGGCCCTCGGCAAGGTGCTGTCGGCCTACGACCCGGTGGCGCACAGCGAGGTCCTGGAGGCCGACCGCAAACCCTTCACCGACCGCACCACCTGCGACCTGGACGCTTTCGAGCACATCCTCGACATCACGCGTGCGCGCGGGTACGCGGCGGACGTGGAGGAGACCTGGGAGGGCGTGGCCTCGGTCGCGGCCCCGATCCACGACCGGCGCCGGATGCCGGTCGGCGCGGTGGGCATAACGGGTGCGGTGGAGCGGCTCTGCAAGGACGGGGAGTTGCGGCCCGACCTGATAGCGGCGGTGCGGGACTGCGCCCGTGCGGTGTCGCGGGACCTGGGCGCGGGCCGGTTCTGACGGCGCGCCACTGATCGACGGCTGAGGCCGGTCCGCGTGTCGGCGGACCGGCCTCAGCCGTACCCTGAGATGAACAAAACAGGGCAAAAGCGCAGATCAGTGGAGCTACCGCAGGACACCCGGCGGACGACCCGACTCATCGACAACCCACAGCAATCAATAACGATCGCGCTTTCGATAACAGAACTCTTGACGCACGCGTAACGCCGGAGCAAGACTCCCGTCCATCGGTCGGCATTGTCGAACACCTACCGGCAATACGCGCTAGAGTGTGACAACGCCAAAGGCCGGCATCGCTCTCACCCCCGAGGGCGCCAACACCCCGAAGGGACTCGGGGTTCGGCTTCCCTGGACGAAGGACAAAGGAGTCGCGGGTGTCCAGCTCCGACATCTTCATCGGCGAGACCATCGGTACCGCCATACTCATCCTGCTCGGCGGCGGCGTCTGCGCCGCCGTGACCCTCAAGGCCTCCAAGGCCCGCAACGCCGGCTGGCTCGCCATCGCCTTCGGTTGGGGCTTCGCCGTCATGACGGCCGTCTACATCTCCGGACCGCTGTCCGGTGCCCACCTCAACCCGGCCGTCACCGTCGCTCTCGCCATCAAGAACAGCGACTGGAGCAACGTCCCGGTCTACTTCGCCGGACAGCTGCTCGGCGCGATGATCGGCGCGGCCCTGGTGTGGGTCGCCTACTACGGCCAGTTCCACGCGCACCTGACCGACAAGGAGATCGTCGGCGGTCCGGGCGCGCAGGCCACCAAGGTCAAGGCCGTCGAGGCGCAGGAGACCGGCGCCGGCCCGGTGCTCGGCATCTTCTCCACGGGCCCGGAGATCCGGAACGTGGCGCAGAACCTCGCCACGGAGATCATCGGCACCGTCGTGCTGATCCTCGCGGTCCTCACCCAGGGCCTCAACGACAAGGGCAACGGCCTCGGCGTGCTGGGCGGCCTGATCACCGCGCTGGTGGTCGTCTCGATCGGCCTCTCGCTCGGCGGCCCGACGGGCTACGCCATCAACCCGGCCCGTGACCTCGGCCCGCGCATCGTGCACGCGCTCCTCCCCCTGCCCAACAAGGGTGGTTCCGACTGGAGCTACGCCTGGATCCCGGTGGTCGGCCCGCTGATCGGCGCAGCCATAGCCGCGGGTATCTACAACGTCGCCTTCGCTTAAAGCAGCAGGCCTCGCCGAAGCAGCAGACGTACCGCCACACACCACGGATCTTCGAGGAGCACACAGTGACCGACGCTCACACCGCAGGCCCCTTCATCGCCGCGATCGACCAGGGCACGACCTCCAGCCGCTGCATCGTCTTCGACAAGGACGGCCGTATCGTCTCGGTCGACCAGAAGGAGCACGAGCAGATCTTCCCCAAGCCGGGCTGGGTCGAGCACAACGCCAACGAGATCTGGACCAACGTCCAGGAAGTCGTCGCCGGGGCCATCCAGAAGGCCGGCATCACCCGCGACGACATCAAGGCCATCGGCATCACCAACCAGCGCGAGACCACCGTGCTGTGGGACAAGAATACCGGTGAGCCCGTCCACAACGCCATCGTCTGGCAGGACACCCGCACCGACGCCCTCTGCAAGGAGCTCGGCCGCAACGTCGGCCAGGACCGCTTCCGCCGCGAGACCGGCCTCCCGCTGGCCTCCTACTTCGCCGGCCCCAAGGCCCGCTGGCTGCTCGACAACGTCGACGGCCTCAAGGAGCGCGCCGAGGCGGGCGACATCCTCTTCGGCACCATGGACACCTGGGTCATCTGGAACCTGACCGGTGGTGCCAACGGCGGCAAGCACGTCACCGACGTGACCAACGCCTCCCGCACCCTGCTCATGAACCTGCACACCATGCAGTGGGACGACAAGATCGCCGAGTCCATCGGCGTGCCGCTGCAGATCCTGCCCGAGATCCGTTCCTCCGCGGAGGTCTACGGCGAGGTCACCGGCGGCAAGCTGGGTGACCTGCTCGGCGGCATCCCGGTGGCGTCCGCGCTCGGCGACCAGCAGGCGGCCCTGTTCGGCCAGTGCTGCTTCGCCGAGGGCGAGGTCAAGTCGACCTACGGCACCGGCACCTTCATGGTGATGAACACCGGCGACAAGATCATCAACTCCTACGCGGGCCTGCTGACCACGGTCGGCTACAAGATCGGCGACCAGCCGACCCAGTACGCGCTGGAGGGCTCGATCGCCGTCACCGGCTCGCTGGTGCAGTGGATGCGCGACCAGATGGGCCTGATCTCCACCGCGGCCGAGATCGAGACGCTCGCGCTCTCGGTCGAGGACAACGGCGGCGCCTACTTCGTGCCGGCCTTCTCCGGCCTGTTCGCCCCGCACTGGCGCTCCGACGCCCGCGGTGTCATCGCCGGCCTGACCCGGTACGTCACCAAGGCGCACCTGGCCCGCGCCGTCCTGGAGGCCACCGCCTGGCAGACCCGCGAGATCGCGGACGCCATGGTGAAGGACTCCGGCGACGAGCTGGTGGCCCTCAAGGTCGACGGTGGCATGACCGCCAACAACCTGCTGATGCAGCAGCTCGCCGACGTCCTCGACGCACCCGTGGTGCGCCCGATGGTCGCCGAGACCACCTGCCTCGGCGCCGCCTACGCCGCCGGCCTCGCCGTCGGCTTCTGGTCCAGCACCGACGAACTGCGCGCCAACTGGCGCCGGGCCGCCGAGTGGACCCCCCGCATGGACGCGGAGACCCGCGACCGTGAGTACAAGAACTGGCTCAAGGCCGTCGACCGGACCATGGGCTGGATCGACGACGAGAGCTGACGAGAGCGCGCACGCTCTCACGATCGAGCTCTGACGAGGAGTAAGAACCCGACATGACCAGTCAGTCCACCCTGCAGTCCGTACCTGCCCTGGGGACGCACCCGGCCTCCGGCTCGCTTCCGAGCCGCGCCGAGACCAGGGAGCAGCTCTCCAAGGCGTCGTACGACCTTCTCGTGATCGGCGGCGGCATCCTGGGCATCTCCACCGCCTGGCACGCCGCGCAGTCCGGGCTGCGGGTGGCACTGGTCGACGCCGGCGACTTCGCCGGCGCCACCTCCTCCGCCTCCTCCAAGCTCCTCCACGGCGGTCTGCGCTACCTGCAGACCGGCGCGGTGAAGCTGGTGGCGGAGAACCACTTCGAGCGCCGTGCGGTCTCCCGCCAGGTGGCCCCCCACCTGGCGAACCCGCTCACGTTCTACCTCCCCGTGTACAAGGGCGGTCCGCACGGCGCGGCGAAGCTCGGGGCGGGCGTGTTCGCCTACTCCGCGCTCTCCGCGTTCGGTGACGGCGTCGGCCACCTGCTCTCCCCCGCGCGGGCCCAGCGGGACGTGCCGGAGCTGCGCACCGAGAACCTCAAGGCCGTCGCGGTGTACGGCGACGACCAGATGAACGACGCCCGCATGGCGCTGATGACGGTCCGCGCGGCCGTCGAGGCGGGCGCGGTCGTCCTCAACCACGCCCAGGTCACCGGGCTGCGCTTCACCCGGGGCCGGGTGACCGGCGCCGACCTGAAGGACGCGGTCTCCGGCGAGGAGTTCGGCGTCAACGCCCGCCTGGTCCTCAACGCCACCGGCCCCTGGGTCGACCACCTGCGCAAGATGGAGGACCCGAACGCGGCCCCCTCCATCCGTCTCTCCAAGGGCGCCCACCTGGTCCTGAAGCGGACCTCCCCGTGGAAGGCCGCGCTCGCCACCCCCATCGACAAGTACCGGATCACCTTCGCCCTCCCCTGGGAGGACATGCTCCTGCTCGGCACCACCGACGAGGAGTACGAGGGCGACCCGGCGGACGTCTCCGTCACCGAGAAGGACATAGCCCAGATCCTGGACGAGGCCGCGTTCTCCGTCCGGGACCAGCAGCTCCGGCGCGACCTGATCACCTACTCCTTCGCCGGCCTGCGGGTGCTGCCGGGCGGCCCCGGCAGCACCGCCAAGGCCAAGCGGGAGACCGTGGTCACCGAGGGCAGGGGCGGCATGCTGTCCGTCGCGGGCGGCAAGTGGACCACCTTCCGGCACATCGGCCGCACCGTGATGGAGAAGCTGGAGGCGCTGCCGGGCCACCCGCTCGGCGACGACTTCGAGCCGATCGCCTCGCTGCCGAAGAAGCTGCCGCTGCCCGGCGTCGCCAACCCCCGTGCCGTCGCCCACCGCCTGCTGGTGGACAGCCCGGCCCCCGGCCCGCGCATGGCCGCCGACACGGCCAAGCACCTGGCCACCCACTACGGTTCGCTGGCCTTCGACATCGCCCGGATCGCCAACGAGGACCCGCAGCTCGCCGAGCGCGTCCACCCGGACGCCCCGGAGATCTGGGCGCAGGTCGTCTGGGCCCGTGACCACGAGTGGGCCGAGACCACGGACGACGTGCTGCGCCGCCGTACCACCCTGACGATCCGCGGCCTGGCCACGGACGACGTCAGGGCCAAGGTCCAGGACCTGCTCGACAAGAAGTGAGCGACGACCGGCCCCGCCCCTGACCGGGGCCGGACATGAGAGGGGCGGCTCCCCCTCCCCTTGGGAGCCGCCCCTTTCGCATGCCCGCCGCGATCAGGGGCTTCATGCCGCTGCCATGTGCCCCTCGTATCTGCCCGGGCAGGGCGTCCGCGCCACCAACCGCCCCCCGAACACTCCCGCACGCTCCCTCACACGTGTTTCGAACAGCGGGTTTGCCGACGGTCCCGCGACTAGAACGGGTCGTTGCGGCACGACGGCAGGCGGTGCCGGCACGGCACGACCCGGGAGCGGCGTATGCACGGCGGATGGCACAGTGCCCGGGTGCGGCGGCGCCTGGGGTTATCGGCGTGCGCGGCGGCGCTCGCCGCCCTCACGGGCGTACTGCGGTTCTGGTGGGACGACGCCGCCACCGAGGGCGTCCTGGTCTCGGCGATCGGCACCCTGGTGTCGGTCGCCGCGCTCGTGGCCGACGTGCTGCGCGGCGACGCCGACCCGGCCCCGCGGTCGGCCGACGAGGACCGGCGGCGGGCCGCCGACGCGCTGGCCGAGGCCGTACGCGAGCAGTGGGCGGCGGAGGCCCGGCTGCGGCGGCTCCAGGACCCGGAGCCGATCGAGGTGGGCTGGGCGCCCGCGGACCGGCGGCTGGCCGACCATCCGGAGAACGTCGGGCGCGGCGGCCGGCTCCCCGCACCGCGGGCGTGGCGGGTCGAGGACCTGGCCGCGTGGTTCGCCGGTCTCCCGGGCAGGCGGCTGGTGGTCCTGGGCGGTCCCGGCTCGGGCAAGTCGGTGCTGGCGGTGCGGTTCGTCCTCGCCCGGCTCGCCGCCCGGCGCCCGGGCGGACCGGTACCGGTGCTCTTCCCGCTGGCCGGCTGGGATCCCCGGCACACCGGGCTGCGCGACTGGCTCGCGGACCGGCTGGCCGCCGACTACCGGCCGCTGGGCGCCGTCCTCGACGGGTCGCGCACCCTCGCCCGCGGCCTGCTGGACACCGGTCTGGTGCTGCCGGTCCTCGACGGCTTCGACGAACTGGCCCGGCCCGCCTACGGGGAGGCCGTACGGCGCATCAACGCCGAACTCGACGACGACCTGCCCCTGCTGCTCACCAGCCGCCGCGCGGCCTGGTCGGCCGCGGTGGCCGACGGCGACGTGCTCACCGCCGCCGAGGTGGTCGAACTCCGGCCCCTGGACCTCGCCCAGGCCTCGGCCCACCTGGAGCGGACCGCACGGCCGCTGCGCACGGCGGACGGGGCACCCGGCACCGTGTGGACGCCGGTGCTGCGGGAACTCGCCCGGCGCCCCCGCTCCGCTCCCGCCCGGGCGCTCACCACGCCCCTGATGGTGACGCTGGCCCGCGCGGTGTACGGCGACACCTCCCGCGACCCGTCGGAACTGCTCGACCGGGAGCGCTTCGCCTCGGCGGGCGCGGTCGAGGAGCATCTGCTCGGGGCGTTCGTACCGGCCGCCTTCGCGGACACCGACCCGCGCACGGCCTCGGACGCGGTACGGCGGCTCACCCTGCTGGCGCGGGCGCTGCACCGGCGGGACACCGGACGGCTGGCGTGGTGGGAGCTGGAGTCGCTGCTGCCGCGGGCGCTGCGGGTGTTCGGGCCGGGGCTGCTGTCCATGGCCGTGCTGTCGGCGCTGCTGCTGCCCGTCACGGTCACCCGCGCCGTACACCAGTTGGCGGGGGTGGAAGACGTCCTGTCGCTGGTCGCCGCGCTGGTGGGACAGACCCTCGGCTTCGCCTTCGGGGTGGCGCGGCTGCTGCCGGACGGCGCGGACGGGCCGGACGGCGGGCCGGCGGGCGAGCCGAACCGGCGGTTCCTCGTCCGGCAGGGGCTGACCGTCGTCGGGGTGACCGGGGCGCTGTGGGCGGCCGTCGCGTACGCCGACGACCTGCGGTTCGGCTTCCGCTTCGGCTCGGTGACCGACGGCTGGCTGCCCGATCTGCTCGGCGGGGCCCTGTTCTCCCTGCTGTTCACCCTGTTCTTCGGCACCGCCGGGCTGTCCCGGCGGCCGGTGCCGCTCGGTCTGCCGTGGAGCGGCGCCGGGGAACGCGCGACGGCCCGGCTGGGCGGGGCGGTCCTGCTGCTCGGCGGGGCGGGCACGGCGGGGACGGTGCTGCTGGGCAGGACCGGCGATCCGTGGACGGTGCTGGTGGGCGTCACGGCCGCCGGTGCGGGAACCGCCCTGCTGGTGAGCGCCACCCGCCGGGCCGGCCGGGAGGGCGCGCTGCCGGCCCGGCCCGGCCGGGTGGTACGGCGGTTCGCGGCGGGCATGGTCCGGGGCACCGCCGTCACGCTGCTGACCGGGGTCACCGCCTGCACGCTCGCGGGGCTCGCCGCCACGGGCGTGACCCTCCTCAAGTCCGGTGCCGCACCCGACCTCGCCGGACGGCACCTCGACGGCTGGCGGTTCACGGAACACGACGGGGTCAGGACCGCGGCCACGGTACGGCCGGTGCGGGGCACCCTGCTGCTTCCCGGTGCCGGGGCCCGGCCGATCGCCTACCCGCGGGGCGCGGAACCGCCCGACTGCACGATCCCGCTGGTCCCGGAGCGCAGATGCGTCGCCTTCCACTCCCGGGAGACGGAGTTCGAGTCCCGGGGCGGAGCGGTGACCGTGCGCCTCGCCGCGGCCGCCGCACGGCCCGCAGCGCATGAGCCCGCCCGGTCTTCGGCCCGCGGGCCGGTGACGGTCGCGTACGCGGCCAACCTGCGGTCGGTGCTGCCGCCGGACGCCCGTGCCTGGCTGACCCAGGGCCCGGCGACGGCATTCGCGGCCCGGTGCCTGCCGCCGTTCGTGGCCGCCGGGGCGCTGGTCGGGCTGGTGGGCGGGTGCGTGTGCGGGATCTACCGCGCACTGAGCGTGCCGTCCGACACCATGCGCGCGACCGGCCCCGCATCCTCCCTGCGCACGGACCGCACGGCGTCCTTCACCCGCGGCGGTGTCGTCGCCCTGCTCGTCGCCTGCGTCTGTGTGCCGGTGACGCTGCTGCCCGGCGACTGGGGCGGACTGGTGCATGTCGGCACCCAGTTGTGGCTCCCGCTGGGCACCACGGCGGTGGCCCTGAGCGCCTGGGGCCGGTTCGCCGTCGCCCGGGTCTGGCTCGGGGTGACCGGCGGGCTGCCCTGGCGGCTGATGGCGTTCCTCGAGGACGCCCACCGGCGTGGCGTCCTGCGCCGGTCCGGGGCGTACTTCGAGTTCCGGCATCTGCGGCTGCAGTCGCACCTGGCGCACGACGACATCCCCGCCTCCGGCCCGGCCGACGCCCCGCCCCGGCCCCGCGAGGCGCCCGGCGAACCGGCCGGGGAGCGAGGCGAGCGGGGCGACCGGCCCTTCCGGTAGCCGGCAGGCCACCGGCTGACACGGCCTGATCAGGCCGCATAATGGGGCTGAGACATCGGATGTCTGGGCGACAGGGAGGCCGGTATGGCAGTCACCGACGAGGCGATCGAGAAGATCAAGGACATGATCGTCTCCGGTGCGCTGCGCCCCGGTGACCGGTTGCCCAAGGAGAGCGAGCTCGCCGCCGAACTGGGCCTGTCCCGCAACTCGTTGCGGGAGGCGGTGCGGGCCCTGTCACTGATCCGGATCCTGGACGTCCGGCAGGGCGACGGCACGTATGTCACCAGCCTGGACCCGCAGTTGCTCCTTGAGGCGATGAGCTTCGTCGTCGACTTCCACCGCGACGACACGGTCCTGGAGTTCCTCGCGGTGCGCCGGATCCTGGAGCCGGCCGCGACCGCGATGGCCGCCTCCCGGATCAGCGAGCAGCAACTGGACGCGCTGGCCGCCCAGTTGGACGCGCTCGGCACCGCGCCCTCGGTGGAGGAGCTGGTCGCCTGCGACCTGGAGTTCCACCGGGGCATCGTGCAGAGCTCGGGGAACTCGGTGCTGTGCTCGCTGCTTGACGGGCTGTCCGGGCCGACCACCAGGGCCCGGATCTGGCGCGGCCTGACCCAGGAGGACGCGGTCGCCCGGACCCTGCGCGAGCACCGGGCGATCCTGGCCGCACTGCGCGACCGGGACGCGGAGGCGGCCCGGTCCTGGGCGACCGTGCACATCGCGAGCGTGGAGCAGTGGCTGCGCAGCAGCCTGTGAAGCGCTTACCGGCTTCCCGAGGTCAGGGGTGTTCGAGGGCTGCGAACGGGGCAGTGATCCGTTCACTCCCCCGTGCAAGGGGGCTGCGGGCGCCCCCGCCTCACGCCGTAAGGTTGGGGCGTACGCGAGGGCACGTCGGAAGGAGGCACTGGGTGATCGAGCTGGAGGGGGTTCCCGAGCTGATCGACCCAGTCATGGTGGCCGCGTTCGAAGGCTGGAACGATGCCGGCGACGCCGCCTCCACCGCGGTCGCGCATCTGGAGCGGGAATGGAAGGGCGAGGTGTTCGCGGCACTCGACGCCGAGGACTACTACGACTTCCAGGTCAACCGCCCCACGGTGTGGATGGACGCCGGCGTGCGCAAGATCACCTGGCCGACGACACGGCTGTCGGTGGTCCGGGTCGGCGGCGCGAAGCCGCGCGACCTGGTGCTGGTCAGAGGCATCGAGCCGTCCATGCGCTGGCGCTCGTTCTGCAACGAGCTGCTCGGTTTCGCCCACGAGCTGGGCGTCGAGCTGGTGGTCGTCCTGGGCGCGCTGCTCGGTGACACCCCGCACACGCGTCCGGTGCCGGTCAGCGGGGTGACGTCGGACCCGGACCTGGCCCAGCGGATGGACCTGGAGGAGACCAAGTACGAGGGTCCTACGGGCATCGTCGGCGTCCTCCAGGAGGCGTGCACGCATGCGGGCGTCCCGGCGGTCTCGCTCTGGGCGGCCGTCCCGCACTACGTCTCCCAGCCGCCCAACCCCAAGGCCACCATGGCCCTGCTCAACCGCCTCGAGGACCTGCTCGACCTGCGGATCCCGCTGGGCGAGCTGCCCGAGGACGCCCGCGCCTGGCAGGTCGGGGTGGACCAGCTGGCCGCGGAGGACAGCGAGGTCGCCGAGTACGTGCAGACGCTGGAGGAGGCCCGGGACACCGCCGAGCTGCCGGAGGCGTCGGGTGAGGCGATCGCCCGTGAGTTCGAGCGCTATCTGCGGCGCCGGGACGTAAGCCCGCCCGGCTCGCCCGGCGGTCACGCCACGGCGGACGGCAGCGACAGCGCGTCGTACCTGCGGGACAACCCCGGCGGCCGGACCCGGCCGCCACGGGCGCCGAAGCCCGACACGCCCGGGACCGCGGAGGACTCCGGGGAAACCGGCGATTCCGGGGACCCGGGCCCGGACGGCGAGGACACCTCCGAGGACTGAACAGGGGCGGTACGCGCAGTGCGTACCGCCCCCTTTTTTTGTTCTCAATTCGGTTTTCGGCGTCAGGCGCCGACCGCGGTGACGGAGTAGGTCGTCTCGGACGTCGGCGTGGTCGTGAAGCGCGCGTTGGGCAGGTAGAGCCGGCCGCCGTACGCGGCGACGGTGGTCGGGACGTCGAAGGCCGGGTCGGTGATCCGGCGCTGGAAGACACCGCTGCGGCCGTCCGCGGCCAGCCGGAAGACGTCGATGGCGTTCTGCCGGTTCTGTACGGCGTACAGCGTGCGGCCGCGGACCAGCAGGCCGTCGCCGTTGGTGAGCGGGGCCGCGTCGCCGAGGTCCACGGCCTCGGTGATCCCGGTGGCCGGGTCGACGCGGTGCAGCAGACCGACACCGGCCTGGACGACGAGGAGTGCGGAGCCGTCGGGGGTGCGGGCGATGCCGTTGGCGTTGATGGCGCCGTCGGCCGACTGGACCCAGTCGCCGGTCAGCGGCAGCCGTACGACGTCCCCGGCGGCCGGGAGTTCGCCGTTGCGGCCGAGCGGGAGGCCGTAGAGCACCGGCTGGTACGACTCGGTGAACCAGGCGGCGCGCGGGGTCAGCACGATGTCGTTGGCGAAGCTCGGGGTGGCGGTGGCGAGGGTGTAGGAGGCGAGGGTCTCGCCGCTGCGGGCGTCGACCACGCGGGCGCCGAAGCTGCGCGCGGCCACGAACAGGCGCCCGCGAGGGTCGAGTTTGAGACCGACGGCGGGGGTGCCGGGGCCGGTCGAGATCACCTTGCCGGTGCCGGTGCGCAGGTCGGCGCGGTAGAGGGAGCCGTCGACGAGGGAGCCGAGGTAGGCGTAGGGGCCGGCGCCGATGGTGATGCCCTCGGGCTGCCAGCCGTTGGGGAGGGCGAGGGAGGTGGGCGCCGCCGCTTGCGCGTGGGGGCCGAGGGTGAGGGCGCCGAAGGTTGCCGTGCCGAGGGTGAGCAGTCGGCGTCGGCTTAAGGGGTGGGCCACGGGGGTGCCTTCCGCGTGGGGGGGACCGGCAGTTGGCCGGTCCGTACGGTCAACTGACCGTGACAGCCCACCACATGTGTCACGTTGAGCACACTCGCGTGGGGTGATCGACAGGGTTTCGACAGTTGGGGGGTGCGCGTCGAAATTTGTCTGCGGGTGCGTTGTGGTTGCTCGCGCAGTTCCCCGCGCCCCTAGAAGAACAAAGACAGGGGTGCGGGGAAGCCGGCGCTTGCTTCGAAGAACCGCTCTAAAGAGCCACGCCCAGCAGGGCGTCCGCAGCACGCGACACGACGCCCGGTGCGCCTGTGTCCGTGCCGCCCTGGTCCTGCTGGAGCGCTGCCCAGCGGTCCACCGCGGCCAACGCGGCGGGCGCGTCCAGGTCGTTGGACAGGGCCTCGCGGATCTCCTCCACCAGGGACTCGGCGGGCGGGCCGTCCGGGCGGGAGACCGCCGCGCGCCAGCGGGTGAGGCGTTCCTGGGCGTCCCGCAGTACCTGGTCGGTCCACTCCCAGTCGGCGCGGTAGTGGTGGGACAGGAGGGCGAGGCGGATGGCGGCCGGGTCGACGCCGTCCTGGCGGAGCCGGGAGACGAAGACCAGGTTGCCCTTGGACTTGGACATCTTCTCGCCGTCGAGGGCGACCATGCCGGCGTGGACGTACGCCTTGGCCATCGGGAACTCGCCGGTGAGCACCTGGGCGTGCGAGGCGCCCATCTCGTGGTGCGGGAATGCCAGGTCGGAGCCGCCGCCCTGGACGTCGAAGGTCATGCCGAGGTGGTCCAGGGCGATCGCCACGCACTCGATGTGCCAGCCGGGGCGGCCGCGGCCGAGGGAGCCGCCGTCCCAGCTCGGTTCGCCCTCGCGGGCGGCCATCCACAGCATCGGGTCGAGGGGGTTCTTCTTGCCGGGGCGGTCGGGGTCGCCGCCACGCTCGGCGGACAGCAGCCGCATCGCGGCCGCGTCGAGGCCCGAGACCTCGCCGAAGTGGGGGTCGGACTCGACGGAGAAGTAGATGTCGCCTTCGAGTTCGTAGGCCGCGCCGAGCTCGCGCAGCCGCTCGACCAGCGGCACGATGCCGGGTATGGCCTCGACCGCGCCTATGTAGTGCCGCGGCGGCAGCATCCTGAGGGCGGTCATGTCCTCGCGGAAGAGGGTCGTCTCCTTCTCGGCGAGGGCGACCCAGTCGACGCCGTCCCGCTCCGCGCGCTCCAGGAGCGGGTCGTCGACGTCCGTCACGTTCTGGACGTAGTGCACCTGCCGCTTGGTGTCGAGCCACACGCGCTGAACGAGGTCGAACGCGTTGTAGGTCGCCGCGTGCCCCATGTGGGTCGCGTCGTACGGCGTGATGCCGCAGACATAGATACGGGCGACGGGACCGGGGTCAAGGGTGACCAGACCGCCGGTCGCGGTGTCGTGGATCCTCAGGTCGCGGCCCTGACCAGGCAGGGCGGGGACCTCGGAAGCGGGCCAGGCATGCATGTACATGAGCGTAACCGGACCCGAGTTCGGTATACGAACCGGACGGCCGGGAAGGCGGTCTTGATCTCGGACCCGGAATGTGCTGGTGGGGGCTATACGGGTGGCCAGGGGATGGCCGGCCACTCGCCGCTCGGTTCCGGGTGCTTGCCGGCGGTGAGCAATGTCTCGACACGGGCGCGTGTGGCGTCCAGCTCGGCCGCGGTGATCAGTTCGGCCAGCCGGGTCCCCAGCGGCCCGCCGAGGGCCTCGCGCAGCCCCGTGAGGACCTCGACGGCCTCGCCGGTGAGGTCCTCCCCCGCCCAGCCCCACAGCAGGGTGCGCAGCTTGTTGTCGACGTTGAAGGTGACGCCGTGGTCGATGCCGTAGAGCCGGCCGTCGGCGGTGGGCAGCAGGTGGCCGCCCTTGCGGTCGGCGTTGTTGATGACGGCGTCGAGGACGGCGAGCCGGCGCAGCCGTTCGTCGTCGGCGTGCACCAGCAGCGCGGTCCTGTCCTCGCCGACCTCGGCGAAGCCGATGGCTTTCCAGCCGGGCTCGGGCTCCTCCGCATCCACCAGGGCGAGCAGCTCGGTGCCCTCGGGGTCGACGTCGATCCACAGCTGGACCATGCCCTCGCCGTAGGGCCCGTCGCGCAGCACGGTGGGCGGGACCAGGTCCCAGCCGGTGGCCGCGGAGACCTCGTAGGCGGCCACCTCGCGCTGCGCGAGGGTGCCGTCGGGGAAGTCCCACAGCGGGCGCTCCCCGGCGACCGGCTTGTAGACGCAGGACGCCTCCGCGCCGTCGTGCGCGACCGTGCAGAACAGCGCCGCGTTGGAGGCGTCGCGGATGCGGCCGCGTACCTTCAGCTCACCGTGGGCGAGCAGCTCGGCGGCGGTCACGCTCCGCGGCGGTATCCGTTCTGGCGCGGACATACGTGTCCTTCCGGGTCGAGCGGGAGGCTGCACAGCGGGCACGGCGGCCGCCCGGCGTTGACGACGTCGAGGGCGCGCTTGCAGAAGGCCCTGGCCTGCGCGCCGGTCAGCCGGACCCGCAGCATCGGGGGCCCGTTCTCCTCGTCCTGGAGGAGCCGCTCCTCGGCCTCGGCGAGGTCTTCCTCGGAGTCGGCGTCCAGCTCCACGAGGGCCTGCGCCTCGACGATCATGCGCTCTTCCTCGCCGTCCCAGGCGAGTGCCATGGTGCCGACGCGGAACTCCTCCTCGATGGGGGTGTCCAGCGGGGCGCTGTCGGCGATCTCGTTGGGTGCGACGGCGGGGACGGAGGCGTTGCCGCCGCTGCGGCGCACGACCTCGTCGAGGAGTTCGTCCATGCGTTCGGCGAGCGCGGCGACCTGGGTCTTCTCCAGGGCCACGCTGGTCGTCCGGGGGCCGGCCGTGGCCTGGAGGAAGAACGTACGGCGTCCGGGCATTCCGACCGTGCCCGCGACGAAGCGGTCCGGCGGATCGTAGAGGAACACCTGACGGGACACGTCCTGTCTCCATGGGAATCGAGAGTGCATGGCATTGGGGGCGACGACACGACCGGTGAGGTCGCCTACGTGGATCGCTTCACCCTACTGCGGCTGACGATCACGGCGCGCCGGCGCCGCCACCGACCGCGGCGTCTTCCCCGGGAGGTTCCTCGCGAGGGGCGAGGGAGGCGAAATCCCCGGTGTCCCCGAGACGAACGAGAAACGGCCTGAGGCGGGTGTAACGGATCGCGGTGATCGAACACGGTTCGACGGAGATCCGCTGGAAGAGGTCGAGATGCAGACCGAGCGCGTCCGCGACCAGGGACTTGATGATGTCACCGTGCGAGCACATGAGGTAGACGGCGTCCGAGCCGTGGTCGCGCTCGACACGCGCGTTCCACTCGCGTACCGCCTCGGCGGCGCGGGTCTGCATGGCCCGCATGGACTCGCCGCCGGGGAACGCGGCCGCCGACGGATGGGCCTGGACGACCTCCATCAGCGGCTCGTCCTTGAGCTCGGCGAGCTTGCGGCCGGACCAGTCGCCGTAGTGGGCCTCCCCGATCCGCTCGTCGGTGTGCGCGGTGAGCCCGGGGCGGGCGTCGAGCAGCGGGCGGAGTGTCTCCTGGCAGCGTTGCAGCGGGCTGGTGACGATCTCGGAGATGGGCAGCCCGGCGAGCCGGCCGGGCAGCGCGGCGGCCTGGGCGGCCCCGCGCTCGTCGAGGGCGACGCCCGGCGTCCAGCCGGCGAGCACACCGGAGGTGTTGGCGGTGGACCGTCCGTGCCTTACGAGGATCAGCGTGGGCATGCGGCCCAGGGTAGGCGCACGCCGAAGTGCGCAGCTGGGCGGGCGACGGGAGAATACGCTCCGTGATCGTCGATTGCGCCATCTACCGGGACGGGGAGCGGACGGAGACGCCGCAGGACTTCTCCGACGCCCTCGCGGAGGCACGCGCGCGTGGCGACAGCTTTCTGTGGATCGGCCTGTACGAGCCGACGGAACGCGAGTTCGACCTGGTCACCGACGAGTTCGGGCTGCATCCGCTGGCTGTCGAGGACGCTCTCACGGCTCACCAGCGGCCCAAGCTGGAGGTGTACGACGACTCCCTGTTCGTCGTCCTGAAGCCGGTGACGTACGAGCCGAAGAGCGACACGGTGACCTCCGGCGAGCTGATGATCTTCATCGGGGACTCCTTCGTGGTCACCGTGCGCCACGGGACGCCCTCGCCGCTCGGCGACATCCGGCGGCACCTGGAGGAGCAGCACGAGATGCTGAAGCACGGTCCGACGGGGGTGCTGTACTCGATCTCCGACGCGGTCGTGGACCACTACCTGGAGGTCGCGACCGAGCTGCAGAACGACCTGGAGGAGCTGGAGGCGGAGGTGTTCTCGCCGAGCGGCGGCGGGTCCCGGCACACCGCGTCGCGGATCTACACCTTCAAGCGGCAGATCCTGGAGTTCCGCCGGGCGACGGTGCCGCTGGCCCTGCCGATGACCAAGCTGGCGGGGGTGGGTCCGTACGGCAGCGGTATGACGGTGCCCTTCGTGCAGGAGTCGGCCCGCCCGTTCTTCCGGGACGTCAACGACCATCTGATGCGGGTGAACGAGAACGTGGAGGCGCTGGACCGGCTGGTGTCGGACGTCCTCGGCGCCCACCTCGCGCAGATGAGCGTGCGGCAGAACGACGACATGCGGAAGATCTCCGCGTGGGCGGCCATGGCCGCCGTCCCCACGCTGATCGCGGGGATCTACGGCATGAACTTCGACCACATGCCCGAGTTGCACTGGATCTGGTCGTATCCGGCGGTGATCCTGTTCATGGCCTGCCTGGAGCTGATGCTGTACCGGCTGTTCAAGCGCCGCGGGTGGATGTGAGCGGTCTCCGCGCAGCGGTCGGGTCCGGACTCAGGCGAACTCGGGGGCGGTGGTCGCGGGCCCGCCCAGGGCGTTCCTGCGCTCCGGCATCCGCAGCGAGACCATGCGGCGCCAGCCGGCGGCGCGCTCGTAGGCGTAGACCGCGTGGATGCCGAACGCGAGGAGCGCGGACCTGGACCGCGGCCAGCCGAGGATGCGGCCCATGCGGGCCATGACGGCGAGGCTGACGTCCCGGTGGATGCGGATCTCGGCGAGGGCGCAGGCGCGGAGGGTCTGCTGGATGGCGCGGCCGTGCCCGGCGGCGGCGAGGCGCAGCAGTTCCTCGTGGCAGTAGGCGAGGTGGTTGTCCTCGTCACCGGAGATCGCGCGCACCGCGCGGCCCACGTCCTGGTGGTCGGCGAAGTACCGGCGCAGCAGCTCCATCTGCTCGGAGGCGCGCTGCTCGGTGACCCGGCTGTGGGCGAGGTAGGTGACGATGTCCGGCACGGTGAGCGGCCGGTCGGCCCGGAGCCGGTCGTGGGCGAGCCCGATGCCGTGCCGCTCCAGGATCATCGTGTAGTCGGTGTCGGCCGGCACCGGAACGGGCGTCAGCCCGCGCTTCCTCAGCAGGGCGTGGAAGATGCGCCCGTGCTTGTCCTCGTCGGCGCCATGGCGGGTGATCTTGGGGGCGAGGTCGCGTTCGCTCCGCGGTACCAGCGCGGCGATCCGCGCGTTCTCCCAGCCGCCCTGGGACTCCCCGCCGGCCGCGATGGAGCAGAAGAGCCGGAAGGACTCGTCGTTGTCGAGGATCTCCTGGAACAGACTCCTGGCCGAAAGCATCGTGGGCACCTCTCCGGAGGACTCACCAAACCCGCAAAGAACGAGTCAAATGCCGCTTCGGAGTGGCTGCAACAGGGGTGCGGGCGGACTCGGCCGAAAGGAGGAGCACCGGGGTCACACCGGGGGCGTAACCGCGCGGGCACCGGCGCGTTGTTCTGCGTGACGGCCGTGGCGGGGAAGACCCCCCGAGCCCCCACCACGGCCGCGGACTTCTCTCACCTCTCAGGTGTTCACGCGAGCCCGGCGCGCTCCAGGGCCTCGGCGCCGGCCCGCAGCGAGGCGAGCCGCTCGTCCAGGGCGAAGCCGGCGGGCGCGAGGGAGAGCGTGGTGACCCCGGCGGCCGCGTAAGCCTTCATCCGGTCGGCGATCCGGTCCACGGAACCCAGCAGCGTCGTCTGGTCGATCAGCTCCTGCGGTACGGCGGCAGCGGCCCCGTTCTTGTCCCCGGACAGGTACTTGTCCTGGATGTCGGCGGCCTCCCGCTCGTAGCCCATGCGCTGGGCGAGCTGGTTGTAGAAGTTCTGCTTGCGGCTGCCCATGCCGCCGACGTACAGCGCGGTGTAGGGCCGGAAGGTGTCGGCGAGGGTGGCCACGTCCTTGTCGTCGCCGACGGCGAGCGGCAGCGTCGGGCAGATGTCGAACCCGTCGAGGGTCTTGCCGGCCTTCTCCCGGCCCGCGCGCAGGTACTTCACGGCCGTCTCCTCCAGGTGCTCGGCGGAGGGGAAGATCAGCAGCGCGCCGTCGGCGATCTCGCCGGTCTGCTCCAGGTTCTTCGGGCCGATGGCCGCGATGTAGACCGGGATGTGCTCGCGCTCGGGGTGCACGGTCAGCTTGATCGGCTTGCCGGGACCGCCCGGCAACGGCAGCGTCCAGTGCTCGCCCTCGAACGACAGCCGTTCCCGGCTCATCGCCCGGCGCACGATCTCCACGTACTCGCGGGTGCGGGAGAGCGGCTTGTCGAACTTGACGCCGTACCAGCCCTCGGAGACCTGCGGTCCGGAGACGCCGAGGCCGAGCCGGAAGCGGCCGCCGGAGAGGGAGTCGAGGGTCGCGGCGGTCATCGCGGTCATGGCCGGCTGCCGGGCGGGGATCTGGAAGATGGCCGAGCCGACGTCGATGCGCTCGGTCTGGGCGGCGACCCAGCTGAGCACGGTGGCGGCGTCGGAGCCGTAGGCCTCGGCGGCCCAGCACACGGCGTACCCGAGCCGCTCGGCCTCCTGCGCCACGGCCAGATTGTCCCCGTCCATCCCGGCGCCCCAGTAGCCGAGGTTGATCCCGAGCTGCATGGCCGTTCCCCTTACCGATCAGTAACGTCGCTGTTGCGAAGACCTTAGCGCGGTCGATTTCCGGGTGGGAGATCGGTCGTGGTCCGACTGCGGGTCGTGGGGGCTGGTCGCGCCCACGCGGCGGAGCCGCAAATCGACAAGGCCCCGCGCCCCTTGGTTGGGCGAGTCCCGTCCCTTCGAAGTCCCCCCGCCCTGGGGTAATCGGTTATCCACAGGCAACCCAACGCACCAGCTCTGGCCAGTAATCTCGCGGGCATGGAGCAGAGGCATCTCGGCCGCACCGGCCTGCGCGTGTCCCGGATCGGACTCGGCACCCTCACCTGGGGCCGGGACGTCGACGAGCACGACGCCGCGGACATGCTGAAGGCGTTCTGGGAGGCCGGCGGGACCCTTGTCGACACCGCGGACGTGTACGGCGACGGAGAGGCCGAGTACCTCCTCGGGCAGCTCATAGAAGGGCTGGTGCCGCGCCGGGACCTGGTCATCTCGACGAAGGCGGGCAGCGTCCCCGACCCGGACCGGCGTTTCAACGGCTCGCGCGGTCATCTGCTCGCCGCGCTGGACGCCTCCCTGGCCCGCCTCGGCACCGACTACGTCGACGTCTGGCACGTGCACGCCTACGACCCGGACACCCCGCTGGAGGAGACCCTCCAGGCCCTCGACCTGGCGGTCAGCACCGGCCGGGCCCGGTACGCCGGGGTCTCCAACTTCTGCGGCTGGCAGATCGCGAAGGCGGCGACCTGGCAGCTCGCGGCGCCGGGCACACGCACCCGGCTGGCCAGCACGCAGCTGGAGTACTCGCTGCTCCAGCGGGGCATCGAGCGCGAGGTGCTGCCCGCCGCCCTCGACCTGGGCATCGGCCTGCTGCCGTCCTCCCCGCTGGGCCGGGGCGTGCTGACCGCCAAGTACCGGCACTCCACCCCCTCGGACTCGCGCGGTGCCTCCGAGCATCTGGCGCCCTTCGTCGAGCCGTACCTCGACGACACCGCGACCCGGATCGTGGACGCGGTGCAGACGGCGGCGGACGGGCTCGCGGTCACCCCGCTCCAGGTGGCGCTCGCATGGGTGCGGGACCGGCCGGGCGTGGCCGCGCCGATCGTCGGCGCGCGCAACGCGCAGCAGCTCGCGGGGGCATTGTCAGTGGAGGCGCTTACTCTTCCTGACGAGATCTGCCGGGCGCTCGACGACGTGTCGGCGCCCGTGCACCGCTATCCCGATCACGACTGGAGCACGCTGTGAGCACGGAGCCGGGGCCGGGCGCCAAGCCCGAGGCCGACGAGGACACGACGGCCGGGGGGACGGCGGAAGCCGGCGGCCCCACCGGCGACATGGCCGCAGCGGGCGACACGACGACTGCGGGGACCGGCGGAGCGGACGGCGACGACGACGCGGGGGCCACCGGATCCGGCGCGGTCGGCGCCACCGGTGCGGCGGGCGCGGGCGGATCGGGAAGTGCCGTGCCGGACGCGGGGACCGGCGAGGCCGCCGGGGGCGACAGCGCGGCTCAGTTGTCCGAGGCCGCGGCCGAGTTGGCTGCTCAGCGGGTCGAGCGGGAGCGGATCGCGCAGCGGAAGGCCGAGAAGAAGGGGCCCGTCGAGAGCGGGGCCAAACTCAGCGGGACGGCTGCTGATCTGCTCGCGGCGATCCGGGCGGTGGAGAGCGGGGAGAAGCCTGCGGCCACCGTGTTCGCGGACCCCGAGCCGGCCCCGCACCGGGCCCCGGCACCCGAGCCTGTCCACAGGCCCGAGTCGGCGCCTGCCACCGCCGCACCCCCCATGCCCGCCGCGGAGGCGGTCACGGCGGTACGCGGGGTGCTGGCCGACGGCGGTGCGCCCGAGTCGCTCGCCCCCCAGGTCGCCGCCGCTCTCGGCGAGGGCGCGGACACGCTGCTGCGGGAGGACCCCTGGCAGCTGCTCCGGGTCACCGGCGTACGGCCGGACCAGGCCGACGGGTTCGCGCGGGCGCTGCTCGGCGCGGAGTGCGGTCCGGACGACGAGCGGCGCGGCCGGGCGGTGACCGGCTGGCTCCTCGAGCAGGCCGCCGTGGCCGGGCACACCGCGCTGGAGATGCCGGCGCTGACGGCCGCGCTGGCCCAGCGGGCGGTGCCGGACCCGGAGGAGGCCGTGCAGAGCGCGCTCGCGGAGGGCGAGGCGCTGGTCTTCCAGGACGTCCTGGATCCGGGCGCCCCGGAGCCCGAGGACGACGAGGAGGAGCGGCCGGTCCGGGTCCTGGTCGGCCTGGAGCGGTACGCGCTGGCCGAGGAGAGCCTCGCCGACGGGCTGGCCCGGCTCGTCAACTCGCTGGCCAAGGACGCCTCGGAGCCCTGGGAGGCGGCCGCCGCGGCGGCCTCCGGCGGCGCGGCCGAGCTGGCGCGTGCCGTCGCCGGGCACGGCCTGGTGCTGCACACGGGCGGCGAGGCGGCCCGCGCCGAACCCGCGGCCCTGCTGACCGCCGCCCGCGCGGCCGGACTGCGCGCCTTCGCGGCCGCCCATGCCCCGGACGGGGGCCTGCGCCTCACGAGCGGCGAAGGAACCGTCGGCACCGTCGCCGACCTGCTCGCCGGCGTCACGGGTCCCGGCCGGGACGCGGACGGCGCCCTGGACCTCGACCTGCTCATCGTGCTGGACGCGCCCCAGCTGGACGTGGAGGGCGCGGCCGTGCTCGTGGAGGCGCTGCCCGACGGGGCCCGGCTGGTGCTGAGCGGGGATCCGGCGATGCTGTGGTCCTCGGGTCCCGGCCGGGTCTTCGCCGACCTGCTGGCGGCCCGTGTGTGCCCCCAGATCGCCTCCCGCACACCCGACCCCGGCCCGCTCGGCGAGCTGGTCTCCGGGATCGGCGTCGGCGAGCTCACCCAGGTCGAGGCGCCCGGCAAGGAGGTCGTGATCGTGCCGGTGCGGGACGCGGGCGAGGCGGTGCACCGGACGGTGCAGCTGGTCGCCGACTCCGTTCCGCGCGCGATCGGCGTCCCCGCCGAGCAGACCGTGGTGATCACCCCGGGCCACGGTGGAGCGGCCGGCACCCGCGCCCTCAACGCCGCCCTCAAGGAACGGCTCAATCCGGGCCCCGGCCGCTTCGGCGGCTTCGACCCCGGTGACCGGATCGCCTACTCCCCCGCGCCGGGCCGTACGGTACCCGGCCAGGTGGTGAAGGCGGACGCCGAGGGGCTGCACCTGTCGTGCGCGGGTGCGCCGGTGGTCGTCCCGAAGGAGCGGGTGGAGCAGTCCGTCCGCCACGGCTGGGCCCTGACCGCCCACCAGGCGGCGGGGAGCCGCTGGCCGGCGGCGGTCGTGGTGCTGCCCGGAGACGCGGTCCAGTCCCTGAGCCGCCCCTGGGTGTACACGGCGTTCAGCCGGGCGGAGCGCCATCTGTCGGTGGTCCACGGAGTGGACCAGGCCCTGGCGAAGGCGGTGGCCGAGTCCCTGCCGAAGCCGCGGACGACCCGCCTGCCGCTGCTGTTGAAGACACAGGTCCCCGCAGCGAACTGACCGTCTCCGCCCGCGGCTCTGTCCGGGCACGAGCCGACCCCGCCGCGCGATCCCTGTCCCGCCGGCGGTGCCCATCCGGTCTCAACCCCCGGAAGGCACCGCCGGCCGGCGGATCAGCGCTCTGCGTCCAATGGCTCCAGATCCTCGTCCTCGTCCAGGTCGAGGTCGTCGTCCAGCTCGTCGGCGCCTCCGGCGTCCTCGCCGTCCTCCGCGTCCTCGTCGTCGAAGACCGCGCTGACGTCGAAGCGGCACACCACCCGCTGCGGATCGACGCCCTCGAAGGGCGCCTCCAGCCACTCGCCGGGCTCGGCCGGCTCGTCCGCCGCGGTCACCCACAGCGTGGAGTCGCCCTCCTCCAGGCCGAACTCCTTGTGCCGGGAGGCGATCTCGTCCGGCTCGAACTCGCCGAACAGGACGCCCAGCGCCCCGTGGATCGTGCCGGCGGCGTCCTCGTCCGCCCCGGGACCGTCGTCGTACTCCGCCGCCTCGACCCGCTGGGCCTGGGCCAGCAGCCGCTGTGGTTCCGCCACGGCGTAGTCGCGGCGGATCAGCACGCTGATCGCGTTCGGTTCCTCGGGGCCCGCGTACGGTGGCAGCGAGTCGTCCGTACCGGGGATCTCGAAGGGCGTGACCTCGTCGTAGCGGTCGTAGAGAAGCTCGTCGTAGACCTCGGCGGCCGCGGCCAGCTGGTTGAACGCCTCGTATACAGCCGGGTCGTCCTCCCCCGACCTGCGTTCGACCGCGGCCAGATGGCGGTCGAGCGCGGTCTTGACCGCCTCGGCGGCGGCGCGTACCTCGGCAGCGGTGGGCTGCACAGCATCAGACATAGTGCAGACGCTATCCGTACCGGGCACCAGCCCGCACAATAGATGCGATGCCGGAATACGAATTTGTCGACGTGTACGTACCTCGCGGGGTGTCTCGCAAGGAGGCCACACGTCTACTGACGGACCATGCCGAGTACGGACACTGGGAGTTGGACCGACTGAGCCTCATGCGCGACGGCAGCCGCAGGGTGCGGTTGCGCCGGCGGATCATCCGCCAGGTGCGTGCCACATGGTGAGACTGGCCGACTGACGGAAGGGGCCCCGCGTCGACGGGGCCCGTCCCGTTCCACGCACCGGTTCGGGTGCGTCACCCTCCGTGCGCTACGCCGCGGCGCGCGCCCTGCGGTACAGCACGGCGCCCGCGAGCAGCGCACCGGCGCCGGCCGGGAGCGCGAGGCCCAGCGGCAGGTCACTGCCGGTGTGCGCGAGCTGCGCGGCGGTGACGGGCCGGCTCACGGAGGCGCTGCCCAGCGGGTGGACGAGGGTGGCGCCGCGGGCACCGGTCGGGACGGTCCTGCTCCCGGAGTGAGCGGGGGGCATGCCCGGGTGCACGCCCGGAGCGCCCGGGTGTCCCGGGTTCCCCGGCCTGCCCGGCGTTCCGGGGTTCCCCGGCTTCCCGGGCGGCGTGCTGCCGTGCCCGCCGTGCGCAGGAGGCGTGCCGTGCCCGCCGTGGCCGGGCGGCTGCGTGGGGTGACCACCGCCGGGAGACCCTGGGTGTCCCGGGTGTCCCGGGTGTCCTGGGTGCCCCGGGTGTCCGATGTGTCCGGAACCCCCGTCGTTGGCGCACTCGTTGCCCACGGCGGTGTTGCCGACGCCGATGACGTCGACGCTGTTGCCGCACACATTGACCGGAACGTCGACCGGCGCCTGCGCGGTGTTGCCCGAGCCGACACCGGGCGAACCTGCGGTGTGCCCCCCGGCGGGCGAACCCCCGTGGCCGCTGTGACCGCCGTTGCCGCCGTAGCCGCCGGGACCGCCGTACCCACCGTGGTCTCCGCTGTGGCCGTGGCCCGCCGAAGCACCGCCCCCGCCGCCGTGGTTGGCGCACTTGTTGCCCATCGACGGGTTCAGGGCGCCGACGACGTTCACGGTGTTGCCGCAGACGTTCACCGGCACGTGCACCGGCGCCTGCACCGTGTTGCCGGAGAGCACGCCGGGTGAGTCGGCGGCGGAGCCGACCGCCCCCGAGTCGGCGTGGGCGTATCCGCTTGCCGCGGCGATCACGCCGGTCGCCGCGGCCACTGTCATAAGGCCCTTACGGGTACCCTGTCGCATTTCTGAATTCCCCTGCCTCGGATCCTGACCTTGCATTCCGCACGGACATTCGTTCGGAAAAAGCCCGCGGAAAAACCGGTCGGCCCCGGAGCGCATGGCGCGCGCTCCGGGGCCGACGGGAAGACGCCCCTCAGGGAGTCGGCGTCACTTGTTGATGCAGGTGTTGCCGAAGGCGGGGTTCAGCAGCCCGATCACGGAGATCGTGTTGCCGCAGACGTTCACCGGGACGTGCACGGGAACCTGGATCACGTTGCCGGAGACGACACCCGGGGAATGCATGGCAGCGCCCTGGGCACCCGAGTCAGCGACGGCCAGGCCCGCACCCGCGAGAACCAGACCACCAGTGGCAGCCGCAGCAGCGACGACCTTCTTGAGCATTATTCCTCCTTGTTGGCAATGCGATTCGCAGTAGCGGATCACATCTGGAGTAACGAGGAGGGAGTAATGGAGCTACGAGCTTATCGTCGCATTCACTCTTCTCATTCGGCCTCGTACAGCCGCCCGATTATATGAAGCCAGGACTTTACGACGCGTCGATGAAACGGTCGAGCACACGCACCCCGAACTGCAGCCCGTCCACCGGCACCCGCTCGTCCACGCCGTGGAACATGCCCGCGAAGTCCAGCTCCGGCGGCAGCTTGAGCGGCGCGAAGCCGAAGCCGCGGATGCCGAGGTCGTCGAAGGACTTGGCGTCGGTGCCGCCGGAGAGCATGTACGGGATCGCCTTGGCGGTCGGGTCCTCGGCGAGCAACGAGGACTGCATGGCCTCCACCAGGGCGCCGTCGAAGCTGGTCTCCAGCGCCTTGTCGGAGTGCACGTCCGCGAGGACCACGTTCGGGCCGAGGATCCGGTCGAGGTCGGCGAGGAACTCCTCCTCGTGGCCCGGCAGGAAGCGGCCGTCGACGTGCGCGGTGGCCTCGCCCGGGATGACGTTGACCTTGTAACCGGCGTTGAGCTGGGTCGGGTTGGCGGTGTTGCTGAGGGTCGCGCCGATCAGCTTGGCGATGCCGCCGAGCCGGGCCAGCGTCGACTCCATGTCCTCCGGGTCCAGCTCGGTGCCGAGCGCGTCGCCCAGCTCGTCGAGGAAGGCCCGGGTGGTCTTGGTGACCCGCACCGGGAACTTGTGCCGGCCGAGCCGGGCCACGGCCTCGGACAGCTCGGTGATCGCGTTGTCGCGGTGGATCATCGAGCCGTGCCCGGCGGTGCCGGCCACCTTCAGCTTCATCCAGTGCATGCCCTTCTCGGCCGTCTGGATGAGGTAGAGCCGGCGCTGCTCGCTCACCGTGAAGGAGAAGCCGCCCACCTCGCTGATCGCCTCGGTGACCCCCTCGAAGAGGTCCGGGTGGTTGTCGACCAGGTGCCGGGCGCCCCAGGTGCCGCCGGCCTCCTCGTCGGCGAGGAAGGCGAGGACGATGTCCCGGGGCGGTTTCCGGCCGCTGCGCAGCCGGTCCCGTACGACCGCCAGGGTCATGGCGTCCATGTCCTTCATGTCGACGGCGCCCCGGCCCCACACGCACCCGTCCGCGACCTCGCCGGAGAAGGGGTGGTGGGTCCAGTCGTCGGCGTTGGCCGGTACGACGTCGAGGTGGCCGTGGATGAGGAGGGCGGGCCTGGACGGGTCCGCGCCCTCGATGCGGGCCACCGTGGAGGCGCGGCCCGGGTGGGACTCGAAGATCTTCGGTTCGAGGCCGACCTCGGCCAGCTTCTCGGCGACCCACTCGGCCGCCTTGCGCTCGCCGGGACCGGAGTGGTCGCCGTAGTTGCTGGTGTCGAACCGGATCAGCTCGCGGCAGAGGTCGACGACCTCGTCCTCGCCGGTGACGCCCCTGGCCGTGCCCGTCTCGCTCACGCTGCTTCCTTCCGCTGTCACTGCCGCCCGGTCCCCGCCATCCTCTCTCCCTTCCCGCTCCGGGCCCAAGGCCGGTCCCGGCCCGTCACACGCCGTTCACGCCCGCGGGCCCGGAAACAGGGTGTGATCGACCGCCCCCGAAAGCCTGGTAGTGTTTCCTTCGTCGCCGCGAGGGAAACCCGCACGGAAGACTTCGCACGACAGACACCTTGTCCGGGTGGCGGAATGGCAGACGCGCTAGCTTGAGGTGCTAGTGCCCTTTATCGGGCGTGGGGGTTCAAGTCCCCCCTCGGACACCACGAAGAAACCCCTGCTGAGCAGGGGTTTCTTGGTTTTTCTGGGCAGAGTGCCGACGGCGACCACCTTCCGGTGGGCGCCTCTCTCTCAGTCGAGGCCGCCTATTCGGCCGTCACCGAGGGCCACGGCGGAGGTGAACGCGCGGAGCGCGGTGCGGTCCAGCAGGAGCGCGGGCCCGTCGGGCCACTTGCTGTCGCGGACGGCGACCGTCACCTCGTCGACGATCCCGCATTCCACGCAGTCGGACTGTGATGCGGACGCCGAGGACTTCCACCAGATCACCGGCAGAGTCGACGCGTCGTCAGCGTGCTTCATTCCTTATTCGTTCTTCCTTATCTGGGTGATCAGTTCCACCGACGCCTCGACGGACTCGGCGGCAGACGTGAGGCGTTGCCACGCGGCCCGGTGCGTGGAGACCCGATCACGTTCCTCGATGTACAGGGCGGAGGTCAGCCCTTCCTGGTGGACGACGTCCAGATCGGTGTGCGGACCGAAGCCCAGGATGCTGAAGGTGCCGGTGAGCCCGGCGTGCAGGGGAGCGTCCGACCGCAACACCTGGATGTTGATGTTCGGGCGCCGCCCCATCGTAAGCAGGCGCCCCAACTGCTCGTACATCAGGGCGGGATCCTCGGTGGTGGAGCGCAGGGCCTGTTCGGAGATGATCGCCCAGAGCGCCAGCGGGTCGCTGTCCCGGGTGAGGACGGCCTGACGTGCCAGCCGTACCTCGACGAGCGCGTCGACCCGTGCCTCGACCGCCTCGGACATGGCGGTCGCCCGGATGATCTCGCGGGCGTACTCGGCGGTCTGGAGCAGTCCGGGGACCATGCCCAGCTGCCAGGTGGAGACCGTCTCGGCCTCCGCCTCCAGGCTGATCAGGTCCTCGTACACCGGGGTGAGGACACCTCGGTACGAGTGCCACCAGCCGCGCCGGCCGCCCTCCTTGGTGAGCGTGATCAGGGCCGCGCGCAGCTCGTCGCTGACGTCGCGGCCGAGGTCGCCGTACAGATGGAGCAGCGCCTGGATGTCCGCTGCCTTGGGGGCGGTCTTGCCGGTCTCCATCCGGGACAGCTTGGAGGAGACGAACGCGCCTTCGGAGTGCTCGGCGACCTCGTCGAGGGTGAGCTCGCCACGCAGTTCGCGCAGCTTCGCACCGAGCCGTCGCCGGCGCACCGTGGGCGTGCTCACGGATTCCCCCTTCTGTCCGGTGAACTGCCCGACAGTCTGCCCGTGCCGCCCGGGCCCTCGCCACCGACTGACGACTTGTGCCGCAAGTCTCTCGCGTCGATGCGCAATTTTTCACATCCCGTGGGACGTATTGCGATCGACTGTGCCGTGAAGGCACCATGAATCCGGGAAATACGACAGTGACCGCACTCGCATGGCGAACCACCGTGCCTGCGTTGGGACATGCCCGTGAGGGGATGCACATGATCGAGCGCCAGCGGAGCACCACGACCGAACCCCGCGCCCTGCAAGTCGCCCCACCGCCGGTCCTGTTACTGGCCAGCGAGCCCCAGTCGGCCAAGGCCGCACGGCTGTTCGTGAGCGACTTCATCGCGCACCACACCCCGGACGCCTCCCGTGACCACATCGACGCGGTCGCCCTGGTCACCTGCGAGCTGGTCACCAACTCCCTGCGCTACGAGACCGACCCGGACGACCCGGTCCGCCTCCTCATCGACACCGACGGCTCCCGGACCCGGGTCGAGGTGCACGACCCGCTGGGCCGCCATCCCCGGCTGCGGCCCATCTCGGTCGAACGGGACCGCGGGCGCGGTCTGCTCATCCTCGACGCGCTGTGCTCGGGCCGCTGGGGCGTGGGCAACCTGCCCTGGGGCAAGTCCATCTGGGCCGAGGTCAGCGCCGTGTGACATCCGGCGCCCGGTGACGTTTCCTCCGCCCCCCCCACGGCGACGGCCGGTTCCGCGGCGGCCCCTCTCCCCCTCCCCGCCGCGGCGCCGGCCGTTGCCGTACCGGCCGCCGGACACATGGAGTTGACCTGCCTCACGCTGTGTGGCCCATCTCTCGCCGTCCACGGAGAATCCCTGGTCAGGGGTTGCTTAAGATTCAAGGGACTACTCCGAACGGCTGCTTCCAAGTGGCCGTTGGATGAACGGGAGCCTAGCGTCGTACTAATATTTCCGGCTTGTTACCTAGCCGGAGCCGGACAACCCCAGGTGCACCTGCGGGCCCGCCGGCGCCCCGGAGGGTTCCGGGAACGAGACGCGAGGACCGGATGGCAGCCATTGACGAGAGCAGCGCTCTCGGCCTGCTCGACGAAGAGATCCGCGAGGAGTTCGGGAACACCGCACGTTTCTCGGCCGGGGCGGCGGCCTCGCCGCGCACCCTGGTGGACGTGTTCGAAGCAACGGTACGGGCCCACCCGGATGAGCCCGCGCTGGACGACGGCACCACCCAGCTCACCTACCGCGGGCTCGCCATGGAGGTGGCGCGGCTGCGGCGGCGGCTCGCCGAGGCCGGCATCGGGCTCGGCGACCGCGTGGGCGTTCGGGTGCCCTCCGGAACCAACGACCTGTATGTCGCCATTCTCGGCGTGCTCGCGGCCGGCGCCGCCTACGTCCCCGTCGACGCCGAGGACCCGGACGAGCGGGCCGCACTGGTCTTCGGTGAGGCGGAGGTGGCGGCCGTCCTCGGCGAGGGGCTGCACATCGACGTCCGCCACGAGTCCGAAAAGCCCTCCGGCCGCCCCGGCACCGAGCACGACGCCTGGATCATCTTCACCTCCGGTTCCACCGGCAAGCCCAAGGGCGTCGCCGTCACCCACCGCAGCGCCGCCGCCTTCGTGGACGCCGAGGCCGCGCTGTTCCTGACCGAGGAGCCGATCGGGCCCGTCGACCGGGTCATGGCGGGCCTCTCCGTGGCCTTCGACGCCTCCTGCGAGGAGATGTGGCTGGCCTGGCGCTACGGCGCCTGTCTGGTGCCGGTGCCGCGCTCCCAGGTGCGCAGCGGCGCCGACCTCGGCCCCTGGCTGGTCGACCAGGAGATCACCGTCGTCTCGACCGTGCCCACCCTGGCCGCCCTCTGGGAGCCCGAGACCCTCAACGACGTCCGCCTCCTCATCTTCGGCGGTGAGGCCTGCCCGCCCGAGCTGGCGCAGCGCCTGGTGACCGAGGGCCGCGAGGTCTGGAACACGTACGGGCCCACCGAGGCCACCGTCGTCGCCTGTGCGGCCCTGATGACCGGCGAGGAGCCGATCCGCATCGGGCTGCCGCTGAACGGCTGGGAGCTGGCCGTCGTGGACGACGCGGGCGTGCCCGTGGCGATGGGCGAGAGCGGCCAGCTGGTGATCGGCGGGGTCGGCCTCGCCCGGTACCTCGACGCCGAGAAGGACGCGGAGAAGTACGCGCCCCTGGAGTCGCTGGGCTGGGAGCGGGCGTACCGCAGCGGTGACCTGGTGCGGGCCGACCGCGAGGGGCTGGTCTTCCTCGGGCGTGCCGACGAGCAGATCAAGCTCGGCGGGCGCCGTATCGAGCTGGGCGAGGTCGACGCGGCCCTCCAGGCGCTCCCGGGCGTCGCGGGTGCCGCGGCCGCCGTACGGACGGCCCGCAGCGGCAACCAGCTCCTCGTCGGCTATGTCGTCACCCAGGACGGCTGGGACCACGCGGCCGCCGTCGAGAAGCTGCGCGCCGAGCTGCCCGCGGCCCTCGTCCCGCTGCTGGCGCCGGTCGCCGAGCTGCCCACCCGCACCTCCGGCAAGGTCGACCGCAACGCCCTGCCCTGGCCCCTGGAGGGCCTGGAGACCGGCGGCCCGGCCGAGCAGCTGTACGGCACCGAGGCCTGGCTCGCCGAGCAGTGGACCGAGGTCCTCGGCATCCCGGTGGGCAGCGCCTCCGACGACTTCTTCGCCATCGGCGGCGGCAGCCTGTCCGCCGCCCAGCTCACCACCCGGCTGCGCACCCGCTACCCCAGCGCGGCCGTCCTCGACATCTACCAGCAGCCGGTGCTGCGCAAGCTGGCCCGCCACCTGGAGAAGTCCGCGCAGGACGACGGCGCCGAGCGCACGATCGCGCCCGTGCCGCGCAGCGCCCAGTTGGTACAGCTGCTGCTCCTGCTGCCCCTGTTCACTCTCCTCGGGCTGCGCTGGACGGTGGTCCTCGCCGCCCTCGGCAATGTGCTGAGCGGCTACGGCTGGCTGCCCACCGCGCCCTGGTGGCTGGTCGGCCTCGGGGCCCTGGTCCTGTTCACCCCGCCCGGCCGGATCGCGGTCGCGGCCGGTGGCGCCCGGCTGCTGCTGCGGGGCGTGAAACCCGGCAGGTACGCGCGCGGCGGCTCCGTCCACCTGCGGCTGTGGGCGGCGGAGCGGCTGGCCGAGTTCACCGGGGCGACCACGCTGACCGGGTCCTGGCTGGAGCGGTACGCGCGGGCGCTCGGCGCCAAGATCGGTCCCGAGGTGGACCTGCACTCGCTGCCGCCGGTCACCGGCCTGCTCAGGATCGGGCGGGGCGCGGCCGTGGAGTCCGAGGTGGACCTGTCCGGCTCCTGGCTGGACGGGGACCGGCTGGTGATCGGCCCGGTCCGGATCGGCGCCCACGCGGTCGTCGGCACGCGCAGCATGCTCTTCCCGGGCGCCCGCGTCGGCAAGCGCGCCGAGGTGGCCCCCGGCTCCGCGGTCACCGGGCAGATCCCGACCGGCCAGCGCTGGGCCGGCGCCCCGGCGGTCAAGCTGGGCAAGGCCAAGCGGAACTGGCCCAAGCACCGGCCGCAGCGCGGCACGTACTGGCGGGTGATGTACGGCCTGACGGGCCTCGGGCTCAGTGCGCTGCCGGTGCTGGCGGGTGGAGCCGCGCTGCTGGTCGCCGGACGTTTCGTGGCCCCCGGGGACGGCCTGGCCGAGGCCCTGCGGGGCGCGGCGGTCGCACTGGTCCCGGCGACGCTGGCGTTCGGGCTGGCGTACGCCCTGCTGATCCTGGTCGCCGTACGGCTGCTGAGCCTGGGCCTGCGGGTCGGTACGCACCCGACGCACAGCAGGATCGGCTGGCAGGCCTGGACGGTCTCCCAGCTGATGGACCGCTCCCGCGAGACCCTGTTCCCGCTGTACGCGGGCCTGGTCACGCCGGTGTGGCTGCGGCTGCTCGGGATGCGGATCGGCAAGGGCGCCGAGGTGTCGACCGTGCTCGCGCTGCCGAGCCTGACGACGGTCGGCGAGGGCGCGTTCCTGGCCGACGACACACTGACCGCGCCGTACGAGCTCGGCGGCGGCTATGTGCGGATCGGGCGGGCGGAGATCGGGCGGCGGGCGTTCCTCGGGAACTCCGGGATGACCGCGCCGGGCCGCAGTGTGCCGGACGGCGGTCTGGTGGGGGTGCTGTCGGCGACGCCGAAGAAGGCCAAGAAGGGCACGTCGTACCTGGGGCTGCCGCCGGTGAAGCTGCCGCGCAGCGCGGCCGACGGCGACCAGAGCCGGACCTACGAGCCGCCGGCGCGGATGCTGTGGGCGCGGGCCCTGGTGGAGACGTGCCGGATCGTGCCGGTGCTGTGCTCGGTGGCGCTGGCCGGGCTGACGGTGGCCGCGCTGTGCGCGCTCGGTGTCTGGGCGCCGCTGCTGTCCGGCCTGGTGCTGCTCGGTGCCGGTGCGGTCGCGGGCCTGGTCTCCGTGCTGGCCAAGTGGACGCTGGTCGGGCGGCACCGCAGCGGGGAGCACCCGCTGTGGAGCTCGTTCGTGTGGCGCAACGAGCTGGCGGACACGTTCGTCGAGGTCCTGGCGGTGCCGTGGCTGGCCGGCTCGGTGCCGGGTACGCCGGTGATGACGGCCTGGCTGCGCGGCCTCGGCGCGCGCATCGGCAAGGGCGTATGGGTGGAGAGCTACTGGCTTCCGGAGACGGATCTGGTGACCCTGGAGGACGCGGCCACCGTGAACCGCGGCTGTGTGCTGCAAACTCACCTCTTCCACGACCGGATCTTGCGGACGGATACTGTGGTTCTCCGTGAGGGCGCCACACTGGGTCCTGGCGGGATCGTGCTGCCCGGCAGCACGATCGGGGCCCGTACGACTCTGGGGCCCGCGTCGCTCGTCATGGCGGCGGAGTCGGTTCCCGACGACACCCGCTGGCTCGGCAATCCGATCGAGGCATGGCGTCCCTGAGCGCGGGCCGCTCGGTGGCCGCGGGCATCGGTGCACCGAGAGACGGTTCGAGCACAGCGCAGGGAGCGAACGCGGAAGTGGCAGTGCAGCAGTCAGCGGGTCCGGACCCGTACTTCCCGGACAACGGCGATCCCCGGTACCGGGTGCATCGCTATGAGCTCACGCTGGACTACCGGCCAGGCCCCAACCGCCTGGCCGGCATGGCCCGGATCAACGCGATCGCGGGCCGTGCCGCGCTGCCCGAGTTCCAGCTGAACCTGGCCGACTTCAAGATCGGCCGGATCCGGGTGGACGGCCGCCAGCCGCACTGGACGCACCGGGGCGGCAGGCTGCGGATCAAGCCAGCGAAGCCGCTGCGGGCCGGGGCCGCCTTCACCGTGGAGATCCACTGGTCGGGCAACCCGAAGCCGGTGAACAGCCCCTGGGGCGGGATCGGCTGGGAGGAGCTGACGGACGGCGCCCTGGTGGCCAGCCAGCCGACCGGCGCGCCCTCCTGGTTCCCGTGCAACGACCGGCCGGCCGACAAGGCGTCGTACCTGCTCTCGATCACGTGCCCGTCGGCGTACTCGGTGGTGGCCGGCGGGCGGCTGCTCACCCGTACCACGAAGGCGTCCACGACGACCTGGGTGTACGAGCAGGCGGCGCCGACGTCGAGCTACCTGGTGAGCCTCGCGATCGGCAAGTTCCAGACCGTGCTCCTTGGCGACCCGGGCTTCGGCGGGGTGCCGATGCACGGGCACATACCGGCGCATCTACTCCCGGAGTTCTCCAGGGACTTCGCGCGGCAGCCCGCGATGATGGACCTGTTCCAGCGGCTGTTCGGGCCGTACCCGTTCGACGAGTACGCCGTGGTCGTCGCCGACGAGGAGTTCGATGTCCCCGTCGAGGCCCAGGGGTTGTCGCTGTTCGGCGTCAACCACGTGGACGGGGCCCGGGGTTCGGAACGCCTGGTGGCGCACGAGCTCGCCCACCAGTGGTTCGGCAACAGCGTGTCCATCGCCGACTGGCGGCACATCTGGCTGAACGAGGGGCTCGCCAAGTACGCGGAGTGGCTGTGGTCGGAGCGCTCCGGCGGCCGTAGCGCCCAGCAACTCGCCGCCCTCGCACACCGGTTGCTCTCCGGACTGCCCAAGGACATCCGGATCGCCGCCCCGGGCAAGAAGGCGATGTTCGACGACCGCCTCTACGAACGGGGCGGTGTCACGATCCACGCGATCCGCTGCGCGCTCGGCGACGAGCGGTTCTTCCACATGCTGCGCGCGTGGGCGGGGCTGCACCGGGGCGGGTCCGTGACGACCGCGACGTTCACGGCCCACGTCAACCGCTTCGCGGACGAGCCGCTGGACGGCCTGTTCGACGCGTGGGTGCACCGGACGGCGCTGCCCGCACTGCCCACCCTGGCCGTCCCGGCACGCCCGGCCCAGCCGCCCACCAACGCCGAGTCGGCGTAGGGGGCGGGCCGGTGACACCGAAGCGCACCTCCCGGCAGCAGCCTGCCTCCGCCTGCCCGTGCGGTCTCGCGGAGACGTACGAGAAGTGCTGCGGCCGGTTCCACCGGGGTGAGGCGGCCGCGCCCACGGCCGAGACGCTGATGCGTTCGCGCTACAGCGCCTTCGTGAAACGTGACGAACCGTACCTGCTGCGCACCTGGCATCCCCGGAGCCGCCCGGCCCGGGTCGACTTCGACCCGGGGATGCGCTGGACCGGCCTGGAGATCCTGGCGACGACCGGCGGCTCGGCCTTCCACACCACCGGCACGGTGACCTTCCGGGCGTCCTTCAGGGGCGGCTCGCTGCACGAGCGCAGCCGGTTCGAGCGGGTCGGGGGAGCCTGGGTGTATCTGGACGGGGAGTTCCTGGACTAGGGCGCCAGGACGTCCAGTTCCTGGAGGGCACCCGTGGTGATTTCGCGGGTCAGCCGTTCCGCGCGGGGCGCGTCGCCCTCGCGTACCGCCTCCGCGACCTGGACGTGGAGGGTGACGGCGGCCGGGTCGGGGTCCTCGAACATCACCTCGTGATGGGTACGGCCGGTGAGGACCTCGGCCACGACGTCGGCGAGCCGGGCGAACATCTCGTTGCCCGAGGCCGCCAGGATCACCCGGTGGAAGGCCACGTCGTGGACCAGGTACTCCTCCAGCTCGTGGCCGCGCGAATGGGCCACCATGCCGAGCGCGCACTCGGTGAGCTCGGCGCACTGGGCGGCCGTGGCGTGCCGCGCCGCCAGGCCGGCCGCCACCGGCTCGATCGCCGAGCGCAGCACGGTGAGCGAGCGCAGCTGGTGCGGGCGGTCGGCACCGGCCAGGCGCCAGCGGATGACCTGGGGGTCGTAGACGTTCCACTCGGTCTTGGGGCGGACGGTGACGCCCACCCGGCGGCGGGACTCGACCAGGTGCATGGATTCGAGGACCCGCACCGCCTCACGCATCACGGAGCGTGACACCTGGAAGTGCTGGGCCAGCTCGTCCGTGCGCAGGACGCTCCCCGGCGGGTACTCGCCCGCGGTGATGGCGGGGCCGAGGGTGTCCAGTACTCGGCCGTGCAGGCCCCGGCCCGGTGTGCTCATGCACTCAGCGTACCGAGCGGATCACTGAGCCAAAAAGTCAGACTTATATGTCACACACTCTTGAATTCGTCGTACCTAATGGGTTTCAGTGAGGCCGACACCTTCCGAGGAAGACACAGCGAGGCACTGATGCACACCCCTCATGTCGTCGTGGTGATGGGCGTCGCCGGCACGGGCAAGACCACGATCGGTCCCCTGCTCGCCGCCCGGCTCGGCGTCCCGTACGCCGAGGGCGACGACTTCCATCCGCCGGCCAACATCGCCAAGATGTCGGCCGGGCACCCGCTCGACGACGCCGACCGGTGGCCGTGGCTGGACGCCATAGGCTCCTGGGCGCACGGGCGGGCGGGGCTGGGCGGGGTGGTCAGCAGCTCCGCACTGAAGCGGTCGTACCGCGACCGGCTGCGGGCCGCGGCTCCCGGCATCGTGTTCCTGCACCTGACCGGCGACCGGCGGCTCATCGAGGACCGGATGTCGCACCGGCAGGGCCACTTCATGCCGACCGCGCTGCTGGACTCCCAGTTCGCCACGCTCCAGCCGCTGGGCGCGGACGAGCCGGGCGTCGCCGTGGACGTCTCGGGCAGCCCCGAGGAGATCACCGCACGGGCCGTACGGGCGCTGGACACGCTGCCCGGCCTCACCCCGCAGTAAGCCCCTCGGTAAGCCACTCCCCCGGATCCCCCCTACCTGTCCCCGTCACTGCAAGGAACCCCCGTGCCCAGACTCAGCGTCGAGATGCTGGCAGCGGACACCGTCGCGCCCATCACCTCGGCCGGACATGCCCGGCTCGGCATCGCCGTCCTGTTGGGCTTCGCCGTCATCGTCCTGCTCATCACCAAGTTCAAGCTCCACGCCTTCCTGGCGCTGACCATCGGCTCGCTCGCGCTCGGCGCGTTCGCCGGGGTGCCGCTCGACAAGGCCATCACCAGCTTCACCACCGGGCTCGGCGCCACCGTCGCCGGCGTGGGTGTCCTGATCGCGCTCGGGGCGATCCTGGGCAAGCTGCTGGCCGACTCCGGCGGCGCCGACCAGATCGTCGACACGATCCTCGCCAAGGCCGGCGGGCGTGCCATGCCGTGGGCGATGGTGCTGATCGCCTCCGTGGTCGGGCTGCCGCTGTTCTTCGAGGTCGGCATCGTGCTGCTGATCCCCGTGGTGCTGATGGTCGCCAAGCGCGGCAACTACTCCCTGATGCGCATCGGCATCCCGGCCCTCGCCGGTCTGTCGGTGATGCACGGTCTGGTGCCCCCGCACCCGGGCCCGCTGGTCGCGATCGACGCGGTCCACGCGAACCTCGGCGTGACCCTGGCCCTCGGCGTCCTGGTCGCGATCCCCACCGTGATCGTCGCCGGTCCGCTGTTCTCGAAGGTCGCGGCCCGCTGGGTGGACGTGCAGGCCCCCGACCGGATGCTCCCGCAACGCCCGTCCGAGGAGCTGGAGCACCGCCCCGGCTTCGGCGCCACCCTCGCCACCATCCTGCTGCCGGTCGTCCTGATGCTGTCCAAGGCGCTGGTCGACATAGTCGTCGACGATCCGGCGCACAAGGTCCAGCGGGTCTTCGACGTCATCGGCTCCCCGCTGATCGCCCTGCTCGCGGCCGTGATCGTCGGCATGTTCACGCTGGGGCGGCCGGCCGGGTTCTCGCGGGAGCGGATCTCGCAGACCGTCGAGAAGGGCCTCATGCCCATCGCGGGCATCCTCCTCATCGTCGGCGCGGGCGGCGGCTTCAAGCAGACGCTGATCGACTGCGGTGTCGGCCAGATGATCCTGGAGATCTCCAAGGACTGGTCGATCCCGGCCCTGCTGCTGGCCTGGCTGATCGCGGTCGCGATCCGTCTCGCGACCGGCTCCGCGACGGTCGCCACGGTCTCCGCGGCGGGCCTGGTGGCCCCCCTGGCGGCCGACATGTCGACGACCCACACCGCCCTCCTGGTCCTGGCCATCGGTGCGGGCTCGCTGTTCTTCAGCCATGTCAACGACGCGGGATTCTGGCTGGTGAAGGAGTACTTCGGCCTGAGCGTCGGCCAGACCCTCAAGACCTGGTCCGTCATGGAGACGATCATCTCGGTGGTCGGGGGCGGCCTGGTCCTGCTGCTGTCATTGGTGATCTAGGGGGCGGTACGCGAGTGGAGTCCGGTGGTGCGCATCGCTCGGCACCGCCGGACTCCGCCGTCTCGGCTGATCGCCGTCGCGGCGGGATGAGGAAGCCGACGGCCTCCACAGCTCACTCCACCGCAACGGCCAGCGGCCACGACGGCGAAGTCCGACGGTGCCTGAGCAAACCGACGGCCTCCACAGTTCACTCCACCGCAACGGCCATCCGCCACAACGGCGAAGTCCGGCGGTGGCTGAGGAAACCGACGGCCTCCACAGTTCACTCCACCGCAACGGCCATCCGCCACGACGGCCAAGTCCGGCGGCGCCTGACGAAAGCGACGGCCTTCGCAGTTCTCTCCGGCGCAACGGCGATCAGCCACGACGGCCGTGTTCGGCGGTGCCTGGTCTCCGGCGGAGTGCGTTCGGCAGGCCCCGCAGGGTTACGGCCGCCACAGCGGGTGTTCGCGTTTGGCCCACTCGCGGCTCACCGTGCCCGTGCGCAGGCCCCGTCTCGCCTCCGGGTCGCCGAGGGCCATGCCGATGTGGCCGGCCAGGACGACGCCGATCGTGAGGGCCAGCCAGTCGTGGACGAAGGTGGCCGAGGTGCGCCACATCAGCGGGGCGAGGTGGGTGAACCACATGAGGAGGCCCGTGCCGAGCATGACGAGGGTCGCGCCGGCGATCCAGTTCGCGTAGATCTTCTGGCCGGCGTTGAACTTGCCCGCCGGGCGGGAGGAGGGGCGCTTGTCGCGGCTCAGGGCGGCATGCAGCCAGAGCCTGTCGTGCGGGCCGAAGCGGTTCAGGAAGCCGAGGTCCCTGCGGAAGGCGCGGGAGGCGAGGCCCAGGAGGACCGGGACGGGGAGGGCGAGGCCCGCGCACTCGTGGATGCGGACGACCAGTTCACGGCGGCCGACGAGGACGGCCAGCTGCGGGATGTAGAGGCAGGCGGCCGTCGCGACGCAGAGGCCCATCAGCAGCGCCGTGGTGCGGTGGACCCAGCGCGCGGCGGCGGTGAAGCGGTGCAGCCGCTCCGTGGCGGCCGGGGCCTCAGCTCGTAGGCTCATCGTCACGTCCGTTCGAGCGGCCGACCCAGGCGTCGACGTCGTAGCCCAGCCTCTCCCAGTACCCCGGGTCGACCTTGTCGGTGACCGTGATGCCGGAGAGCCACTTGGCCGACTTGTAGAAGTACATGGGGGCGACATAGAGGCGGACCGGGCCGCCGTGGTCGTGGGAGATGACCTTGTTCTGCATGCGCAGCGCGACCAGGATGTCCGGCCGGCGGGCCTGGTCGAGGGTGAGGCTCTCGGTGTACGCGCCGTCGAAGCAGGTGAAGTGGATCGCCTTGGCCGAGTCCCGGACGCCCGCCAGATCCAGCAGGTGCGAGAGGCGGACGCCCTCGAAGGGCGTGTCGGGTACCCGCCAGCCGGTCACACACTGGACGTCCTTGACCAGCTTGGTCTGCGGCAGGGCCCGCAGGTCGGCCAGGGTGTAGGTACGCGGCTTGTCGACCAGCCCGTCGATCTTCAGCTGGTAGTCGGCGGCGGTCTTGTCCGGCACCGACCCGGTCACCGAGTAGTAGCGGAAGCCGCCGCCGTTCGGGAGCAGTCCGGTCAGGCCCGTGGGGTCCTTGCCGGAGAAGGTCCCGAGGACCGACTCGGTGACGCGTTGCAGCACCGGCGCGGTCACCAGGCCGAGCGCGCCGAGGCCGATGGTGCCGAGGAACACCCGGCGGCCGACCGGGCTGCCCTCCTCGGTGCGCCGTGGTTCCTCGGATTGTTCAGAGTTCACGCACTCATTCGAACACCATCGGGGCGGGCTCGGCCACGAAATCCGGCGGCCGTAAGGAATCCACAACCTCTTCTCATCAAGCTCCCCTCAACCTCCCAGCACCCGCTCCCGGGCCGCCCGGAACGCCTCGCACGGGTCGCGGTCCGGGTACGACCAGGGTGCCTGGGTGGCATGGCGGCCGATGCGCTGGAACAGGGCGGCGGCCTCGGCGTACCGGCCGGCGCCGAAGGTGGCGTGGGCGAGGTGGTTGAGGTCGATGTGGCGGCGGGGATGCTCCTCGATGCCCCACTCCAGCCACCAGTCGAAGGCGGCGCCCAGGGCACGCAGCGCGGACGGCTCGGTCCAGTGCCCGGCGGCGGCCGGGTCGGCGGGGGCCCGGCCGGTGGCGGCCAGCACCCGGTGGCGTTCGGCGTAGGCGACGACCGGCAGGACGGCGAGTGGGGAGTCGGCCGGTGCCTCGGCCCCGGCGCGTTCCGCGAAGGCGCACAGTTCGTACGTTCCCCCGGTCTCGGTCTCCGCGATCCGGGCCGCCATCAGGTGGTGGGCGTGGTGGTGTTCGGGGTGGCGGCGGCGCACCTCGGTGAAGGTCCGGCGCGTCTCCTCGTCGGTGCCCAGGTAGCGGGCCAGCAGGAGCAGGCCGAGCCATGGAGTGGGGTCGGCGGGGGCGAGCGCGGCGGCGCCGGCGCAGGCCTCACTGGCCCGCTCCGGATCCTCCTTGCCGCGCAGGGCGCGCCGGACCAGGGCCAGGGCGTACAGGGTGGCGGCGCCGGCGGAGCCGGGCTCGGCGAGCAGCCACTCGCGGGCCCAGGCGATGGCGTAGGGCTGGCGGGCGAGGACGGTGGCCCGGTGGCCGCGGCGGTCCCAGTCATCACCCGTATGGAGCAGCAGGGAGCGGGCGGACTGCCAGCGGCCCTGGGCCAACGCGGCGCGGGCGGAGATGAGTTCGGCGTCGTCGAGGGCGTCGTCGGGGCAGTGTTCGCACCCGGGGTGCGCTGCCGCGCGGGGACTTCGGACGACGGCCGGGCCTGGGTCCGAGACGGCCGGGCTTGGGCCTAAGAGGGGCGGGGTTGGGGGCACCGCGGAACTTCCTGGTTGTCGGGCTGCCATCGGCCGATCACGCACAGCAAACCCCCAGCCAAGACTTTGCGTCAAGCTGAACGGGGCTGGTACTCCGTTCAACTACCTTGCGCGAGGCGGAACTTGACGCGCGCCGGGGCCCGGTTGGCGTACCGTGGCCGTGGGGCTTCGGGTTCCGGCTGTGGCGTACGCCATGGCGCCTGCCGCCCGGGCGTCGGACCATGGCCGTAGGGTCTCGCCGCCGCCCCGATCCGCCCAGCGTGATCGACTCGGGCAGCGTGACCGAGTCAACCGCCCGGTTCCGGGTACCCCCGGAGCAATCCCTACCCGCGAGCGCTACAGTCGGCCACTACGCACTCCGTAACCCGGCCGCAGATCGAGGTACGCAGCGTGTCCGTTCTGGTTCTGGTTCTCGCCGTGAGCGCGGCCTGTTGCCTGGGCTTCGGGTTCGTGCTCCAGCAGAACGTCGCCCAGAAGGCACCGCTCAGCGACTTCCTCTCGCCCCGGCTGCTGCTCGACCTGATGAGGGTGCCGCGCTGGCTCGGCGGCATCGGCCTGATGGTGGCCGGCATGATCCTCGGCGCGATCGCCCTCGGCAAGGGCGAGATCTCCCTCGTCGAGCCGCTGCTGGCGACGAACCTGCTGTTCGCCCTCGCGCTCTCCCGGCACCAGACCAAGCATCCCCTCAGCCACCAGGGCTGGGCGGGTCTCGTCCTGCTCGCGGGCGGTGTCACCGCGTTCATCCTGGCGGGCCAGCCACGCGGCGGCGACGCCATCGCCAACCCGCTGCGGCACTGGCTGATCATCGGCGTGATGGTCGGCATAGCCCTGCTCCTCACGACCTACGCCAAACGCTCCCGCCTCAGCGCGGGACCGACCCTCCTCGCCCTCGCCGCCGGCCTGCTCTACGGCGTCCAGGACGCGCTGACCCGGGTCACCAGCACCCGCTTCTCCGAGGGCGGCATCATGGAGGTGCTGACCGGCTGGCAGCCGTACGGCGTGCTGGTCCTCGGGGTCACCGGGCTGATCCTCGTGCAGAGCGCGTTCGAGACGGCGGAACTGCGCAACTCGCTGCCCGCGCTCACCGCGGCCCAGCCGCTCGCCGGGATCCTCTGCGGGGTCGGCTTCCTCGGGGACCGGCTGCGCACCGACACCGGGGCGCTGGCCTGGGAGGCGGCGGGGCTCGCGGCGATCGTGGCGGGCATCGTGCTGCTCGGGCTGCATCCGGCGATGCCGCGCGGTGCGGCGCCCAAGGAGCCTTCGCTGGACCTCCAGCCGCGCTGACGCCGGCGGCCGTCCGCCTGCTTGGATGGCGGTATGAGCGCTGCTGACGAGATCCTCGACATCGTCGACGAGCACGACCGGGTGACCGGACAGTCCCCACGCGGCGAGGCGTACGCCCGGGGCCTGCGCCACCGCTGCGTCTTCATCCAGGCCCGCGACGCCGCCGGCCGCGTCTTCGTCCACCGCCGCACCGCGACCAAGCTGGTCTTTCCCTCCCTCTACGACATGTTCGTCGGGGGTGTGGTCGGCGCGGGCGAGTCCTACGACGACGCGGCGCTGCGGGAGGCCGAGGAGGAACTGGGCGTGAGCGGTCTCCCCCGGCCGACGTTCCTCTTCAAGTTCCTGTACGACGACGGCGCCGGGCAGAGCTGGTGGTCGGCGGTGTACGAGGTGCGCTGCGAGCTGCCGGTGCGGCCGCAGGTGGAGGAGGTGGCGTGGCACGCCTTCCTGAGCGAGGAGGAACTGGTGTCCCGGCTCGGGGAGTGGGAGTGGGTACCGGACGGGGTGGCGGCGTGGGAGCGGCTGCGGGAGTGGCGGGGCTGAGGGGGGACGCTTACCGGCGCCTCCCCAGCCTTCGGCCGGGGGGACCCCCAGCGCCCACCCGTGCCGCCCTGCGGCACGCCTGCCCGCAGCCATGTAGCTGACGCGACTGCAGCGCCCCGTAAGGGGCGCGGGGCTGTATTTGATGTGCGGCTCCGCCGCGTGGGCGCGACCAGCCCTCACACCCGCGGCCGGATGAGGTGGCGCGAGCGCCCGCAGCTGTGCAGGACGCGGCTGGGCGGCGCCCCGTAAGGGGCGCGGGGAACTGCGCGACCAGCCACCACCGGGCCCGCGGCCGAACGACCACGGCCCCCCACCCCCCCCGGGTAGGCTTCCGGCACGTGATCGAATTCGCTCGGAACGTCCGTTTGTGGTTCGCCCCCGAAGAAGTGCGCCAGGAGGGCACGACCCCCGACTACCGTTTCTCCCTCGCCAACGAGCGGACCTTCCTGGCCTGGCTGCGCACCGCCCTCGCCCTGATCGGCGGCGGCTTCGCCGTGGACCAGTTCCTGCCCGACCTCCGCTGGGGCTGGCGCGTCGGCCTCGCGCTCGCGCTCCTCGCCGCCGGCGTGCTCTGCTCGCTGCGTGCCGTGAACCACTGGATGCGCTGCGAGCAGGCGATGCGGCGCGGCGAGGATCTGCCGGTGTCCCGGTTCCCCGCACTGCTGAGCGTGGTCGTCGCCGTGGTCGCCGTCGCCATGGTCGTCGTGGTGCTCGTCGGGTGGGAGGGATGACGGAGCCGGCCCGCGACCCCGGGCTCCAGCCGGAGCGGACCCGGCTGGCCTGGCGCCGTACGACCCTCTCGGCGACCGTCGCCGCCATACTCGCGGCGAAGACCGCACTGCACGGCAGCACCTCGGTCGCCGGCGTGCTCGCCTGCGCCGCCTGCTGCGCCCTGTGGCTGGGCTTCCTCCTGGTCGCCAACCGCCGTATCCGCGCCCTCGCGGCCGCCGACCGCCCCACGGCGCTGCCCCCCCGGCAGGCGACCGGGGCGGTGCTGTGCACGATCGCCATCGCCCTGTGCGCCGCCGCACTGGTCGTATAGGCCCCGCTCAGCCCTCCTCCGGCCAGTCGACGGTGACCACCAGCTTGCCCCGGGTACGCCCCTCCTGGCTGCGGCGCTGCGCGTCGGCCGCCCGCTTCAGCGGGAACGTCTCGGCGACATGGACGGTGACCGCCCCCTGTTCCGCGAGCGCCGCGAGCCGGGTCAGGTCCTCGGCGTCGGGTCGCGCCCAGCAGTAGCGGCCGCCGAAGTCGACGACGTCCGGGTCGGCGATCGAGGCCATCCGGCCCTCGGGTGCGAGCAGGTTCGCCGAGGCGGTCAGGGCCTCCCCGCCGACGGTGTCGAAGACGGCGGCCACGCCCTCCGGTGCCAGCCCCCGGACGCGTTCGGCCAGGCCCGCGCCGTAGGTCACCGGTTCGCCGCCGAGCCCCCGGACGAAGTCGTGGTTGCGCTCGCTCGCCGTGCCGATCACCCGGGCACCGAGGTGGGCCGCGATCTGGACGGCGAGGGAGCCGACCCCGCCCGCGGCGGCGTGCACGAGGACCGTCTCGCCGCGCCTGACCTCCAGGGCGTGCACCAGCACCTGGTAGGCGGTGAGACCGGCCAGCGGCAGCCCGGCGGCCTGTTCGAAGGTGAGGTTGCGCGGCTTGCGGGCGAGGGTGCGCACCGGGGCGGCGACGTACTCGGCGCAGGTGCCCCGGGAGAGGAAGTCCTCGCGGACGTAGCCGATCACCTCGTCGCCGACCGCGAACTCGGTGACGGCGGGGCCCGGCTGGACGACGACGCCGGAGACGTCCCAGCCGGGGACCACCGGGAAGACGGCGTCCATGATGCCGTGCAGCTGGCCCTCGCGGCACTTCCAGTCGACCGGGTTCACGGCCGCCGCCCGGACCTTCACGAGCACCGAGTCGGGGCCGACCTTCGGGTCCTTGACCTCGCCGTACTCCAGCACGTCGGGGCCGCCGTACCGGCTGTAGCTGATGCCTTTCATGCAAACGACCCTCTGGGGTACTCGGACGCCACGCAACCGGGATGCCCGCATATGCGCCCTTTGCGTGGCAGCCTGTCCGTCGGCGTCACGCCACACTCCTGAACCCTGCACCCCCGAAGGCGAGCACCATGACCACCCTTCACCAGGAACACGTCTCGCACGGCCACAGTCACGGACCGGACTGCGGGCACGACCAGGTGCCGCACGGCGACCACGTCGACTACGCGCACAACGGGCATCTGCACCGCGAGCACGGCGGCCACTGGGACGAGTGCGAGCCCGACGGGCACGTCACCCACGAGGCGCACGAGCACCGGCACGGCGACGGCTGCGGGCACACCGGCGTCCTGCACGGCGACCACGTCGACTATCTGCACGACGGCCACCGGCACGCCGCGCACGACGGTCACTGGGACGACCACTGAGCCGATCCTCGCCGATGACGGTTCCCCGCTCCGCGCGCGGGGAGCCGTCACCCGCCGTACGGGTCGTAGGGTGGTCCCGGTCACGTTTGGCTCACGCGCTGGACGACATACCGACTGGTCGGCATCATAAGTCGGGTCCTGTTCATTCGTTCGTAGGAGCGATGCATGAGCCCCGACCACCCGCCCGGACTCGACCTCGACCGGCTGCGCGGCCTGCTCGACCGCGAGCAGCCCGGCCTGGTGACCGGTCCGCTGACCGGAAGGCTGATCGAGGGCGGACGGTCGAACCTCACCTACGCGCTCTCCGACGGCGCCTCGAAGTGGGTCGTGCGACGGCCGCCGCTGGGCCATGTCCTGGCCACCGCGCACGACATGAAGCGCGAGCACCGGGTGATCAGCGCGCTGTACCCGACCGAGGTGCCGGTGCCGCGCCCGGTGCTGCTGTGCGAGGACGAGGAGGTCCTCGGCGCGCCGTTCTACGTGATGGAGTTCGTGGCGGGCACCCCGTACCGCACCTCCGAGCAGCTCGTCCCGCTCGGCCCCGAGCGCACCCGTGACGCCGTGCTGTCCCTGGTGGACACGCTGGTCGAGCTGCACGCCGTGGACCCCGCGGAGGTGGGCCTCGCCGACTTCGGCCGCCCGGAGGGCTTCCTGGACCGCCAGCTGCGCCGCTGGGGCAAGCAGCTGGACGCCTCCCGCAACCGCGAGCTGGCCGGCATCGACGAGCTGCACGCGACCCTGGGCCGCCGCCTGCCGCAGTCCCCCGCACCCACGGTGATCCACGGCGACTACCGCCTCGACAACGTCCTGATCGGCGACGACGACCGGATCAAGGCGATCCTCGACTGGGAGATGTCGACGCTCGGCGACCCGCTGACCGACCTGGGCCTGCTGGTGATGTACAGCCTGCCGCTGGGCGCGCCGGACTCACCTGTGTCCACGACCGCCGAGGCGCCGGGCCACCCGGAGCCGCGGGAGCTGGTCGAGCGCTACGCCGCCCGCTCGGGGCGGGACGTCTCGCAGATCTCCTGGTACACCGCGTTCGCCTGGTTCAAGCTCGCCGTGATCCTGGAGGGCATCCACTACCGGTACACGCTGGGCCAGACGCTCGGGCAGGGCTTCGACCGCATCGGCGAGCTCGTCCCCGTCTTCATCGACCACGGACTGACCACTCTTCAGGAAGGCTGACCGGCCATGGACTTCGCGTTCGACGCGCGCACCGAGGAACTGCGCGCCCAACTGCTCGCCTTCATGGACGAGTTCGTCTATCCGGCCGAGACCGTGGCCGAGGAGCAGCGGGCCGCGCTGGCCTCGCCGTGGGACACCCCGGCCGTGGTCGAGGAGCTGAAGGCCGAGGCGCGCAGGCAGGGCCTGTGGAACCTCTTCCTCCCCGACGCCGAGTACGGCGCAGGGCTCACCAACCTCCAGTACGCGCCGCTCGCCGAGATCACCGGTCGCTCCCCGCACCTGGCGCCCACCGCGCTGAACTGCGCGGCACCGGACACCGGCAACATGGAGGTGCTGGCCCAGTTCGGCGACGACGCGCAGAAGAAGCAGTGGCTGGAACCGCTCCTTGCCGGTGAGATCCGCTCCGCGTTCGCCATGACCGAGCCGGAGGTGGCCTCCTCCGACGCCACCAACATCACCACGCACATCGAGCGCGACGGCGACGACTACGTCATCACGGGCCGCAAGTGGTACATCTCCGGGGCGATGAACCCGGACTGCAAGATCTTCATCGTGATGGGCAAGACCGACCCGGACGGCACCGACATCCGGCGCCAGCAGTCCATGGTCCTGGTCCCGCGCGACACCCCGGGCGTCACTGTGAAGCGGGCGATGAAGGTCTTCGGCTACGAGGACCACTCGCACGGCGGCCACGCCGAGGTGGTCTTCGACCACGCGCGCGTGCCCGTGACCAACCTGGTCGGCGAGGAGGGCGGCGGTTTCGCCATCGCCCAGGCCCGGCTCGGCCCCGGCCGTATCCACCACTGCATGCGGCTGATCGGCATGGCCGAACGGGCGATCGAGCTGATGTGCCGCAGGGCCGTCTCCCGTCAGGCCTTCGGCAAGGCGCTGGCCCAGCAGGGCGTGGTGCACAACTGGATCGCCGACGCCCGGGTGACGGTCGAGCAGCTGCGGCTGCTGGTCCTCAAGACGGCCTGGCTGATGGACACCGTCGGCAACCGGGGCGCCCACGCCGAGATCCAGGCCATCAAGATTGCCACGCCGCGTGCGGTCGTCGACATCATCGACCGGGCGATCCAGCTGCACGGCGCCGGCGGTGTCAGCCAGGACTTCCCGCTGGCCGACCTGTACGCCGGGGCCCGCACCCTGATGATCGCCGACGGCCCGGACGAGGTGCACCAGCGCTCGCTGGCGCGGCGGGAGCTGAAGAAGTACCTGTAGGCGTTGCGCAGTCGGGGCCGGTGCGGGCATCCTCATGCCCGCACCGGCCCCTCGCCGTCCGCCTCAGCCCGTCCGGCCCGCCACGAGCTGGTAGAAGATCGGCTCGCCGGTCGTCGTCACCCGGTGCTGGAACCGGGTCCGTTCCAGCAGTTCGAGACGTCCGTCGGCCACCAGCCGCTCGACGGCGACGCCGAACCCGTCCGGATCCGCTTCGTCCATCCACTGCTCGTGGATCGTGAAGGCCACGGGCGCGCCCGACGGCAGGACCCCGAGCGCGTTGACCAGCGCCCGCGGTGTGGCGTGCGTGCCGCCGAACGCGCCGGCCGACACCAGCCCGCCGAAGGCGTAAGGGCGCAGTGCCTCACGGAGTCCGTCGCCGAGCTGGAAGTCGCCGACCACGTAGTCGGCGTAGACGCCCGGCCGGTCGCGCAGACACGCCTCGCGCGCCGCCGGCAGCGCGTCGACCCCGACGACCCGGGCCGCGCCTGAGCCACGCACGAGTTCGCCGACCAGTCCGGTGCCGGAGCCGACGTCCAGCACCGTCATCGACTCCGGCTCCAGCCCGAGGCTCGTGGCCGCGCGCAGGAAACCCTCGGCCGCGACCTGCGGCGATCTGCACTGCAGCCGTTCCTGGACGACATGCTCGTAGAGGCCGGGCACGGCGTAGATCCGCGTGTACTCGTGCAGGTGCACCGTCTCGTGCTCGCTCAACTCGATGTACTCGCCGTCGGTCACTGGCGGGCCGAGCAGCCGGACGCCCGCAAACACATCTGCCATGCCGGCGAGACTATGCGCACGTGTCCGTGCGCCGCCACCAGTGACCCGGGCGGGCCGACTGCTCCCGCTTCCGGGGATCCGGTCAGTGGCCGTGGTCCGGTCCCGGTCCGGAACCCGGCACGGTCGACGGGGCCGCCGGCCGGCGCCCGGTACTGACGGCCGTCGCCTACTTGAGGATCTGGAGCAGCCGGTCCGCCAGGATCGCCGACGAATGGGGATTCTGGCCGGTGATGAGGTTGCGGTCCTCGACCATGTAGGGCTCCCAGATCGGACCGCGGCTGAAGTCGATGCCGGTCTTCTCCTTGAGCTCCGTCTCCAGGAGCCACGGTGCCCGAGGGGCCAGTCCGACGGCCCCTTCCTCCTCGTCGGTGAAGCAGGTGATGCGGTATCCGTCGAAGGGCGACCTGCCGTGAATCCTGGTGGCGAGGATCGCGGCGGGGGCATGGCACACGATCGCGAGCGGTCTGCCCGAGGCGAGCTGCGCGGTCAGCAGGCGGCCCACATCGGCGTCGAACGCCAGGTCCGCCATGGGGCCGTGGCCGCCGGGCAGGTACACCGCGTCGTAGTCCTCCAGGCGGACGTCCGAGAGCTGGAGGGGCCGCCGCATCACCTCGGCGGAGCGGATGATCGCCTCCAGTTCGAGGGCCATCTCCTCGCCGCCCGCCATCGACGGGCGCAGGCTCATCATGTCGACGTTCGGGGTCACCCCGCCGGGCGTCCCGACCACGACGTCATGACCGGCTTCCGTGATCTTCTTGTAGGGCACGGCGAACTCTTCGGCCCAGTAGCCGGTCGCGTACCTGGTGCCGTCCTTGAGAACCCAGTAGGTCGCCCCGCTGACGATGAAGAGGACTTTCGCCATCGCACTCGGTCTCCTTCCCCCCGAGTCGACTCGTAGAGGAATTCAGCCGTTCCAGCCTAGGCACATCAGGGGCGCAGTGCCCGCAGCAGCAGGTCGGCCAGGTGGTCGGCGACCTCCTGCGGGGCCATGGGGCCGTCGGGGCGGTACCAGGTCGACAGGTGGTGGACCGAGCCGAAGTGGTAGTCGACGACGAGGTCGGCCGGGGTCGCGGTGGAGAACACTCCCTCGCGCTGGCCCTCCTCGACGAGCGCGCGGAAGCGTTCGTGGTAGCGCCGGCGCTCGGCGCGCACCTGCTTGTTCTTCTCCGGGCTCAGGTGGTGCATCGAGCGGAAGAAGATCATCGCGTCGTCGAGATTCTCGATGGTCGTGACGACCACGTCCGCCGCCGCGCCCCGCAGCCGCTTCTCGATCGGCTCGTCCGCGTTCGCGAAGGCGTCGAGCCGTTCCTGCTGGACGCGCAGCACGCGCGCGTACACCTCGTGCAGGAGGTCGTCCTTGGAGCCGAAGTAGTGGTACAGCGCCCCCTTGGTGACACCGGCCGCCTCCACGATCTCCTGCACGGAGGTCCGGTCGTAGCCCTGCTCCGCGAAGAGCCGGGTGGCGGCGGCAAGAAGCCGCTGCGGAACAGGAGCCCCGTCTCCGTCCGTCGTCCTGGGCACTGCCGCCACCTGCCTTTCTCGTAGATCTACTGACTCTGTTGCGGTCGGGAACGAAGTTCCCGTCGGAGGATCTTCCCACTTGCCGTCTTCGGCAGGTCGGGCAGGATCTCCACCTGGCGCGGGTATTTGTAAGCGGCCAGTCTCTCCTTGCAATAGAGGGCGAGATCGTCCGGGTCGGTTGCAGCTCCGGGGCGAAGACTGATGTAGGCCTTGACGGTCTCCCCGCGGTACCCGTCCGGCACCCCGACAACGGCCGCCTCGCGTACCGCCGGGTGGGTGTACAGCACGTCCTCTACCTCACGCGGCCAGACCTTGAAGCCGGACGCGTTGATCATGTCCTTCTTGCGGTCGACGACGTACAGCCAGCCCTGCGGGTCCATGAACCCGATGTCGCCGGTGCGCAGTTCGCCGTCCGGGAAGGTCTCGGCGGTGGCCTCGGGCCGCCGCCAGTACCCGGGCACGACCTGCGGCCCGCGTACGGCGATCTCGCCCTGCTCGCCGAAGGGCACCTCCTGACCCTGGTCGTCGATGATGCGGACGACCGTGTCCGGGCCGGACACGCCGACCGCGAGGGTTCCGGAGACCGGGTCGACGGGCGCTTCCCGCTCCGGCGGCACGGAGGCGCAGGGCGCGGTGCACTCGGTCAGCCCGTAGCCGTTGCGGATGTACGGCCCGAACCCCGCGCGGAACTTCTCCACCAGGGCCGGCGGCAGCGGTGCGCCGCCCGACGAGATGTTGACGAAGGACGCGAAGTGCTCCGGGGTGACGTCCGGGTGGGCGGCGAGGGCCATGAAGGCGGTGGACGGGCCGACCGTGTACTGCGGGCGGTGCTCGGCGAACGCTTCCAGCACCAGGCCCGGCTCGAAGCGGTACGTCAGCACGAGCGTGCCCACGCTGGTGAGGCAGGCGCAGAGCTGGCAGACCATGCCGGTGATGTGGAAGAGGGGCGCGAGGGCGTAGTAGACCGGCGCGTCGGGCAGGGCGAGCCCGGTCCGCTGCCGCTCGGCGTTGTACATGATGTTGCTGTGGAGATTGGTGGCGCCCTTGGGCGCGCCGCTCGTCCCCGAGGTGTAGCTGATCAGCGCGATGTCGGAGGGCGCCGGGTCCCGCCCTTCGGGCGCCTTGCCACCCCTGCGCGCGACGGCGACCAGGTCCTCGGCGTCGGCGGCCTGCGGCAGCCGCTCGAAGGTCAGCACGCGCGCGTCGTCACGCGTCTGGAAGTCCAGCTCGCTCGCGGTGAGCACGATCCGCACCGGCGAGTCGGCGGCCGTGTCGCGCAGATACGACTCCCAGGCCCGCTGCGAGCAGACCAGCGCGGCCACCTCGGCGTCCCGCAGCACGTGCGAGACCTCCCCCGACTTGTACATCGGGTTGACCGGCACGACGGTCGCGCCCGCCTTCCAGGCGCCGAGCAGCGCGAGCACGAAGTGCGGCGAGTTCTGCAGGATCACGGCGACCCGGTCCCCGCGCTCCAGGCCCCGCTCGGCGAGATGCGCGGCGACCGAGTCGCTCAGCTCGTCGACCTCACGGAAGCTGAGGCGGGCGTCGAAGTAGGCGAGGCAGGTGCGGTCGGGCGCCTCGGCCACGGCGGTCCGCAGGGCGTGCACCAGCGAGGCGGGCGGATCGACCGGCCCGCGCTGGGCGTCGTTGAGCAGCGCCACCCAGGGCCGCGCAGCGTAGACGGACTCGGTCACCGGGTGGCCTCCCACTTCTGCTGGATGTGGTTCATGTTCGTCAGCCAGCGGTCCGGGTCGGTGGCCCGTGCCTGGTAGAAGTCGGCGACCTCGGGGTGCGGCAGGATCAGGAACCGGTCCTCCGCCATCCCCTTGAACAGCGCGTCGGCGACGGCCTCCGGTTCGATGGCGGTCGGCTGGAGCACGATATCGCCCGCGCTGCCGGTGGCGGCGAGCATGTCGGTACGGACGCCCTGTGGGCAGATGGCGTGCACTTTCAGGCCATGATGCCGGTACGTCAGCGACAGCCACTCGGCGAAGGCGTAGGCGGCGTGCTTGGTCACGCTGTAGGGCGCGGCGCCGATCATGGTGAGCAGTCCGGCGGCGGACACGGTGGACACGAACCGCCCGCTCCCCCGCTCCAGCCACTCCGGCACCAGCTCCTGGGCGGCCCGTACGTGAGCCATGACGTTGACGTCCCAGGCCGATTCCCACACGGCCGCGTCGGCCGCCTCGGACCCGCCGGAACCGAGCCCGGCGTTGGCGCAGTAGACGTCGACGCTCCCGCCGAGCGCGTCCCGGGCGGCGCCGACGATGCCGGACGCGTCCCCCGGAAGGGCGATCCCGCCGATCTCCTCGGCGACGGCAGCCGCCTTCTCCCCGTCCAGGTCGTTCACGACGACGCGGGCGCCTTCGGCGGCGAACCGGCGGGCAAGGGCGGCCCCGATGCCCCCTCCCGCCCCGGTGACGACGACTCGGGCATCTTGCACGGCTCCCACCATCGGTCTCCTTCGACACGACGCGACCAGACTCGGCTCAGCAACGACACACTAACCGGTCGGTATGTTGCAGGAAAGGGCCCACTGCAACGCGCCCCGAAAGGGGCGCGGGGAACTGCGCGATCAGCCACATCCGTCCCGCAGCCTGCAAAACTTCCCGCGGGAGCACTCGACGTGGAGGTCACCCCCATGCGCCTGTCCAGAAGAGCTCTGCTCACCGCCGCCACGGCAACCGCCTCACTCACGGGAATCGCGACGACCGCGGACGCCCGAGATCACCTCCGCACCGGTTTCGACCATCTTTCCGCCGACGGCTACACCCTCCTCGCCGCCCAGAAGGTCGGCATCGTCACCAACCCCACCGGCATCACCCCCGACGCCCGCCACATCGTTGACGTCATGCACGCCGACCCCCGGGTCAGGCTGACGGCGGTCTTCGGCCCGGAGCACGGATTCCGCGGCACCGCCCAGGCCGGCGGCTCCGAGGGCCGCTACGACGACCCGGCGACCGGCCTTCCCGTCTACGACACCTACCTCAAGAGCGGACAGCCTCTCGCCGACGTCTTCACCGCCTCCGGCGTGGACACCGTCGTCTTCGACATCCAGGACGTCGGCGCCCGTTTCTACACGTACGTCTGGACGCTCTACGACTGCATGGAGGCGGCCCGGCTGGCCGGCAAGCGCTTCGTCGTGCTCGACCGGCCCAACCCGGTGACCGGCCGCACGGCCCAGGGCCCGGTCCTGCACCGGGAGTTCGCCAGTTTCGTCGGCCGGCAGCCGATCGCGCAGGCGCACGGGATGACGGTCGCCGAGCTCGCGCGGCTGTTCAACGCGGAGTTCCTGGACCCGCCGGTCGCGCTGGACGTCGTACCGATGACGGGCTGGCGGCGCTCCCGCTTCTTCGACGCGTACGGGCTGCCGTGGGTGCCGCCGAGTCCCAACATGCCCACCCCGGACACCGCCCTCGTCTACTCGGGGACCTGCCTCTTCGAGGGCACGAACCTGTCCGAGGGGCGCGGTACCACCCGCCCCTTCGAACTGCTGGGCGCGGAGGGCATCGACGCACGCTGGGCGGCCGCCGCCAACGGGCTCGCGCTGCCGGGCGTGCGGTTCCGGGAGGCGTACTTCACGCCGACCTTCTCCAAGTTCCAGGGCAGGACCGTCGGCGGGGTGCAGATCCATGTGCACGACCGGGTCGCCTACGACCCGGTACGTACCGGAATCGCCCTTCTGGTCACGGCGAAGAAGGTGTGGAGCGGCTTCGCCTGGCGCCCGGACGACTGGATCGACAGGCTGACCGGATCCACGCGGGTGCGCACGATGATCGACGCCGGCGCGGGCCCGGACGAGGTGGTCGGCGCCTGGCAGGACGAACTCGCCGCATTCCGCCGGGTCCGAAAGGAATTTCTCCTCTACAGGTGAGGCGCGTTGTATGGCCAACCTTGCCCCGCAGCAGGACGATGCGCGCACATCGCACCGGTTCGGGGGACGAGGAGCCTGGCATGGCGGATCCTGGGATGAGTGTGGCTCCCTACTGGGAGCTGACCTTCGACGCGGACGGGGACCCGGACGGCGCCGAACGCGACCGGCTGCTGGGCGAGATCGGCGGCCACGGCGTCCATGACCTGATCGTCTTCGCGCACGGCTGGAACAACGACCGTTCGGGTGCGACCGCCCTGTACCGGCGGTTCTTCGCGCCGATCCCGAAGCTCGCGCCGAAGGCGAGGATCGGGTACGCCGGGGTGATCTGGCCGTCGATGCGGTTCTGCGACGAGCCGATCCCCGACTTCCCGAAGTCCGTGGTGGCCACGGAGGCGGAGGAGTCACCGGCACCCGCCCTCGACAAGGACACCCGGCACGCGCTCCTGGAGACGTTCCCGGGGCGGGCCACCGTGGTCGACCAGATCGCGCGGATGCTGGACCAGCGGCCGGCGAACGAACTGGCGGAGTTCGGACGCCTGGTACGGCTGCTGGTCGAGGTCCTCCCCGGCGGCCCGCAGCCGCTGTTCGCGGCGGACACGCTCGCGGAGGGCGTCCCGCAGAGCGACCCGGTGCTGTTCACCGGGGACACGACGGCCCTGTGCGAGGAGTTCGCGGCGGCGCTGGCCACTCTCCAAGGGGGCAGCGGCGCGGCCGGGTTCACGCTGCCGAACCCCTGGGACGGCGCGAAGGAGCTGCTCAGGCAGGCGACGTACTACGCGATGAAGCGGCGTGCGGGAACCGTCGGGGAGCGTGGGCTCGGGCGGGTGGTCGGGCAGCTGGCCGGGGCGGCGCCGGACGTGCGGGTGCATCTGGTCGGACACAGCTTCGGCGGCCGGCTGGTGTCGTTCGCGCTGCGCGGGCTGCCGGACGGGGTGCGCACGGTGAAGTCCGTGACCCTGCTGCAGGGCGCCTTCTCGCACTACGCGTTCGCCGCCCGGCTGCCCCACGACCCGCACGCCGGCGGGGTGCTCCAGGGGCAGCAGAACCGGATCGACGGCCCGCTGGTGTGCTGCTACTCCCACTTCGACGAGGCGCTCGGCACGATCTATCCGCTGGCCTCGCGGATGGCGGACGACTGCGAGTCGGCGCTGGGCGAGGACATGGAGCGGATGCTGGGCGACAGGTGGGGTGCGATGGGCCACGACGGCGTCCAGGAGGTGCCGGGCACCCGTTCGCTGGACCTCGCGGCGGCGCTGCGCGGCCCGCTCGCCGCGCCGGGCTGTGTGAACGTCGACGCGGCGGCGGTCGTCAGGAAGGGCGGGCCGCCGTCCGGGGCGCACAGCGACATCGTGCACCCCGAACTGGCCCGGGTGGTGCTGGCGGCGGGGCACATCGCGTGACCCCGCCGCCGTGGGGCATCAGCCCACCGGTGTGCGGCTCACCTGTGTGAGGTGAACTCCACGACCTGCTGGAAGGTCGGCCGGTTCTGCCAGCTGATGTTGTAGTGCTTGATGCCGCCCAGGGTGCGCTGGACGATCGAGTCGGCGCACCACTGGTCGCCCGCCGAGCACAGCGAGTCCCCGGGGTAGACGGTGGACGCGCTGGTGCCGGCCGCCGTCTTCAGGGTGCTGATGAGGATGTCCCGGCAGGCGCTGAGGCTGCCGCCGCCGCAGTACTGCTCGGCGAGCGGTCCCGACACGGTCTGCCCGAGCACCGACCGCATGTCCTTGTCGACATAACTCCACCAGCCGTACTGGAAGGAGCTGCCGGCGTGCGAGCCGGTGGGCCCGTGGGCGGCCGACGGGGTCTCGTCGATGTACAGGTTGTTGGTGAACGCGGTGTACAGGTCGTCACCGAGGCCTGGCTGGAACTCGGCCTTCACCAGCAGTGGCCACCAGGCGTCCAGGATCCGGATGGCGTCGGCGTTGGCGTACGTCTTCGAGCCCGCCGAGGTCTCCGTTCTCTTGCCGCCCGCGGTCAGCCAGGTCTGGAGCTTGGTGACGGCCGCGGCGGCCGTGGAGTCGGTCACCGTACTGCTGTTGACCACCTTCAGCAGGTCCGGCAGCACGTCCTCGGCACGCAGGTCCGTGAGCGATGCGTCTGCCATGGCCTTGACAAGCGCAGAGCGGGTGACACCCCCGGCGGCGACGAGTTTCTTGACCCGGTCGTTCAGCAGGTTGCCACGGTGGACCGAACCGTCGCCCCAGCTCGCGGTCGTGTAGTTCAGCGCCTGCTTGTTGTTCCAGGAGATGTAGTAGTCCTGGTCGATGGAGTTGGGGTGCGCGGAGGCCGGGGTGTAGTCGGCCGTGTTGGTGGTCGGGTCCCAGTTCTGCCACTCGTAGGCGGCCTGGCCCCAGACCGGGAACTCGGGGTCGACCCCGCTCGCCCGCACCGGGTTGTTGCCGCTGTTGTAGTACGCGGTGTGCGAGGAGTCGGCGTAGAACCAGTTGAAGGTGAAGTTGATGTGCTGGACCGCGCTCTGGAAGGTCTGCGGGCTCTTCACGTAGTCGGGGTCATTGAGCATCTGGAAGCCGATGATCGAGTCGGCCTCGTGCATGTAGGAGGATCTCAGGGTGGTGTAGGCGACCTTCTTCCCGCCGACGGTGGCCCGGTATTCGACAGGGCCGTACTTGGTTTTCCAGACTTTCATGGTGTACGAGCCGGCGGCCGTGCCGTCGGCGGTGGTCGGCTTCCAGGAGTTGGCCTGCTCGACCTCGTCCATGGCCGTGCAGGTGCCGTGGTACAGGTAGTGGTAGTCGTCCTGGCAGAGTTCGACCGCGTAGGAGTCGATGATGTCCTGCCCGGAGGTGGTGGCGGACCACGCGTAGTCCTGGCCGCGGCCCAGTTCGACGTACATGCTCAGGCCGGCGAAGGAGGCGCCGCGGGCGCTGATGCCCGGGCCCTGGATCTCCTGGAGCATGAGCAGCTGCGGGGCGAAGTAGCCGGTCTGCGGTCCGAAGACGGCGATGGGGTGACCGCTCGCGGTGTACTTGCCGCTGACGACCAGGGCGTTGGACATCCCTCGCTTGGCCGAGCTGAGGGCGGTCGCGGTCGCCGCCGCGGAGGCCGCGCTGGCGCTCTGGTCGGCGCCGGTGCCGGTGGCGTTGTAGACCAGTGGTTCGGTCGTCACCGTACCGGCGTCGGGCAGCGCCTCGCCCTGCGGGTTGTCGGGCTTGGTGCCGTAGGGGAAGCTCTCGCCGTTGTGGACGGTGAGCGCCGCCTCGGGGTCGTTGCGTTCGCGGAACGACTCCCAGACCTTGGTGCCCTCCGTCACGCCGTACTTCTCCTGGGCGGCGAGCAGCGAGATGGCGTTGTTGACCTCGCCGCCGCCGCCGGAGCCGAACAGCGTGCCGATCACGGAGGCCAGCGCCACCAGGTCGGTGATCTTGAAGTGGTCGATCGTGCCGGCGTTGGTGATCGAGTCCTTGTGTCCGGTCAGCACGTACTCGCCGGGGAAGTACCGGCCGCTGTCGGAGGCGTCGATGTAGGAGTTGATGCCGGCGAGGTAGGCGTTGGCATCGGCGAGGGCCTGCTGGCCGCGGGCGCCGTTGTTGGCGACGGCGTTGTCGATCTGCGCCTGGAGGTCGGCCTCGGAGTAGGGGGCGTTGCGGTAGAACTCCTGCTCAAGGCCCTGGTTGGAGGCGGCGCCACCGGCGAAGGTGGTGAGCTGGCCGCGGCCGACGTGCCGGAACACGTCCATGAGCCACAGCCGGTCCTCAGCGGCGGCATACCCCGCGCCGAACTCGGTGCCGTATCTGGTGGTACCGGTGATGTGCGGCACGCCCGTCTTCTTGTCACGGACGATCGTCACGTCACTGCGACCCGCCGGACTCTCCGTGGAGGCGACTTGATCGGAAGCGACCCCGAACGACGAGTCGTTGAAGAAGGTGTTGATCTTCGCGTCGGTGAGGGTGGAGTAGCCCGTGGCCAGGTTGTTGTAGGGGCCCAGCTGGTCCTCGGCATGGTCGGGCTGGGTGCCGAAGACCTGGTTGAGGAGGACCTGGGCGAGCGTGGCGTTGCCGTTCTCGCCGGGCGGCAGGATGTCGGAACACTGGCCGCCGCAGTAGTCGTTGGAGGCCGCGGCCGCCGCCGGGGTCCCCTGGACCAGCGGGGAGAGCAGGCCGGCTATGAGGACGCATACGGATGCGGCTTTCAGGAACCCGGGGAGCTTGCGGGGAGTTCTCAGTTTGTCGAACAACGCGTGATGTCTGGTGCGCCGGGGCATGGCGGCTCCTCACGACGGGGGTGGTGCCGGACGTTACCGCCGGTATCCCCGGGATTGAAGATGAACATGCGTCAAGTTTTGGAGTGGTCGCCCGCGTCGGTGGTGTCACCGGCCGTCGGTCAAGGCGGGCGGCCTTATGGGCGGCATCGGAAATCCGATGGAGCCGATTCGAGTGTCGATACGTCTATACGGCAACGCCGCGCGAAGCCGGTGCGGCGACGCCGAAGTGACCGAAGTACAGGTGCAGGTGTGACGGAGGTGCAGGGCGATGGCCGGTTTCCGGAGTCTGGCGAGACAGGCGCGAGACCCACGGTGCGATCTGGCGCTACGGCGTTACTCGCTGCGCAAGTGCCTGGAGCGGTTCGCTCCTTACGGGCACCGCGCGACCTGGGACCATCTCTGCTCGCGGGCCGGGTTCGGTCCCGAGGACCGGTCCCCCGATCCGGTGCGTCTCGTGGGCGCGCTGGAGGAGCTGGAGGAGGCACGGACGGTATGGCTCGCCTATGAGGGCGAGTTCGCCGAGCGCCGCAAGAAGGAGAAGCACGACGGGCTGCGCCGCCCGGGCAGCGTGGACGACTGGCACCGGCTGACCTGGGGCGGATTCGGAGTGGCCTGGTGCGACGACCCACGGGTCCATCCCGACGAACCACTCGCCGAGGTGCTGCGACGGCTGATCGCCGCCCTGGAGCGCGAGCCGGGCACAGTCTGCCCGGTGTGCGCGGGGGAGCGCCTCATCTGGAAGTACGACCTGGACCACGAGCCCTCCGCCGGTCCGGTCTGCACGGACTGCGGGATCCTGGTGCCGCGTCCGGTGCTCACCCCCGAGGCCCTGGCCTACGCCAGGCGCGGGCGACTGCTCATGTCGGCCTGACCACGTGGGGGTGCGCCGGGGATGCCGCACCCCCCAACTGCCCAGTGACCCCGGGCAGGCGGCCGCTCAGGGAGCGGTGGTCAGCTGGCCTTCCAGGTGTCCGCGAAGCTGCCGCCGGATATCGTGCCCGGCTGGGCGCGCACGGCGGAGCTGCTGCTCTTGGTCATCACGATCTCGGTCGGCGAGAAGCCGTCCAGGTTGGAGCCGTTCGCCTTCGCGCCCGTGAAGGTCACGGTGCCGAAGTTGGCGAGGCTCGCGACCGAGCCGCCGACCTCGGGGGCCTCCGCGACGACCTCGGCGGAGGCGTTCTTGAAGCCGGAGGAGCCGGCGTGCGTGGTGGTCTTCGTCCAGCCCTGGGTGGAGTCCGTGAGGGTCATGGCGAAGGTGCTGCCGTTGTAGGTCACGGTGGCGGTGAACTTGTCGCCGCCCTTGACGGTGACGCCGGAGTAGGCGCTCTCGGAGGCGGGCAGCACCTCCCACCAGGCGCCGTAGACGGCCGTGCCGTTGATGCAGTCGGCCTCCGTGCCGGTCTGCTCCAGCGCGGAGTTGCTGTAGCCGTCCAGGCCGACCCAGAAGGAGGAGTACGTGGTGGCCGAGCCGCAGCTGACGGACGGCTGGGTCCAGGAGGAGGTCACCGAGGTGTAGGCGCCGGAGGAACCGGTGGCCGCGTAGCCGGACCAGTTGGTGGAGGAGACGGTGGCGTTGGTCGTGCCGGGCTTCGACAGACCGCGCAGGGTGTGGCTCTCGTGGCTCGCGACGGCCTGGGTGAGCTGGGCGGGGGTGTGCGCGGTGAGGTGGGGGGCGGCGGCGAGCGCCGGGGTGGCGAGGGCGGCGCTGAGCGCGGCCGCGGTGGCGAGGACGATACTGGCGGAAGCTCTCGCTGACATGACTCTCCGTCACGGAAGGGAGTGGGGGACGCCTCCGGCGGTCCGGGCGATCTTCCACCGGGGACGACAGCAGCTTCCGCCCAGCTCATGACCATGACAAGCCCGTCAAGGGCGTTCAGTATTGCGGGATTTGACGCGGAAACGCAGCGGAAATTCGACAGGAGCCCGACAGGCTCACCCAAGTTCGATCAAATATCGGGCAACACTGCTCCAACATCCCGGCAACGGGGTTCCGCCCCCGCACACCCCCCGGCCAAGACTGGTGCATGTGACATCCAGACCCGAGGGGCCGTTTCCCGAGGCGCTGCGGGCCGCCATCGCCGCCAGCGGGCTGAGCCTCGACCGGATCCACCACCGGCTACGGCGGCGGGGCACCCCGGTGGCACCGGCGACGCTCAGCTCCTGGCAGTCCGGGCGCTACCGTCCCGAGCGCAAACAGTCGCTGGCCGCGCTGGCCGCCCTGGAGGACGTCCTGCGGCTGCCGCCGGCCGCGCTCAGCGGCCTGCTCGGCCCGCCCCGCCCGCGCCGCCGC
>NZ_JAGXJL010000129.1:0-4688 GCF_019091475.1 Streptomyces sp. GbtcB6 | reverse complement strand
GTGACGGGCTGTCAGCCCGGTACGCTCGAAACTACGCCTCTGACCAGCGGAAACATTGAAGTCCCACTGCAGTACTAAGAACTCCTAACGAAATGAGTGGGCGCAGATCCGGGTCGCTGGTCAGCTGACCGGACGTGCGTCAAGATCGCTTCATGCCGATGGGACGCGACTTGGAGACGGCAGCGCAGCTGAATCTGGCTCTGTTCTCTGACGACGAGGGCAACAGCGTTCGCATCACGGTGCTCGGCGCTCTGCAGGGTGTGGCTGGAGGGCTCGCCGCGGAGGTCGTCGTTGACACGCCATTCGTCGCCGGACGCGTGAATCTCTCGCTGTGGCGGTCACGGCTGACTTCGTGGGGCGATGCCCTGGATCGTCTTGAGGCCGGCGAGGACATCGCCTGGTTGCACGTCCAGCGTGGACCGTCCATCTTCATCCATCTCAGCAGCGAGCGTGACTGTCCTGAGGTGGTGGTTGAAGACGATCTCGCCTCCATGGTGACCGTTCGGGTGCCGATTGACCTACCGGCCGACTGGATTGCGACCCACCGGCGCCTACTCGGCGCCGTACTCCGTGCTTGGGATGACCACTTGTCACCGGAGTGAGCAGAGCTTCCGCCAGCAGATGAGGGAGCATCCAAGGCTGAGGAAGGCCTCGTGAATGTCGTCGCGGATCTCCCAACGGATCCGCAGGCGGCGGAACCAGTGCAGGTGAGCGAAGGTGCGCTCGACAACCCAGCGTTGAGTTCCAAGTCCGGAACCGTGTTCGGTGCCACGCCGCGCGATCCGTGGCTTCACGCCGAGCCCGCGGACGAGGTGGCGGTACTTATCGTGGTCGTAGCCGCGGTCACCGAGCGCAACGTCGGGACGACGCCGAGGCCGGCCGCGCTTGCCCCGCACGGGAGGCACTGTCTGAAGCAGTGGGATGAGCTGGGTGACGTCGTTGCGGTTGCCGCAGGTCAGAGTGACGGCGAGCGGGATGCCGGTGGCATCGGTAATCAAGTGGTGCTTGCTGCCCGTCCTGCCCCGGTCGACAGGGCTTCGTCCTGTCTTGGCGCCCCTTTTAACGCCCGGATATGAGAGCCGTCGACCGCCGCCCGGGAGAAGTCCAGGGCGTCCGAGCTACGGAGCTTGGCCAAGAGCGTTTCGTGGAGCCGAGGCCACACACCAGCCTCGGTCCACTCGGCCAGGCGTCGCCAGCACGTCATGCCTGAACCGAAGCCCAGCTCCTGCGGCAGGTGTTCCCACGCAATCCCGGTATGCAGCACGAACAGAATGCCCTGGAACACCAACCGGTCCGGATGCCGCTTCCGCCCGGGATGGTGAGTGCGACGCTCGACTTTCGGCAGCAGCGGTTCGATCACCGCCCAGAGTTCGTCCTCGACATGCCACGGCTTCGGCCGAGCCACCTCACACCCCCGGATCAACGCACCCGGAGCGATCCAACCACCTCGAAGATCATTTCGTTAGGAGTTCTTACAGTCTTACACCCTCCTCCGAGAGCCAACCCGGTGACGTGCGGCCGGCACCCCGAGAGCACCTTGACCACCCCCGTCAGGCTCACCACCTGACGCTCACCACCACGACCCCCGAGGAGGCCAACCATGAATGACGAGTACATAGGCGGGGTCCCGCTGCTGTGGGGCTTCACCACGTTCAACCCGATGGAGGTGGCCGTGCACTGCCGGTGGTGCCTCGCCTGGCACCATCACGGACTCACGGCCCTGCACAACGCCATCGACTACTACCAGGCCCACTGCTACGCCCGGCCGGAGTGGTACGACCGGGGGTACTGGATCCGGCCGACGGAAACGTCGATGGACAGGGTCTACAAGCAGTCGAGGCTGGCGCGGCCGTACGAGGTCCGGCTTCTCCTGGCCGGGAAGACCAGCCCGACGATCCAGCGCAAGCAGGCCGCCCGGAGCCCCCGTCCGCTCCCGCCCGTCGTGGACTGGGCGGAGTACCGACGGGAGAAGCTTCCGCCCTCCGCCCCTCCCCAGTGGCCCACGTCGTACCCCACGTTCCCGGACGACGAGGACGACTAGGCCGCTAGGAGTCAGCTCGCCCCCTGGGGCAGAGGGTCGCCACCGCCATTTTCGTCAGGCTCCGGCATAGAGGCAATGGCAGTGGCGAGCATTCGCAACGCTTCCTCGGGGCGGGTCTGAATCTCGGGAAACCTCGTCAAGGCATGCATTTCGAGCTGCGTCAGATTGCGGACCACCACGACCTGACGCCCTTCGACCACATACTTGATCACGAAAACCGAACCCACCTGGATGCAGGCTCGTTCGGTCCCTTCGAGGGCAGTGAGCAAGTGTGAGACGGCTTGGGTCTCTTTAAGGTTCACTTCGGCTTGGCGAAGTTCGAGCTGGGCCAGTTCGAACCCGCGCTCCACCTTCATGAGTCGGCTCTTCACTTCGTCCATACCCGTCTGGGCAACCGCTCGGGACCTTCTGAAGATTGAGCCTCGTCGTACCTCGGGCTCGCCGACCTCTTTGTAACCCAAGGCTCGAACGAGTTCCTGCACACTCTCCAATACTGCTGAGATCTTGCTCTCGCTATTAGAGCCGATGTATACCGATACCGGAATGACCTCGCTGGCGGTTCCGGTTTCATCCCCACCGGATTGAGGCAGTTGCAGACCGGTTCCCTCTGTGTCGGCGAATGCGAGGAATCCGCCACGTTCAAGCGGCACCACACGCTCAGCCCTGTACGGGTAGACCGCGTGTTGGACCTCCGCGGGTGCAAACAATTGGCTGGCGTATCGCCTGAGTAGCTGCGTAACGTAATTGTTGAGAAGGTCATCGATGTCATGAAGTGACGCTCGAAGATCCTCCGCAGCCGCTGGAGTGAGTTTGACCTGTTTCTGCGACAGGACTTCATCGATCAGGGTAGCTGAATTGGTGAGGCGGCGGATCAGGTCATGTAGAGATTCCATGGCCGGAGGATACCGACGCGCTTGCTTGATCACACCTACTTGGACAGAGATGCTGTTCATCCTTCGGCCGCGATTGGCGACGCCAAGCTCAGCGGGCCAACTCTCCTTCAGGCCCGAGCCCCTGAGTGATCCTGCGGCATGAAACGCGGGTTCGAGTGTGTCTGTTGGTGAGCCTGGGCCAACGATTGCAGCGATATAGCGCGTAATGATTTTCTTGTCTCGGTCGCAACATAAGAGATTGCGCCGATTCAGGAGGTCATTAAGTGAGCACATCGACGCAGCTAATCCAGGCTGAAGGTGGACGAGGTCCGTCGAAGTCGAAGTTCACCTTCGATGGGACATGGCTGACGATCGAGCACGGGGTAATGAGCCGGATGCCGGGACAGCGACGAGTAACAACGGCTAACACAATGAGGTGGATCGGCGTTGGTTGCCGTGTCCGGGGGCGGGAGTTGAGCGTTCGGCTCGGCGTGGGGACATCGCCGTGGATCGTGCCGGATGGGCTGTGGGACCGCCTGGAGCCGCTGCTGCCGCAGCGTGAGCGCCGCTTCCGGTATCCCGGCCGCAAGGCGTTACCGGACCGGGAGGTGCTGTGCGGGATCCTGTACGTGCTGCACACCGGGATCCAGTGGGAGTACCTCCCGAAGGAGCTGGGCTTCGGCTCGGGCATGACCTGCTGGCGCCGCTTGCGGGACTAGAACGAGGCCGGCGTGTGGCAACGGCTCCACGAGGTCCTGCTGGCCGAACTGAACGCAGCCTCGCGGCTGGACTGGTCCCGCTGTGTGGTCGACCCTTCCCATGTCAGAGCGCTAAAAGGGGGCAGCACACGGGCCCCTCGCCAGTCGACCGGGGCCGGGCCGGCTCAAAACACCACCTCATCACCGACGGACACGGCACCCCGCTCGCTGTCCTGCTGACCGGCGGCAACCGCAATGACGTCACCCAGCTCCTGCCCTTGCTCGATGCGATCCCGCCGGTCCGCGGCCGCGTAGGACGACCGCGCCGCAGGCCCGACTCGCTGTTCGCCGACCGTGGCTACGACCACGACATCTACCGAGACCAGGTCCGCGCTCGCGGCATCGTGCCGGCCATCGCCCGCCGCGGAACACGGCACGGCACCGGACTGGGCACCTACCGCTGGGTGATCGAGAGAAGCTTCGCGTGGCTGCACAGCTTCCGACGTCTGCGGATCCGCTGGTAACGCAGAGCCGACATCCACGAAGCGTTCCTCAAACTCGCCTGCTGCCTGATCGCACACCGACAACTCAGCTCATCGTGTTAACCGTTGTAAAAGCGGCCACGAAGCAGCTGAACGAGGAGCTTGGCCAGCTGCGCACCATGAGGGACGAGGCCGCCGCCTGGGCCCAGGAGACCGAGGCTGCCGAGCAGCGCGCCAGTCACCTCGTCGCCCTGGCCACCCGAGCCCGTGAGCGGCTGGCCGACATGACCTCGGCCGAACAAGCGGAGGTGCTGGCGCTGCTGGACGTGAAGGTCACCATCACAGGCGAGGTCCCGAAGACCAGGTTGGGGCTGGTCTGCTCGATGGCCGAGTGGTTCAAGCAGAACGGGCGGCTGGTTCCGGACGAGCTGAGCGACGAGGCGTGGGCGCTGGCCGAGCCGATCTTCAAGGCGTGGGAGCCCCCCAACCACAGGTGCCGGCCAGGGCGCACCATGCTTGACGCGATGTTCTACAAGGCCCGCACCGGTTGCCTCTGGGAACAGCTCCCCGAGCGGTTCGGTCCCTGGAAGGGCAT
>NZ_JAGXJL010000128.1:0-4825 GCF_019091475.1 Streptomyces sp. GbtcB6 | reverse complement strand
AGCCGAGACCAGGCAGCGGCATCAACATACCCTCGCGGCATAACCATCGAGTGTCCGAGATCACGGGCAAACTTCACACGGCAACGCTTCCATATCGACGGACACGTACGAGAGGGACCTGCATCGCCGACCAGACTTCCCGGCACACCGAAGCGAAACTGTACGTCAAGGACACGACAGCGGGGCATCAAGAAATCGTTAAAGCCATCGCCCGACCTACACGGAGGGAGATGCGCCCCCATCTCGGCGAATCCTGAGGAGGGAGCCCGACTCAGCGGAACCGGCATTCAGCGTGCCGCAGCGACTGCCTCCTGGCCCCCGGCACTGGCACGGTGCGGGGTGAGACCGGGAAGAGCGCGGGCAGATACCCGTCGGTCGCCTCGCTGTAGCGGGCGCTGGCCGACGCCGGGGAGACCGCGTTGATCTCCCGGCCGACCCGCCCCGCCGCCGAACCGCGCGGCCGGAGAGGATGGGGCGGTGAGCACTGCGCTGGCGGAGGCTCTCTCCGCCGTTCTTCTTGTGGTCGTACTGGCGTGCGCGGTGATGCGCCCGTTCGGCTGGCTGGAGGGGGTCGTCGCGGTCCCGGCTGCCGGTGTCGTCATCGCCACCGGGGCGATTTCGCTGGACCATACGGCTGCCGAGGCTGCCCGGCTGGGGCCGGTGATCGGGTTCCTGGCGGCCGTGCTGGTCCTGGCCCAGCTGTGCGACGACGAGGGGCTGTTCCACGCGTGCGGCGCGTGGATGGCCCGCACCGCGGAGGGACGGCCGCGCCGCCTGGTGGTACAGGTGTTCGCTCTCGCTTCGGTGATCACTGCGGTGCTCAGGCTCCCATCCGAAATCGGCATGAGTATCCCGAGCGAGCGCCACGCCAGAGCCTCCGACCTGCATGTTCGAAGATGGCGAAGACTCACTGTCAAAGAAGCTGAAACGGCTGGGTTCGCTGTCAATCCAGTCGATTGGATGACGGCGGACACTCCGGCCGGGGGAGGTTGGGCGGAGGGCCATCCAGTACTCTTGAAGAGTTCTTCAATTCGCTAGTTGCCATGTTAGACAGATCCTAGGGGAGGTGGTCCTCGGTGGGCGGTTTCACCGAGGCCGTACTGGAGCGGGTACGCGCGGCGCGTACCGCACTGTCGGCGGCGCTGGAGGACGAGGACGCCTACGAGGTGGCCGTGGCGCAGGACGAACTGGACGATGCGCTGCGGGTGGCGCGACGGCACGGCATCGATGCCGGCGCGGACGCTGCGGCGGAGGAGGGGTGATGGGGATGCCGGTCCCGCTGTACGAGGCGAAGGCCGAATTCTTCCGGATGCTCGGCCACCCGGTGCGCATCCGCGTGCTGGAGCTGTTGCAGGACGGCCCGAAGCCGGTGCGTGAGCTGCTGGCGGCGATTGAGGTCGAGCCGTCGAACCTGTCGCAGCAGCTGGCGGTGCTGCGCCGTTCCGGGATCGTCACCGCCACCCGCACCGGGTCGACGGTCATCTATGAGCTGGCTGGCGGCGATGTGGCCGAGCTGCTCGCCGCCGCGCGGCGGATCCTGACGAGCCTGCTGACCGGCCGGCAGGACCTGTTGGACGAGCTGCACGCGGCGGAGCCGGTGCGGTGAGCGGTATCGGGGGGTTCCGGCCGCCGTGGCGACGCCACCGGCCGGCCGCGGCCGTCGAGCACGTATTGCCTGCGGTGCAGCGGCACATCGCCTCGTTCCGGCCGGGGCCCGAGGCGGTGCGCCGGGCCCGGGAGGCAGTGGCCGAGCGGCTGCCCGCCGCCGGTGTTGCGGCGGGCTCCGCGTTCGCGGACGCGGTGCTGCTCGTGGTCAGCGAGCTGGTCGTGAACGTGCTGCGGCATGCGCCTTCCTCGCCGGTGATGGATGTGGGGATAACGGTCGCGGCTGGGCAGTTGGTCGTCAGCGTCGCGGACGCCGAGCCGGGGCTGCCGGATCTCAGTGAGGCGGGCATGGGCGCGGGGCTGCGGATGGTGGCCGAGCTGGCCGCCGACTACGACGGTGGCATCAGCGCGGAGCCCGCTGTTGATCATGACGGCAAGGTCGTCCTCGTGCGGTTCAGCGTTCCGTCGTAAAGGTGCGGACACCAGACATACACGTCACGCGAGAGGCAAGGAGGCAGTGCTGTGAGCGATGAGGGGCCCGAACAGCCCACTGGCACCCCCGGCAAGCGGCCCAAGGCGAAGACCAAGGTCACCAAGGACAGGGAGTGGCGGATCGAGCGCGGAGTCGCCATCCGGGTCGGCTTCTACATCTTCGGCACACACCTGTTCGCCGGGTTCGTGTGGCTGCTGTTCTACCTGGGTGAGCACGCGCACAAGTGACTCGCGTACTCGGCCGGGGAAGACGATCGACCGGAACCTGCGAGACCGTGCCGGAACGGGTTCGGCGATGGGAGAGGAACTGCCTGAAGTGATCGCTGTTGTGGGACACCCCGATCTCACCGCGCCCACGCTGGCGATGCTGGAGGAGGAGTTCTACTGGCGGCTGTCCGAGTTCGCGCGTATGGGCAAGGCGGGGCTGGTGCGGGCCGGGCAGGGGCTGCCGGTCGCCTTCGGCAGGGCCGCCCGGGCCGCGGGACTCGCGTTGGTGACCGCCCTGCCGTCCCGCAACGGCGTGCCCGAAGTGCTGGAGCCCTACGATCGAAGGGCCGCCGGGGAACTGCTGCTGCTCTCGCAGCAGGTGCGGCTGCTGGAGTACGACCCGTCCGACCCGGGCGCCTGCCTGGGCGCGGACCAGAGCCTGCTGCGCTCATGCGCCCGCCTACTGGCGGTGTGGGACGGCTCCCCGTCCGACGACCGGGACACCACGGCCCACCTGGTGGCGTTCGCCCGCGGCAGCGGCGTGGACGTCGACGTCCTGTGGCCCGAGGGAGCCGGCCGTATGGCACGGGGCGAGGGGGTGTCGTGACCCCGAGGCCGTCCGGCCCCGGTCCGCTTGTGCGGATGGTCGAGCTCGGCCGCGAGGAGGCCCTGAAACTGCTGGGCACCGTGCACGTGGGGCGGGTGGCCTTCACCGAGCAGGCGCTGCCCGTGATCCGGCCGTCAACCACCTCGTCGACGGCGACCTCATCGTCAGGCGGTGAGCATCCGGCCGGAGATCGTCAACGGCTATCGGCTGGCGGCAGCCACGGATTCCTGACCCGTCCGAGTGCGCGCAATCATGGACGGCGATCCGGATCCGGGTCGCCAGAGCGTCGCTTCGCCACCGGATCGGGCCCCTGGCTGATGCCGACCGGCAGGGCCGACGTCCAGAAGCTGCCCTTCATAACAGCCGACGCACGCCAGATCCTGCGCGAGAGTCTTGATGACACAAGTGTCCGCGCCCGCGGGCTGCGCAGGACGGTCCGCGCGCCGATCGAGGAAAACCAACGGCTGCTCGATCGGAACGACCAGCTCCGGCATCGGCATGCCTGCATCGTCGAAATCAGCCGAGCCCTCCCGCCCGGCGCCCGACCTCGCCAGATCGGTCGATCGCAGCGGGAGAACGCTAATCGTGTGTCCGCGCGGCTCTGCCACGCGGACAGGCCCACCGGGCGGTGAGCTGAGCTTCGTCAGGTCGGACGGCCGGCGAAGCGTGACGAACCTCTCCGGTATGCGGTGGAGTGGCCGCCCGGAGAGGTGGTCATCCGCTGCGCGGCACTGGAGGGCGGCGGGAGGCCGGGGATGGGTACGACAGTCTGCCGGCGCGGGCGGGTGAGGATCGGCCCCGTCTTCAGCCGACCGCCGGACTCGGCCGGGCCGTGCTGGTTGCCGGCGGGGTAAGGACGACTTGCGGCTGGCCGGCGACCGGGGGCGGTGGGGTCACGTCCCGGGCCGGAAGCGTGGGCTGGGCGGTCTCCTGGAAGAGGGCCTGGTCGAAGTCGACCAGGCCGGTCTTCTCCACGACCATGATGTGATCGAGGATGGTGTCGTTGGCCAGGTCGGCCAGAGCGCGGACCAGAGAGTTCCTCGTGGTGCTGCGGACGCTCGCGATCGTGGTGAGCAACTGGCCGTCTGCCGCGCGCACGGTGGTCGCCATGTCGGCGCCGAACTGCCTGCCCCTGTCCGCGTTCAACCGGGAGACGAAGCCCTGCTGTTGCGACGACGGCTGGTTGGGCAGCGTGATGCCCAACCAGCCGGCGGCTTTACGGCAGGCGGCATCTAACGCGGCATCCCCGCCGATCAGACGCTCCCCAGCGATCTTGACCGTGTTCGTTGTGCCCTTCTTCGACGCCATCTGGCCGACGGAGTACTCCCACAGTCCGGCCGCGCGCACCTTGTGTGTGTGAGTAGTTGAGGTACAGGAAATCCCGGCGAGATTGATCTTGGTGCGGTTCCCCACTCCTGATGAGGCCCGGGTGTGCTGCATACGGCAGCGGTCTCATCCTCTTCGGGTTCGGGCCAGGGGCCGAAGGGACCGTGTTCCCCGGGGCCGGTGGCGCCGAGGAGGCCGGGATCCTTCCAGCGGTGCAGCGGCACGGGGATCACTGTGCTTTCCGTTCCGGGCCTGTGAGAGCACAAGGGCGTCTCGTCGCGCCGTGTCCCACTGCCGACCCCTCCATGGAGTTGGCCGCTTGAAAGGTTCCCCACGACGCGAAGCGATTGACAGGGGACCGTGAGCCGCCGGTCGGCCAACGCGCGGGGCGGATCAGTTGCGCGTGCCGGCCGGTGGGCCGACGACGGTGGTGAGCTGGAGTTTGGTCTCGTCCTCGCTGCCCGGCGCGGCGGTCATGATGACGATCTTGAGCTCGGTGTCGCCGTCGGTGAGGACATCGCAGTCCACCGTGACCGGGCCCACCGACGGGTGATCGACCCTCTTGTGGACCTCGCGGTTCGCGGTCAC
>NZ_JAGXJL010000127.1:0-5182 GCF_019091475.1 Streptomyces sp. GbtcB6 | reverse complement strand
GGCCGGGCGGAGGCGTTGGGCGACCATCGTGCGCGAGCGGTTCGGCGCGCGGACCGACAAGGCGTGCATGTTCCGCTTCGGCTGCGTGGCCGGCGGGGCCTCGCTGTACGCGCCGCAGGCCCGCAACAACACCGTGCGTGTCGCCTACGAGGCCCTTGCCTCCGTGCTCGGCGGTGTGCAGTCGGTGTTCACCGCCGCCTGGGACGAGCCGTTCGCGCTGCCCAGCGAGGAGTCCGCGACGCTCGCCCTGCGCACCCAGCAGATCCTCGCCCACGAGACGGGGGTGGCACGGGTGGCCGACCCGCTGGGCGGCTCGTACTTCGTGGAGGCGCTCACCGACGCCACGGAGGAGCGGATCACCGGGATCATGGCCGACCTGGAGGCGCACGGCGGAATGGTCCGCTGCATCGAGGACGGCTACCTCCAGGGGCTCATCGCCGACGAGGCCTGGCGGCTGCACCAGGAGGTCGACTCCGGGCTACGGCCCGTCGTCGGTGTCAACCGCTTCACCACTGAGGAGCCCCCGCCGGACCTGGCCACCTACGAACTCGACCCCGAAGGACGGGAACGGCAGCTCAAGCGGCTCGCCCAGGTCAAGGGCGAGCGCAGCGGCGCGGAGGTACGGGCCCGCCTCACCGGGCTGAGACGCGCCGCCGAAGGAGACACCAACCTCATGGATCCCCTGATCGCCTGCGCCAACGCCTACTGCACGGTCGGCGAGATCGCCGGAGCCCTGCGCGAGGTGTGGGGCGAGTTCCGGCAGCCGGTGGTGTTCTGATGACCGCGCCGGTGCGGGTGCTCGTCGCAAAACCCGGGCTCGACGGGCACGACCGCGGGGCCAAGCTGGTGGCGCGCGGACTGCGTGACGCCGGGTTCGAGGTGGTGTTCACGGGCATCCGGTGGCGGGTGGCGGACATCGTCGCCACCGCCGTTCAGGAGGACGTGGCCGTGGTCGGCCTGTCGATCCTCTCCGGCGCCCATGTCACGCTGACCCGTCGCACTGTGAGCGGGCTCCGCGCGGCGGGAGCGCACGACATCCCCGTCGTCGTCGGCGGCACGATCCCGGCCGCCGACGTGGCGCTGCTGCGGGAGGCCGGAGCGGCGGCCGTGTTTCCCACCGGCACCCCACTGCACGCCATCGTCGCGGACATCCGCGCACTGACTGCCCAGGAGGGCTGACATGCGAGTCGGAGTGATGAGCGGTCCCGAGCGGGGTGACGCGGCGTACAAGGCGGCGCGCATGGTCGACGACGCCCGCTGGGCCGAGGACGCCGGGTTCGACACCGTGTGGGTGCCCCAGGTGCCCACCGACTTCGACGCCCTCATCGCCGTCTCCCTGATGGGACAGGCCACTTCGCGCATCGAACTGGGCACGGCGGTGGTCCCCGTGCACGCCCAGCACCCGGTGGCCCTGGCCCGGCAGGCGATCTCGGCCCAGGCCGCCGCCGGCGGGCGACTCGCCCTCGGCGTGGGCGCCTCCCACCACTGGATCGTCCGCGACATGCTCGGCGTCCCGTACGAGAAGCCCGCCGCCTACACCCGCGCCTACCTCGAAGTCCTCAACACGGCCTTCAGCGGCACGAGTTCGGTGGACATCGAGAACGACGTCTTCCAGGTGCACAATCCGCTCACCCTCGCCCCCGTCGCCCCGCTGCCGGTCCTGGTCGCCGCCCTCGGTCCGGTGATGCTGCGCATCGCGGGGGAGCACACCGACGGCACCGTGCTGTGGATGGCGGACGAACGGGCCGTGGCCGAGCACGTCGTGCCGACGATCACCAAGGCGGCGGAGGCGGCGGGTCGTCCGGCCCCGCGCATTGTGGCGGGCATCCCGGTCTGCCTCTGCGCTCCGCACGAGGTGGACGCGGCCCGGGAGCGCGCCAACCGGATCCTCGGCGAGGCGGAGGTATCGCCCAACTACCGACGGCTCCTTGAGTACGGTGACGCACGCGACGTCGGCGACCTTTGCGCGGCCGGCGACGAGGCGGCCATCGCGGCCCGCTTCCGGCGCTTCGCCGACGCGGGCGTGACCGACCTGTCCGTCCGCCTGCTGCCCATCGGTACCGGGCGGGACGAACTGGTCGCCTCCAAGCTCCGCACCCGGGACGCGGTCGCGGCCCTCGCCGCGGACTTCCGGTGACCGGGGGGCCGGGCCCGCTGGCGGCGCTGCGCGTCCTGGAAGTCGGCCACATCCTCGCCGGCCCCTACGCCACCATGCTCCTCGCCGACCTGGGGGCACAGGTCACCAAGGTGGAACCGCCCGGCGGCGACCTGTCCCGGCAGGTGTCCGACGCCTACTTCGCCAGCCTCAACCGGGGCAAACGCTCGGTCCGCCTGGACCTGACCACGCCCGGCGGACAGGACCGGCTGCACGACCTCGTACGCGAGTCGGACGCACTGCTCGTCAACCTCAAACCGTCCGCCATCCGCCGCTTCGGCCTCACCTACGAGGACCTGAAGCCCTACAACGAACGCCTGGTGTGCGTCGCCCTCACCGGCTGGGGCATGGAGGCCGGCGACGAACCCGCCTTCGACTACGTCGTCCAGGCCGCCACCGGCATCGCCGCCCTCACCGGCGACCCGGACGGCCCGCCCCTGCTGCCCGGCTACTCCTCCGCCGACAACTCGGCCGGACTCGCCGCCGCGCTCGGCCTGCTGGCCCAGGTGGTCTCGGGGCGGGGCGGACAGATCGAGGTCTCCCTGCGGGACGTGATGCTCTCCCAGCTCAACTACCACGCCTCGGTCTGGCTCAACGACGGAGTCGCCCCCCGCCGCCTCGGCGGAGCGCACTCCTACTACGTCCCCGCCCAGCCCTCCCCGACCGCCGACGGCCATCTGGCCCTGTTCGTCCCCCACGACGGCTTCTGGCGCACCTTCGCCGCCGAAGCCGGCATCGAGGGCTTCCCGACGATGGCCGAGCGTGCGGCACGCCGCGACGAGGTGATCACCGCGGTGACCAAGGCACTGGCCGCCGACACGGCCGCCGGCTGGGAGGCCCGCCTGCGCCCGCTCCGGGTCCCCGCCGCGGCCGTCCGCACCCTTCCCGAGGCGCTGGCCCAGGCTCCGGACGCGGTGGTGGACGCGGGCGGCCACCGGCTGGTCGGCAGCCCGTTCCGGGTCACCGGCTACGAGCCGTCGTACGGGCCACCGCCGGGCCTGGGCGAACACGGCGATGCCGACACCGCCTAAACGCTCTCCCGCAATGCGTTGACTGCGCTGGCGGGCTTCAACTCATCGACTGATGAGACTCGTCCGTCGGTTCCCGCTGGCAGCTCGGCCGTGTCCCAGCAATCGGGCCTGCTCCCTCTTGAGCTGTGTGAACCTGTCGCGGATGTACTCTCTGAGCGCCCGGCCCGGGAAGGATATGACCGACAGGTGCTCTTCATAGTTGCCTCGGGCCCAGCGCGCAGCAGTGATCTCGTACCCCGAGACGTGGCCGCAAAGCTGTAGGAGGGCCTGAGGCATCTCCTCCTCGATGAGGAGGTCGGCTTTGGTGACCACGACATCTCGCATCGCCTGGATGTTGGGGATGAAGACGGTTGTGGCCCAGGTACGCCACTCCGCGAGTTCCTGCTCGGTAGGAGGAGTGTCGTGGCGAAAGGGGTCGCGACCGTCGGGGCGGGCGTACTTCACCGACCAGGTGTCATAGGTGCGGCTATTGGCTTCCATCAGGGCGAACAGCGGCCCGTAGAAGTCACTCAGCTGCTGGTTGACGCGCGTGAGGCGGGCCTGTCTCTGCGCCAGACGCAGCCCGTTCAGATAGGTCGCCAGGTAGCCGATGAACGCCAGTCCAACGGTCAGGATTACTGTAGCCATGACCAGCGATGCTAAAGATTGTCCAGTAAATGATCCACGGGATGCTGGCTGGCCTGCTGTCATCCGGCCGACGGCGTCCTTCGCGCCGCGCAGTTCCCACGCTTTGCAGTCGTTCCGGTTACCCGGCACCGGCCGGCCCACGGCGACGACGAACCAGGTGTCGGCGTCGATCACGGCCTGGTGGTTGGTGGAGTAGCGGTAGTTCTTCGACTGCTCGGCGATGGTGTGGTCGCGGGTGGGGACCAGCGCGCCGTCCACGATCAGCACAGCGTCCTTGCGGAACCGCTTGCGCGGCTGCAGGGTCAGCGGCCGGGCAAGGTGGTCGACGATGCGGTCGGCGGCCGACTTCGAGATGCCGAAGAGCGGGGCGGGCTGGCGAAGCGTCAGGTTTGTCCGCCAGCACGCGGCGACCAGGAGGATCCGGTCCTCCGACGGCAGGCTCCATGGCCTGCCCCTGCGAACCGGGTCCGCGCCCTCGCGGCGTAAAGCGGTGATCGGCTTGCCGAACTGCCGCGGGCTCAGTCCGGTGAACGGGAGTATCGAGGAAGGCTCGGACGTCGTGATCACACCAGTCACTGCGCGATCATTCCACTGCTTCAGGTTCTCCCTGCTCGAACGCGGTGCGGCAGCGTTCAACCTGCTCGGCCACATGCTCCATGAACCAGCGCGTGATCTCGTAGGGGATGACGTGCTCGTCGTGACTGTGGATGTGGACGGTCGGCTCCAGGTCCGGATCCTCGTCGGGTATCACCGCCACCAGGAAGGCAGCTCCAGGCAGGTGCTTCTCCGCGTTGGGAATCTCAGCCCACGCGGGCGGCGCCGGTTCGGCCTCGCTCAGCTCCACACACCACGCGTCGTCCGGCAAGGCGTAGTGGAACTGGATGGCGTAGTGACGGCCTGCATGAACGCGCAGTTCTGACATATCCGCAGGCTGCCACGACCGCCGCCTCGGAGTCTCGCGTGTTTCCCGCCCAGCACCCGATGCGCGCCCCAGCCAGTGTTTGCGGGACAGCCCTTGCCTCGATCGTTCATGACGGCTTGCTGATCAGCCGGGAGACCGTGGGGTCGGATGCCACCGGCCCGAACACGGTCGGCTCGGCCCGCAGCGTGCCCACATCGGCCAGGCAGCCCCCGCCCAGCGCGACCGCGACATCCAGCAGCACCGCACCGGCCTGCGAGACCACCGAACGACCGTTGCCCTCGACACCTGGAAAGTACCTCCGGTGGTGGTGGGAAAAAGGACCTCGGCAATCCTTGTCTACGAGATGAGCATCGCCAGTCGGTGCAGGTGCTTCTAGGCCGTGTTTGAGATGTCGATCAGCACAGGCCTTGATCGACATTTCGGGTACCGCATAGCGTCAGGACGGTG
>NZ_JAGXJL010000126.1:0-5909 GCF_019091475.1 Streptomyces sp. GbtcB6 | reverse complement strand
GGCCCGGCTCAAGCGCACCCGCGGGCTCAGCTACCTGTTCATCTCGCACGACCTGTCGGTGGTGCGCTACCTCAGCGACACCATCGTCGTCCTGTACGCCGGCCGGGTCGTCGAACGCGGCCCCGCCCTGCGCATCGCCGACTCCCCCGCCCACCCCTACACCCGCGCCCTTCTCGCCGCCGCGCCCGTCCCCGATCCGGTGGCCCAGCGCCAACGCCAGGCGGAGCGGCGGCGGTTGGTCGCCACGGTCGCGGCCCCCGGCCGTACCAGCGAGGGCTGCTCCTTCACGCCGCGTTGCCCCTTCGCCCAGGAGACCTGCTGGACCAGGCGCCCGGAACTCGCCGACCACGACGGCGTCGCCGTCGCCTGTCACCGCTACGACGAGATCGCGTCCGGAGCGGCCTGACCCGGCGGGCACGCCGGAACAACTCACCGCCTCCCTCCCCCCAAGGACCACGATGACCACCACCGCCCCCGCCCCTCTCGACATCCAGTCACTCCTCCCCGACGGCACGCATCTCATCGCCGGTGCCTGGGTCCCCGCCCGTACCAAGTCCACGATCGACGTGGTGAATCCGGCGACCGGCGCGGTACTGGCCCGCGTCCCGCGCGGCACCGCCGAGGACGTCGACGACGCCGTACGAGCCGCCGAAGCCGCACTGCCCGCGTGGCGCGACACCAGCCCCGCCGTACGCGGTGAACTCCTCTACCGCTGGGCCGAGTCGGTGCGCGAGCACGACGACGACACCAACAGGCTGGAAGCCGTCGAGGTGGGCCACCCGGTGGGCCCCTCCCCCATCGCCGCGCGCCTGACCTACCTGGCGGGCAAGGCCGACAAGGTCTTCGGCGACACCCTGCCCACCCGCTCCCCAGACGTCCTGGGCCTGACCCTGCGCGAGCCCTACGGCGTGGTCGGCGCGACCATCCCGTGGAACGCGCCCGGCCCCATGACGGTCTTCAACACCGCTGCTCCGATCGCCGCGGGCAACACGGTCGTCCTCAAGCCCGCCGAGGACGCCCCGCTCACCGCCCTCTACCTGGCCCGCCTCGCCCTGGAGGCGGGCATCCCGCCCGGCGTCCTCAACGTCGTCACGGGATACGGCGCCGAGGCGGGGGCGGCCCTGCCCGCGCACCCGGGTATCCGCAAGATGAGCTTCACCGGCTCACCGGCCACCGGCACGGCCGTGATGGAGGCGTGCGCCCGCAACCTGATACCGCTGCAACTGGAGTTGGGCGGCAAGTCCCCGCAGATCGTGCTGCCCGACGCCGATCTCGACATGGCCGTACCGGCGATCGTCCGCAGCATCGTCATGAACAGCGGCCAGGTCTGCGCCGCCGGGTCGCGCGTGCTGGTCCACACCTCCCTCCACGGCCGGCTGGTCGAGGCACTGGCCGAGCGGTTCCGGGATGTCCGGGTGGGCCTGTGGGACCAGGCCGTCGACATGGGTCCGCTGATCAACGCCCGGCAGGAGAGGCGGGTGCTGGACTATCTGGCGATCGGCCGCGAGGAGGGTGCGGAGGTCGTGGTCGGCGGCGGCAAGCTCACCGGCGAACCGTACGACGTCGGCTACTTCGTCGAGCCGACCCTCTTCGACCGGGTGCGCCCGGAGATGCGTATCGCCCAGGAAGAGATCTTCGGCCCGGTCCTCTCGGTCCTCACCTACGACGACGAGGACGAGGCGGTCGCCATCGCCAACGGCACCCGCTACGGCCTCACCGCCACGGTGTGGACGCGGGACATCGGACGCGCGGTACGACTCGCCCGCCGCGTCGAGGCCGGCCAGGTCGCCGTCAACACGGTCGGCGACGGCGGCCCGACGGGATCGATCGGCACGCCCTTCGGCGGCTACAAGAACAGCGGTTTCGGCCGCTCCATGGGCCCTGACTACCTGGAGGACTGGACCCAGGTCAAGGCGGTCATCATCGACGCGGGGTGACCCGCGGGGACCTCGATGGAGGGCACGTGGGTGGATCACGCGGAGCCCCATTCCTCCGGGCCGGCTGAGCCGCGTCACCGGTCCAACGCGCCTTCGCCGGACAAGGCTGCCGCATCGGCCGGTTGCGAGCCGGTCATTTCCCGATGCCGTGGGCGAGGAGGCTTTCGGCGGTCTCCGCAATGGTGTCCTCGATGGGCCGCGCCCGCCACCCGAGAAGCCGCTCCGCCTTGGCGCTTGTCGCGTCGAGATCCCGGCCCAACTGGTGCCTCAGCAGTCGCAGTTCCGGGTTCACGGTGCCCAGCGCTCGCGCGAGCCACACGGGCAGTTCACGGTCCGGGGCCTTCGCGGCGCGCTCTCCCAGACGGTCACGCAGAATGCGCGCGATCTCGACAACTCGCAGGCTGTGCCCGGCGATTGCCAGGAAGCGCTCGCCGGCGGCCGCCGGATCGGTCATCGCGCGCAGGTGCAGATCCGCGACGTCGCGCACGTCGACGAAGCCCATCCCGAAGGGAGGACAGGCAGGCACCCGTCCCTCGATCATTCTGCGCACCACGCGCAGAGAGGGCGGGTCGTCGGGGCCGAGCAGCGGTCCAAGGACCCCCACGGGATGAACCACTGCCAGTTCCAGTCCACCGCCTTCGTCCGCGACGAACTGCCAGGCGGCGCGCTCGGCGAGCGTCTTGGACCGCTGGTAGGGCGGGATGTCGCTGTCGACGTCGGTCCAGTCCTCCTCGGTGAACGGGGTCGAGCGTGGCGGGTGCCCGATCCCGATGGCGCCGAACGCGCTCGTCAGGACGGCCCGCCGCACGCCGGCGTCGCGGGCGGCGCGCAGCACCCGCAGGACGCCCTCCCGTGCCGGGACCACCAGCTCGTCGTCGGTCGCCGGCGTGCGGCGCAGGGTCGGCGAGGCGACGTGGAGGACGAAGTCGCAGCCGGCGACGGCCTCGTCCCAGCCCTCGGGGTGTTCGAGGTCGGCGCGTACGACCGTGAGACGGTCGTCGTCGAACGGTGCGGCCGCGTGGAGCCACGAGCGCAGGGCCGGCTCGCGTCGCAGGTCGCGGACGGTGGTGCGGACGGTGTGCCCGGCGTCGAGCAGGGTCAGGACGCACCAGCTCCCGATGAATCCTGTCCCTCCGGTGACCAGTACCTGTGCCATCTCTGTCTCCTCAGCTCGCGACTCGAATGCCAAAAGGTGCCGGCGGGCGCGTCGCATGACGCCGCCGGGCAGCGGCCACTCTGCTTCCGAGCAGGGCGTGGCCGATCATGAGCGGGTACAGCACGGCGCGCTCGAAGATGCCGTTGTTCCCCGTCCGGCCGGTGAACGCATCGGCCATGAAGAGGGGGAGCGCGATCAGTCCGGCGGTGCCGAGCGCGTTGCGGAGCCCTCGGAGCCGTGGAAGACGCCGACGAGCGAGACCCCGACGCCGGCGAGGATGCCGTAGCTCACCCTGCCGGTGTCCATGACGGTGCCGGGGGCGGAGTCGGCGCCCTGTCCGAACCCGCTCTGTGCCGGGCCGGTCAGGCCCGAGCGGCCGACTCACTTGTACACGGCGAGTACGGCGGGTCCTGCCGTGCCTCGGCGGTGACGAACTCGGCGCCCCAGGACACAAGCGGGCCGAGGAGGGTCAGGAGGGCTCCGGCGCGGGCAGCGGCGCCGGGGCGGACGATGGGGTTCATACGAGAGCCATGCCGGGAACGCGCTTGCGAATGGCCTCCATCTCGGCCTCGTCGGAGACGCCCTGCCAGTCGTACCGGGGGGTGTACGGGGCCTCCAGAGCGCGCGCTTCGTCGTCGCTGAGCTCGATGTCGAGGGAGGCCACGGCCTCGTCGATCTGCCGGATCGAGCCGGCGCCGACCAGCGGTGCCGTGACGACCGGTTGGCGGCGCAGCCAGGCGAGCGCGACCTGAGCGCGGCTGACGCCGTGGGCGTCCGCGACCTGTCCGACCGCGTCGATGATCGCGTGGTTGGACGCCTCCTGCTCGGTGGAGTAGAGGGTGTCCGCGTACGCTCCGTCCGTCTCGGAGCGCGCCGTCGAGCGGGCGTCGTCCCACGCGCGGGCGAGGCGGCCGCGGGCCAGCGGCGACCAGATGATCGTGCCGACACCCTCGTCCAGGCACAGCGGGATCATCTCCCGCTCCTCCTCGCGGGCGAGCAGGTTGTAGTGGTCCTGCATCGACGCGAACCGCGCCCAGCCGTGCTGCCTCTGCAGGCGCAGCGCCTTCGCGAACTCCCAGGCGTGCATGGACGAGGCGCCGAGGTAGCGGACCTTGCCGGCCTTCACGAGGTCGCTGAGCGCCTCGAGCGTCTCCTCCCACGGGGTGGCGTGGTCGTTGCGGTGGATCTGGTAGAGGTCGATGTAGTCCGTGCCGAGGCGGCGCAGGGAGTGGTCGACCTCGGTCATGATCGCCTTGCGCGACAGGCCGCGGCCGTTCGGTCCCAGCCGCATCGGATGGCGCAGCTTCGTGGCGATCACCACGGCATCGCGGTCGGCGAAGTCCTTGAGCGCGCGGCCGAGAATCTCCTCGCTGGAACCGTTGGAGTACATGTTCGCGGTGTCGAAGAAGTTGATCCCCGCCTCCAGCGCGTGCTTGACGAGCGGACGCGCGTCCTCCTCCCCCTTCGACCAGACGGGGTGGCCTCGGTCGGGTTCGCCGTAGGTCATCGCGCCGATCGCGATCGGTGACACGTCCAGGCCTGTGGTGCCGAGCTTGATGTACTGCATGACGCTCCTTAAAGTATGCGGAGAGCTCTCCGGATAACGTAGTGGAGAACTCTCCACTTAGCAAGGAGGGGTCATATGGTCCGTTCAGACGCCCGCGAGAACAGGGCACGCATCCTCGCCGCCGCACGCGAAGCGCTCGCGGCGGACGGCAGCACGTCGATGAACCAGATCGCCCAGCGCGCGGGAGTCGGCGCGGGCACCCTGTACCGCAACTTCCCGACACGCGAGGCGCTGGTCCTGGCCGTCTACCAGGACGAGGTCGCACGCATCACCGGCACCGTGCCCGACCTGCTGGCCCGGATGCCGCCGCTGGAAGCGCTCCGCCACTGGACGACCGACCTCGTGGAGGCCATGCGCAGAAAGCACGGCCTCGGCGACGCCCTCGGCCCGGGCGCACACCAGACGATCGCCGAGCTGAGCTACGGGCCGGTCATCGCCGCGATCACCGAACTCCTCGACGCCGGCAAGAAGAACGGAAGCATCCGCGCGGACGCAGACCCCGGCGACTTCCTCCAGCTGACCGGGGCGTTGTGGCGCGCCGCGTCCAGCCCCGAGGACCGAGCACCCCACATGCTGGCACTCATCCTCGACGGACTCCGCACGCACCGGTAGGCGCCGCGCACGAGACAGGGCCTGCCAAATGAACGACCTGGACGTCGTTTCAGTCGGTGAGCCGACGGTGGCACATGAGGGTTGCGGCGCTGCGGTGAAGGCGAGGAAGTGTTCCGGCCTGCGCTCGTAGCGGCGGTTGAGGCGCCTGCAGCCGGACATCCACGACACTGTTCGTGCCACGCCCCGGCGATGTCTGCCCGGGCGTCGGGATGACTCGATGCCCTTGCGGGCGAGGCGGTGCCGAATGCCGCGGACCAGCGGGATCAAGGCTCGGCTGTCGTGGAGGTTCGCGGCGGAGACACCGATCGACAGAGGCAGGCCGCCGCGGTCGACGATGAGGTGGATCTTCGATCCGCCTTCGTCAACCAGGCGGTGGAGCTTGGCCCATGCAGGCGGGTTGCCGGGTGCTGGGACATGCGCCCGGCACCCGCGCTGTCGGCCGTCGCCGGACCGTTGCTACGCCGACCGCAGGGTGAGCAGCGTGATCTCGCTGGGCGCGAAGATCCGGAAGGGCGGGCCCCAGAAGCCGGCGCCCCGGCTTGTGTAGAGCTGGGTCCGCTCGCCGTGCCGGCTCAGGCCGTGCACCACCGGCTGGACGATCCGGACGAGGAAGATGAACGGCCAGATCTGCCCGCCG
>NZ_JAGXJL010000125.1:0-6013 GCF_019091475.1 Streptomyces sp. GbtcB6 | reverse complement strand
TTGCTTGTCTGTCAGATCACCGCGAGCCACCCGAAGATCGTTTCACAGTGAAGATCAACATCTCAAACACGCCCTAGAGATCTTTAACGGCTGGGGTTACGAAGGAGCACATCCCCTTCGGCGGGCCGTGGGCGCCGCGCGGAGCCATCGATTTGGCAAGGTCGACCGCCATCGGTGGCAGGCTGCTGCTCGCCACAGCTGTCGCATACGACATCTACGATGTGGCGACGCCGCCGAGCGGCCCAGCGCACGCAGACGGCCGTGCACGACGGGGCGAGCCTGGCGGGCCGGCTTGCGAGCGCGGGCTACGGCGCCAGGGCCAGCTCCCTCGGCGGGCAGGTCGGGCTGTGGTCGGCAGCGGGATCGGCGAGGGCAATTGTGGACGGAATCGAGGATCTGTTCCAGATGAGGAACTGGCTGGCAAGGCTGCTCAGGAAGGAGCGGCACCGCAGTGCGGAAGAGGACTCGGCAGCGGTCTCGTCGCAGGGCCCGGTGTGGAGCGATCCGGAGATCCCGGACGAGGAGCGCGCGGTTCTGCTCGTATGCCTCCTCGAAGACCCCACGGCGCGCGAGGACGAGCAGGAGGACGCGGCGTCGGGTCTGGAGTTCCTGTCTGGTCCGTTCGTCGAGGCGGCCTTGATCAGGGCCATCCGGGACGGCGACTTCAACAGCGACCTGGCCCAGGCCTGCGCCGAGTCCCTCGCCGGCATCTGGGCCAGGGAGGGCCAAGTCGATGCCGCCTTCCTGGCGGAACTGCGCGGCCTGGCGAAGGAGCTGATCTTCGGCATCCTCGGCAACCGTGCCCCGCACTTGCTGCCCCCTAGCGCCCTCTAGAGATCTTTAACGCCTGGGGATGCGGCGGTTGGAGGTTGAGGCCGGTTTTGGCGATGAGGCCATCGATGAGGCCGGGTCGGTACTGCATCTGTTTGAGCCGGGTTTTCACCAGTACGGTGAGCTCGTCGAGGCTGTGTTTGGTGAGGTTGGCCAGCGACCGTTTCAGGTGCGACCACACGCCCTCGACCGGGTTGAACTCCGGAGCGTATGGCGGCAACTGGTAGACGGTCAGCCATAATCGGGCGTCGATCAGCCGCCGCATGGTGCGGCTGACGTGCGTGTTCAAATTGTCCCAGACCAGCACGACCGGGCCGCCGAGCTGCTGGTGAGCGGCATCAAGCAGGTGGGCGTAGTCGGTCTCGGCGAAGCCCTTGCGTCGGTCTTTGGCGGGGCCGCGGTCGAGGTGGATGCGATAGATCAGCCGTGGCCGGTGGCCGGCCTTGGTGCAGATCAACGCCGCCATCGAGACCCGTTTGGTGCCCGCGGCGGTGACCTTCACGAGCGGGGTGCGGCCTCGGCGGCCCCAGGTGCGGCCTTTGGGCGGCCTCAGGCCCTGACCTGCCTCGTCCTCGAAGCAGAGCCCGGCGCCCAAGTCCGCCGCCTTCTTTTTATGACGGGCCACCGCTCGTCCTTCCAGGCGGCGATCTTCGCCTCGTCCCGCTCGGTGGCCTTGCGGGCCGGGACCTGCACGCTCCAGCCAATGCGGTGCAGCAGCAGATCCAGCCCGGCCAGGGTGTACTCGGCCCCGAACCGGCGCCGCACGATCTCGCCGATGCGGACCAGCGTCCAGCACTGGTCACTCCAGCCCGACGCGGCCGGACCGACCTCCAACACCGCCTCCAGCACGCGTAGCTGGTCGGTATCGAGCTTGCATCTGGCGCCACCGGGCCCCTTGGAGACCAGCGCCTGGCGGCCGCCCGTGGCCAAGGCCCGACGCCAACGGTTCGCCGACATCCTGGTCACCCTGAACCGCCGAGCCACCTCCCCGTTACTGGCCCCGGCCTCGATCAAGTCAGCCGCCGCGAGCCGGACCTGCTCACGCCGATCCCGCTCCTCGGCCGTCAGCCCACCGCCATCGGGATACCTCATCTCTCCGGCATAGCGCGGCCCACGACAACCGTCACGACCCCCGTAACCCCAACCATTAAAGATCTCTAGACGCATTGAAGCCGTAAAGAATCAATGTGTCGGTGTGTCGGTTTACTCGTCCGCGGCCGCGAGGAGATCGGGGGCGGTGCGGTAGCGGGTGGCGGCCGGGGGCGGGAGAAGTCCGCCTTCCGCAAGCAGGGGCCGGATCTCGCGGACGACGTTCCCGATCGAGGACCTGCTCACGTCCCCCAGCGCGTCGGCAAGGACGTCCAGGGTGCACAGTTTCCGCAGGTAGAGGATCGCGACCACGACGCGTTCTCGGTCGCTGAGCTTCTGGGGGAAGACGCCGCCGCGGCTGCCCGGCTGGCGCTCAGCGCCCCGGCGCTGGTAGGAGGCCCGCTCAACCTGGGCGATCTGGCGTGGGGCAAGCCGGCGGGTGAGTTCATCCAGCTCCGCGCGGGACATGCCGGTAAGCCGCGGATGGGACAAGCTCTCCATGATCCGGGTGCGCGGCGGGGTCTGGTCGGTGTCGAGGAAGGCCATCAACGCGTCCGCCCTGGTGAACCGGCTGGGAGCGTATCCGGGCTGGTGACCGTGGTCCTCCAGGACACGTCGTGTCTCGGCGACAAGGTGGCCGACGCATTCAGGGGTGACCTCCAGCATGTCGGCCAGCAGCTTCATCGAGCAGACCTGTCGCTGGTAGAGGAGAGTAAGCAGAACCCGGGCGGCGTCGTCGAACAGCGGCTTGGCCCGCTGATTGCCGGTGGCGCGCCGGGCTCGTCCGCCGCGCTGCTCGCTGTAGCGTTCCTGGGACCGAGCGGCCTGCAGCGGAGCCAACTCGGCGCGTAGACCCGCGAGTTCCGTACTACTCAGCCCGGTCAGGCGGGGGTCCGCCAGGCGGGCCAGAAGCTCGCGGCGCCGGCCGGAGACGCCGTGCGCCTCGCTGGCGGGCAGGGCCTGCGGCGCAGATGGTTCGGGCAGCAGGGTGTAGTTCCACTGGCCGTGGACCTCGTGCCGGACCAGCGGCAGCGCGGCGAAGCGATCCTTACTGATCGCGATGCCCGTGGGGTAGTCGCCGGGATCAAGGTGGGCCTCAACGCGCAGACCGGCCCGGGTGCGGGTGGCGGCGATCGTCTCAATGACGACGTCATGGCTGGTCAGCGGCCTGTCGCGCCAGTTGTGGGTGATGTGGGAGAACAGCCGGTGCTCGATTTTGTTCCATTTACTTGTGCCCGGAGGAAAGTGACACAACGTGATCGCCAGTCCGGTTTCGGCGGCCAGAGCAGCCAGTTCGCTCTTCCAGACCCGATAGCGGTAACCGTTGGAGCCGCCCGCGTCCGAGGTGATCAGCAGCCGTGCCGCCTTCGGGTAGTCGAGGCTGCCGCGACAGCGCCACCAGCGGCGGATGGACTCGACCGCGAAGACCGACGTGTCGTGGTCGACACCGACGTTGACCCAGCCGGTGTTGCGGGCGATGTCGTAGATCCCGTACGGGATCGCCTGCTGAACGTCCGGGCCGCTGAAGAAGAAGTGATGGTCCTCCACCTCGACCGGTTCGCCCCTGGGCCGCCACTCGCGGCCGGCCATGGGCAGCCGTCCGATCTGCTCCCGCTTCTTCGTGTCCACGCTGATCACCGGCTCACCGTCGGCCTGGTGCTGCTTGACCTGTTCGTTGATGTAGCGGAACTGGGCATCCCGGTCGGGATGCTGGGCACCCTCGAGGGTCTTGACGTTCGCCTGCAGGCTGAAGCCCTCCTGCTTGAGCAGCCGACCCACCGTCGGCGCGGACACCGGGTGCCCCTGCCGGGTCAGCTCCTCGGCCAGGTTGCGCAGCGACTTCGTCGTCCACCGCAGCGGAGACTGAGGATCTCCCCGCTCGTCCGGCTCGACCAGGCCCAACAAGGCTTGGAGCAGGGCGGGATCGTTGGCTTCAGCCCGCTTGCGGCCTCCGCCCGGTGCACGCACTCGGCCGTCCGGCAGGGGCCCGGCCCCCGCTTCCAGCTCCGAAACGCCACGACGCACGGTCGTCTCGCTGACCTGCGCGATCCGCGCTACTGCCCGTATCCCGCCATGCCCGATCAGTCGGGCCTCGGTGGCCAAGGCCAGCCGCCGCTGCCGCTCGTTCAGATGCGGCAACAACACCGAGAACCTGCACTGGAGTTGGGAACAGATCTCCTCCGGAACCGCCATACCCTGACAACGATCCCACACCTGTAAAGCAGCACCTTGATTCTTTACGGCTTCATTGCGCTCGGAACATCACGAACTGCCTGCCGAAGTCCGCACAGCCTGGCGCGACAAAGGCGATGCGGGAGATCCACAACGCCGAGGACCGCGCGCATGCCGAGAGGGCTATCGACGCGTTCGCCCGCACCTACGGCACGAAGTGGCCCAAGGCCGTCGCGAAGATCACCGACGACCTGGACGAGCTGCTGGCGTTCTACGACTTCCCAACGGAGCACTGGGTCCACCTGCGGACCACGAACCCCATCGAGTCGACGTTCTCCACGGTCAAGCTCCGCACTAAGGTCACCCGCGGCGCTGGCAGCCCGGCAGCCGCCCTGGCGATGGTGTTCAAGCTCTTCGAGTCCGCCCAGGCCCGCTGGCGCGCGATCACCAGAGCCTCCCTCGTCGCTCTGGTCCGCTCCGGGGCCAAGTTCGAGAACGGCCTCCTGATCGAGCGAACGCAGGCCGACGCTGCCTAATCGCCTCGTTTTCAGTCCGGCCGGCGGGGTGTCGGCGCCTCGGGGGCCTCGGCCGCCTCCGCTTGACGGAGCACGTCTGAACCCACGAACTCGAACAGCCGCATGCCGTGGCGCAGTGGTTGAGGGGTGCCGGCGAATCGGTGCACGCCGACCCCGAATCCAGCTTCCACGGCTGACAGCCACCGCAGTTCGAACCCCTGCGTCTCGAACCAATCGCAGATCCGTGGGACCCGGTCGGGGACACGGCGGTGACGTGTCCAGATGACGGTGCCGTCAGTCGTGCACAGCTGTTTGCAGGCTGCGATGGTGCGCTCGATGTCCGGGTCGGTGATGTTGCCGAAGACGCCACAGACGAGAACCAGATCGGCCGGGACCATGTCCTTGTAGTGGTCGATCAGGGAGGCGTCGCCGGTCACGATCTCAACCTGCCGCAGGTCTGCCCGGTCGGCTCTCTCCCGAGCGACGGCGGTGCTCCGCGGGTCCAACTCGACGAGCCTGGCCCGCACATCGTCGCGGCGCGGGTGAGCGGCCAGAACCTCCAGCAGATCACGGCCGTCCCCGGCGCAGAGGCTGACCACCTTCACCTCACCAGCCGGGGCCTCCGACAGGGCCGCAAGGATCCGTCCTTGAACCGTCTGCAGGCGACGTGCCATTGATGAGTCGGCAACGTCATACTGGTCGTGCCAGGCGCTCCAGTCCACGAACGGATGCTACGACCCCAAGCGCCCGCGGGCGGCCTCTTTGGCCGATCAAGGTCCCATCCACAGGTCTTGACTATTGCTCCCCTAACCGCCGTCCCGCGTCCGAGCCTGCGTGTGGTTGGTATTACGGACCGTACTTCTGCCTCAATCGAGTCAAGGAGATGTCCGCGACGCTAGACCGGCCTGCGATTCCAAGGCTCCGTGGTGTAGGGCGCCTACGGCACTGCGCCGTGGTCGGCCGGGGGCTGTTCATCGGGGGTCTGTTCGGTGCGCGAGGCGGCAGCGGCTTCGAGTTCGGCCCAGTCCCAGGCGAAGGAGCCGTCGCGCAGGGCGGCGATAACGGCGGCGACCCACTGCAGTTCAGCGTGGGTGATGGCGCGCAGGTACTCGCTTTCGATGAGCGCGACGCGCGGGACGCCGTAGCCCCCGAGTTCCGTGGCGAGCTGTGCGTCGAGTTCGGCCACGCGCTGCGCGAGCCGACCTTCGCGCTGCTCCAGCAGCTCTGCGGCGTCCTCGGGCGGCAGCAGGAGCAGGAAGGACAGGCCGGCGGGGAACTCGGGGTACTCGTTGCGGGGGGTCGAGATGATCTCGGCGAGCCACTGGCGGGAGGTCTCGCGGCCCGTGTCGGTCAGGCGGTACACGGTGCGTTCGGGATATCCCTCGTCGCGCTCCGTTTCGACGGCC
>NZ_JAGXJL010000124.1:4365-6179 GCF_019091475.1 Streptomyces sp. GbtcB6 | reverse complement strand
CCTCGACGTCAACGTCATCGGCGTGGTCCGCACCACCACCGCGTTCCTGCCGCTGCTGCGCCGTTCGGACGACCCCGTGATCATCAACGTCAGCAGCGGCATGGGCTCCCTCGCCTTCACCCACGACCCCGGCCGGTCCGAGTCGCTCGTCGTCGTGCCGCTGTACGCCTCCTCGAAGGCGGCGCTGACGATGTTGACCACGCAGTACGCCAAAGGGCTCAAGGGCATCCGTGTCAACGCCGCCGACCCCGGCTACACCGCGACCGACATAAACGGTCACAGCGGCTCCCAGACCGTCACCGAGGGCACGGACGCGATCGTCGCCCTCGCCACCGAGGGGCCCGGTGCCGGCACCGGACGCTTCATCGACCGCCATGGCGAGATCGCCTGGTCCTGACACCGGCGGTCCGGAGACTGCCGCCTCCGACCAGCGTGAGAACCTGGGGCGACCGTCACGCCAGCCTTTTGACCTGCGTCTTCAAGTTGGCGGAGGCTCAAGGGGTCTGGGGAGATCCCGGCGGAGACGGTGCGGGTGACTCGGGCCGCGTTCCCGAAGGGGAGCCTGGCGATCCGGGTGCGGGACGAGTTGGGCTCGTTGTTCAAAGATGAGGGGTTCGCGGACCTGTTCCCGGCGCGGGGCAGGCCGGCCTGGTCACCGGGCGGGCTGGCGCTGGTGTCGGTGTTGCAGTTCGTGGAGGGGCTGACCGACCGGCAGGCCGCTGAAGCAGTGCGGGCCAGGATCGACTTCAAGTACGCGCTTGGGCTGGAACTGGACGATCCGGGCTTCGACTTCTCGGTGCTGTCGGAGTTCCGTGACCGGCTGGCTGGGGCGGACGCCGGGCGGCGGGTGCTGGACGGCGTCCTGGTCGCGGCCCGTGACAAGCGGCTACTCAAGAGCGCGGGCCGGGCCCGGACGGACTCCACGCATGTGCTGTCGGCAGCGCGCGAACTGTGCTGGCTGGAGGGAGCAGGGAGAGCCTCTCTCAGACGACCTTTCCGCCTGCGGCCGACGCCATGACCACGCTCCGGGCGAACTGCCCGCGTGACCATCGCAGGCATAGAAGCGGCGGCCGTCATCGGGGCCGGCGCCGGGCTCGAACCACATCACGGCGGCATGCCGGCAGGAGTGGTGGTCATCCAGGGCGCGGCCTGTTCGCGATAGCTGTGTCCGACTGGGGCCAGTTCGGCGCAGCGGGTGAGGCTGAAGATCGTCACCATGACCATGTCCGAGGGCCGGGCGGTAGCCGGTGCGCGGCCACAGATGCATCAGATCGGTATCGCCGACGTCGGTGGCGGCCTTGCGCAGCGGACCGGCGAGGTGGTGGAGGGCTGGGTAGCCGAGCGGGGCGAGGGCGCCGCAGGTGTCGGTGAAGTGGTTGCGCGGAGCGCGGGCGGCCCCGCCCAGGGCATCACCGCCGTCCACGCGTGGACGTTCACCGGCTGGACCCACGAAGGCTGCAGATTTTTTTCGCGGATCGCGACAACCCCGGGTGGGGCCGCACGTCTGGTGGGGTGAAAGGCGGTTTCCGGGACGGGATTTTCAGCCCCGGCGCTGCCCGACCTTCAGCGTTGTCTCTACTCTTTGGAGTCGTTTCCTATGCGGCACATCCGCACCAAGAAGTCGAACCGTTCCCTGCGCACCTGGGTGCTGGGGTCGGCTGCCGGTCTCGCCCTGGTGGTGGGCGGCAGCATCGCCGCTCAGGCGGCCAGCTCCGGCCACGCGCACCCGGGCACGTCGGCCACGGCCGATCCGAAGCCCGTGCCCTCCACCCCGGGCAAGCAGACGTCCACCGACACCGACCCGACTCCGGTCC
>NZ_JAGXJL010000124.1:0-4265 GCF_019091475.1 Streptomyces sp. GbtcB6 | reverse complement strand
CGGGTGACGCGAACGGCAAGCCCTACCCGTCTGCCGTGCCCTCCACCCCGGGCAAGCAGACGTCCACCGACACCGACCCGACTCCGGTCCCGGGTGACGCGAACGGCAAGCCCTACCCGTCTGCCGTGCCCTCCACCCCGGGCAAGCAGACGTCCACCGACACCGACGCGACTCCGGTCCCGGGTGACGCGAACGGCAAGCCCTACCCGGGCAACACCAGCCGCTGAGCCGCCGACCATAGGCGTGGCGGGGCCGGACCGGAGCCGGCCCCGCCGTACCCCTGATCTGAACGAGGACGATGCAGCTCACCCTTGCCCCGCCCTGGTGGGCCCGGCTACTGCGCCGCGCCCGGACCACCCCCTCCACTCCGGCGCCGGGCGCGCCGCACCCCGGCCGACGATTCCGGCACCTGCGCTCGGTGGCCGACCGGGACGGCGAGGAAGATTCCCCCACACTCGCCGATCTGTACCGGACCCGGCGGCTCGACATGGTCCGGCTGGCGGCCTTCCTGGTGGACGACCTGCACACCGCCGAGGACGTCGTCCAGGATGCCTTCGCCGCCGTCTGCCGTCGGCACGGCGAACGGCTGGACGACCTCCAGGACGCGCATGCCTACCTCCACACCGCGGTGGTCAACGCCGCCCGCTCGGTGCTGCGTCGGCGGCGCACCGCGCGCGCGTACACCCCGCCGTACCAGGGCCCGGGGGCGCCGGTCGACGAACTGCTGCTGCTCGCCGAGGAGCACCGGCAGGTCTTCGACGCGCTCGCGCAGCTCACCGAACGCCAGCGCGAGGTACTCGTCCTGCGTTACTGGTCCGACCTGACCGAGGCGCAGATAGCAGAGACCCTCGGCGTGTCCCGTGGCACCGTCAAGTCGACCGCGAGCCGCGCGCTCGCCACTCTGGAAAAACTTTTGGAGGTGGACCGATGAGTAATCAGGCGCCGCTCGAGGAACGGCTGCGCGCTGCGCTCGAAGCACGCGGGCAGCTCATCAGCGCCCACGACCTGTCACCGGCCCGCCCGCCCACCGGAAGCACCTGGGGCACACGCCGGATTCGACGGGTGCTGTCCGTCGCCGTCGCCGCCACCGCGGCGGCCGCAGCCGCCGCCGTCCTCCTGCTGTCCTCCAACACCCCGGACCACCCCCGCCCGGCACCACCCGCACGACATTCCAGCCCCACCCTCGCCCCCACCCTCGCCCCCAGCCCCACCGTCCCGCACCCCGTGCCCTCCGCCGTCCCGTCCGGGCCCTAGAGGTGGAGAACGGCCGTACCGGCCTTGCTGCGCCGACGCTCTCAGTCCCGACCGGCGGCGGTCCGCCCGCCACTCGCCAGGCGGCGGACGGACCGTGCATGTCGAGCGCGTCCTGCTGCCGCGATCACCGAGGCCGGCGTGAGGTGCCGTCGGCCCGAGCCGGCCTGATCCGAAAGACAGGCCCTGGGTGAACGACCGTTCTGATCGTGTCCCCGGGGCAGATCGCGATGCCCCGTCAGGACCGCCGACTGCTCTACGGCGACACCGCGCTGTCGACATCAGTGACCGTCCTGCGACGACACCAAGAGGAATTCACGTGTTCGCGTCCCTCGCGTTCGATCTGGCACCGTATGCCGACATCGATGAAGATCAGTACGTACAACGTGGCTACTGCAGTTGGAGCGACGCGGGTTGGCGATCGCTGCTGGTGCAGAGTTTTGTGCATGTACGCCAAGTCGAGGACTTCCTGCTGCCTGGAACGTCCGACCTGCATCTCGTGCTGTGCACCGGTGGAGAAGCGATGATGCGGGTCAGCTCCGAAGGGACATCGACCAGGCGTCGTTGGAGGCCCGGCCGAGCCGTTCCATCAGCTCGGGGTCGGTGCCGCTGCCGGGGCCGGCGAGGTCCCCCCGGGTCGGCCGGCGCGGGGCGATGATGTCCGGCCCGGCCGGTTGGCCGGTCTCCTCGGCGTCCGCGAGCGCGCGGTAGACGGAGGCGACGGAGGGGTGCTGTCCGGCGTTCTTCCCGGTCTTGATCGTCAGCTTCCCCGCGATCTCGGGGACGGGCACGCCCTTGTCCTTGAGCGCGCGGGCGAACAGCAGCATGTCGTCGTCGATGACCTTCGGCCGTCCGCCGTGGTTGCCCTTGGTCGCGGCGGCGTGCTGCCCCTCCAGGGTCTTCTCCCGGATGTAGTTGCGGTCGAGCTGGGCGGCGACGGCGAGCACGGCGAAGAACATGGCGCCCATGCCGTTGGGGTCGTAGATGCCGCTGAGCGGGCCTGTGAGGAGTTCGAGCTGGACGCCGGCGGCCTGGAGCTGGTTGGACAGGGTCATCAGCTCGGCGGCGTTGCGGGCCAGGCGCTTGAGCTCGTGGACGGTGAGGATGACCTCCTGGTCGGGGGCGGCCTCCTTGATGTCGTACGCGAGCTTCAACGCCTTCTCCAGCTCCGGCCGCGTCTTGATCCGGGTGGAGATCTTCTCGGAGAAGATCCGCTTGCAGACCGGTTCGAGTGCGGCGAGTTGGGAGGCGAGTTCCTGCTGGGCGGTCGAACAGCGGGCGTACCCGATCCGGATCGGCTTGGCCGTCGCGGCGGCCGGCGGAGCTTCGACGGGCGGGCCCGCCTTCCACGGCCGCCCCGGGCCGCGGTCCTCGGGGACGGTCACCTCCAGTTCCTCGCGGAGCGCGGGGACGAGGATGAAGCGGGCGGTGTGGTACTTCGTTACGCATTTCCCGCTCCGAGTGCGGCAGGCGCTGCCCGCCGGGGCTTCACACTTCGGACAGTCGTTTCGTTCTACCGCGTTTGCTGCTTGATTGGGCGTCAGGTCCACCCGCGCAGTCTGTCAGAACTGTCTCGCACAACATGCTGGTTTTGAGAGGGGTTCTGTGAACGGTCACCTGCGGATTCGTGAGGAGCACCGGTGTGTTCGCAGAACTCTCGCAACTGGGTCATTTGTGAGAATCACGCAGCACCCGGCCGTAGCCGCTGCGCTCGGGTACGCGGGCCGAACTGTTCCGTGTACAGAAGCCCCGGCCGCGCCTGGCGGTTCAACCCGTGAGGGTGTTGAGCCAGCCGGTCAGCAGACGGTTGATCTCCTCGGGGCGTTCCTGCTGGATCCAGTGGCCGCAGCCCTCTACGAGGTGGGAGGCGGTCAGGCCGGGGAGGGTGGTGGGGAAGGCGTCGATGGCGTCGGACATCCAGGTGGTGGAGGCGTCCAGGGCGCCGCCGATGAACAGGGACGGCTGCTTGATCGGGGCTCCGCGGTGGGGGGCGAGGTCCTCCCAATCGCGGTCCACGTTGCGGTAGCGGTTGAGGGCGCCCGTCAGACCCGTGCGCTCGAACTCTCCGGCGTAAACGTCGAGGTCGTCCTCGGCCAGCCAGGCCGGGAGGATGCCGGCGGGAAAACGGTCACGCAGCTGGCCGCCGTGGGCGACGAAGTGCGGGTCGGGCTCGCCCTGGGCGGGCATGGTGTCGGCGGACAGGGCGGCGTAGAAGCCCGCGAGCCAGCCCCGGACGTCAGGCTCGATCTCCGTCTCGGCGCGGCCGGGCTCCTGGAAGTAGGAGACGTAGAACTCCTGCTCGGGGCCGCCGATCTGGCCGAAGATGTCGGTGGGGCGGGGGCCGCCGGGTGGCGCGTACGGGACGCTCAGCAGGGCGACGGCCCGGAAGACCTCGGGGTGGAGCAGGGCGGAGGTGGCGGCGATGTTGGAGCCCCAGTCGTGGCCGACGACCACCGCGTTCTCCTCGCCGAGGGCGTGCACGAGGGCGACGTTGTCCTCCACCAGGTCCAGCATCCGGTAGGCGTCGGTCTCCGCAGGCTTGGAGGAGCGGCCGTAGCCGCGCACGTCGATCGCCACCGCCCGGTAGCCGGCCGCGGCGAGGGCCGGGAGCTGGCGGCGCCAGGAGTACCAGGACTCGGGGAAGCCGTGCACGAGCAGGACCAGCGGGCCGGTGCCCTGCTCGACCAGGTGAAGGCGCCCGGCCGGGGCCTCGACGGTGCGGTGGCGGAGTGCGGCGGACGGTTCGGGCTGCATGGGGCTTCTCCTCGGTTCGCGGGTGGACGCAGGTACGCATCGATCATGCGGCGCAGCGACCGTCCACCGCGATTACCCTTGCCAATCTGGCAAACTTGCAGGACAGGATGGTGGGGCGGCACTTCCGGAAGGGGCAGAGCGGGTGACAGGCGACGACGTGGCCGACACGCTGGCGGCGATGGGCCCCCGGCTGCGGGCCGCACGCGAACACCGCGGCTCCACGCTCACCGGCGTCAGCTGCGCGACCGGCATCTCCCCGA
>NZ_JAGXJL010000123.1:0-6802 GCF_019091475.1 Streptomyces sp. GbtcB6 | reverse complement strand
ACCGTCGGCTCCGCGAACACCTCGCGGACACCGACGGACACCTCCAGGACGGACCGGATGCGCGCGATCAACCGCATGACCAGCAGCGAATCACCACCCAGCTCGAAGAAGCTCCGCTCCACGCCGACCTGGCCCGGTTCCAGGTCCAGAACCTCGGCGAACAACCCACACAACGCCTCCTCGGTCGGAGTCGACGGCACACGACCGCCACCCACCACGAGATCCGGGACTGGCAGAGCATCGCGATTGACCTTGCCGTTGGCAGTGAGGGGCAACGCGTCCAGGACAAGGACCACCGACGGCACCATGTAGTCCGGCAGACGCGTGGCAGCAAACGCCCGCAGTTCATCGCCGTCCACATCACCCACGGCATAGCCGAACAGACGGCCCTCCCGTACCAACGCCACCGCCTGCTCAACCTGCGGGTGAGCAGCAAGGACGGCTTCGACCTCGCCGAGTTCGACACGGAACCCACGGATCTTCACCTGCTCATCCGCACGCCCCACGAACTCCAACTGCCCATCCGGCAGCCACCGCACCAGATCCCCGGTGCGATACATCCGCCCACCCTCACCGAACGGGCAGGCCACAAACCGTTCGGCCGTCAGGTCCGGCCGGTTGACATACCCGCGGGCCAGACCATCCCCCGCGACATACAGCTCACCCGTCACACCTGCAGGGACCGGCCGTAGATACGCATCCAGCACGTAGGTACGGACGTTGGGAAGCGGGCGGCCGATCGCCGGCGCAACGTCCTCACCGGTGATGCCCTCCTCCAGGAGAACCGCGGTGGTGATGACGGTGGCTTCGGTGGGGCCGTAGGTGTTCCACACCCGGGCACCCGCACGCCACTTCGCCGCCAGACCGGCCTCCAGCCGCTCCGCACCCAGCACCCAGTTCCCGACACCACCGCCGTTGCGCGGCTCCAGCACCCCCAGCAGCGACGGCACCACACTGGCGACCTCGACACCGGAAGCTTCCAGCATTCCGGCCAGCGCTGAGGGATCCAGCCGCTCGTCCGCCGACGCGATCGCCAACGTGCCACCCGCGGCCAACGTCACCGCCACATCCAGCACTGACGCATCGAAACTGAACGACGCGAACTGCAACGCCGTCACACCCGGCTCGACACCCAGCACCGGACGCATGGCGGCGGCCAAGTTCGCCACCGAACCATGCCCGACCGCCACACCCTTCGGACGACCCGTCGAACCCGACGTGTAGATGACATAGGCCAGCTGCCCGGGAGCGATGTCCGGCAACTCACCCGAGGCGCCGTCCAGTTCATCGAGACGGACAGCAGCGACATCCTCCGGCAGCCGGCCGGCGGTCTCGTCCGAGACCAGCACCAGCTCGGCGCCGCTGTCGGCGACCATGTACGCCAGCCGGTCAGTGGGGTACTCCGGGTCCAGCGGCACATACGCCCCACCGGCCTTCCACACCGCCAGGATCGCCACCACCATCTCGACCCCACGCGGCAGGCACAGACCCACCCGCGACTCCCGACCCACACCACGCCCCACCAACCCACGCGCCCACACATCCGAACGCGCATCCACCTCCGCATACGACAGCGACCGACCCCCCGACCACAACGCCACCGCACCCGGAGACTCAGCCACCCACCGCCCGAACCGCTCCACCACCGACGACGCACCCACGTCCAGGTCCGTCGCATTCCAGTCCTCAACGACCTCCAACCGCTCGGATTCCTCAAGCAGATCGAGATCGCCCAGTCGCACCTGTGGGTCAGCCGCGACTTGCTCCAGCACCCGTACCAACCGCACCGCCAACCGACGGACGGTCTCCTCATCGAACAGGTCCGCCGCGAACAGAATCCCGCCGCCCAGACCCGCCGGGGTACCGCTGTCGGACCACCGCTCGTCGAGCCCCACCGACAGATCAAACCGGGCAGGCGCTACCTCTGGTGAGATCTGTTCGACCTCCAGTCCCTCCAGCTCCCAGCGCGCCTCCGGCACGTTCTGGAGCGCCAGCATGACCTGGAACAGCGGATTACGCGCCGCCGACCGCACCGGATTCAGCTCATCCACCAACCGCTCGAACGGCACGTCCTGGTTCGCGTACGCGGCCAGGTCGGCTTCACGCACCCGCCGCAGCACCTCGCGGAAGGAGGGGTCGCCGGAGGCGTCGGAGCGCAGGACCAGGGTGTTGACGAAGAACCCGGCCAGTTCCTCCAGTTGCGCATCCGACCGGCCGACGACCGGCGTACCAACACAGACGTCTTCCCCGGCGCCCATCCGGGCGAGCAGCACCGCCAGCGCAGCGTGCACGACCATGAACATCGTCGCCCCACCCTGCGCGGCCAGCTCCACCAACCGCGCATGCGTCACCGCATCCACGCCCACCGGAACCGAACCACTCCGGAAGGACGGCACCGCAGGCCGCGGACGGTCGAACGGCAGCACCGTCTCCTGCGGCACCCCCTCCAACGCCTGCCGCCAGAACCCAACCTGCTCGGCTCCCCCACTGTCCGGGTCATCCAGCTCCCCAAGCACCTCCCGCTGCCACAACGCATAATCCGCGTACTGAACCGGCAACGGCTCCCACCCAGGCACCCGCCCAGAAAGCCGCGCACCATAAGCAGCCTGGACGTCGTTCGCCAGCACACCCATCGACCACGCATCCGTCGCAACGTGATGAGCCACCAACAACAACACAGACTCATCCCGCGAAACCCTCAGCAGAACCGTCCGCCACGGCAACTCAACCGCCAGATCGAACCCCCGCCCCACCTCCTCCTGCATGAACGCACGCCAGCCATCGCCGGCCTCCACCACAACCAGCTCCGGACGGCTGTCCGCTCCCTGCAACACCTGCTGGTAGGGAACACCCTCGATGGCCGGGAAGACCGTGCGCAGACTCTCGTGCCGATCAGCCACATCACCCAACGCCGCAGCCAGCGCCGCCACATCCAACTGCCCGCTCAGGCGCAACACCAGCGGCAGGTTGTAGACGGCACCCTCGACGTCCGCTTCCTCCATGTGGTTGAGGAACCACATCCGCTGCTGCGCAAAGGACAACGGCACCCGCTCCGGACGCTCCCGACGCGCCAACACCACACCCGCCGACACCCCAGCACCCTCCACCAACCTCGCCACCCCGGCCACCGTCGGCTCCGCAAACACCTCACGGACACCGACGGACACCTCCAGGACGGACCGGATGCGCGCGATCAACCGCATCACCAGCAGCGAATCACCACCCAGCTCAAAGAAGCCCTCCTCCACACCAACGCTCTCCACGCCCAGCAACTCGGCGAACAACCCGCACAAAACCTCCTCCGTCCGCGTCACCGGCCCCCGCGAACCACCCACACCCACATCAGGCACAGGCAAAGCCCGACGATCGACCTTGCCATTGACCGTCAGCGGGAAGGCGTCGAGGACGACGACCACCGACGGCACCATGTAATCCGGCAAACGCGTAGCAGCAAACGCCCGCAGCTCACCGCCATCCACGTCACCGGCACCTGTGACATAACCGACCACACGGCCGTCACGCACCACCACGACAGCCTGCTCAACCCCCGAATGAGCAGCAAGGACGGCCTCGACCTCACCCAGCTCGACCCGGAACCCACGGATCTTCACCTGCTCATCCGCACGCCCCACAAACTCCAACTGCCCATCCACCCGCCACCGCACCAGATCCCCGGTGCGATACATCCGCCCACCCTCACCGAACGGGCAGGCCACAAACCGCTCCGCCGTCAGGTCCGGCCGGTTGACGTAGCCGCGGGCCAGACCATCCCCCGCGACATACAACTCACCCGTCACACCTGCAGGAACCGGCCGCAGATACGCATCCAGCACGTAGGTACGGACGTTGGGAAGCGGGCGACCGATCGCCGGCCCAACGTCCTCACCCGTAATGCCCTCCTCCAGGAGAACCGCAGTGGTGATGACCGTGGCCTCGGTGGGGCCGTAGGTGTTCCACACCCGGGCCCCATCACGCCACTTCGCCGCCAGACCGGCCTCCAGCCGCTCCGCACCCAGCACCCAGTTCCCGATCCCGGAAACGTCCTCCGGCTCCAGCACCCCCAGCAACGACGGGACGACACTCGCCACCTCAACGCCACTGGCCTCCACCATGGCAGCCAGCGCCACCGGGTCGAGACGCTCGTCCGCCGACGCGATCGCCAACGTGCCCCCGGCGGCCAGCGTCACCGCCACGTCCAGGACAGACGCATCGAAGCTGAACGACGCGAACTGCAACGCCACCACACCCGGCTCGACACCCAGGACAGGGCGCATGGCAGCGGCCAGGTTAGCCACCGACGCGTGCGCCACAGCGACACCCTTCGGACGCCCCGTCGAACCCGACGTATAGATCACATACGCCAGCTGCTCTGCGCCAACCTCCGGCAAGTCGCCCGAAGTGCCCTTGAGTTCATCGAGACGGATGGCGCCAACACCCTCCGGCAGCCGGTCCGCCGTCTCCTCCACGACCAGCACCAGCTCGGCGCCGCTGTCGGCGACCATGTACGCCAGCCGGTCAGTGGGGTACTCCGGATCCAGCGGCACGTACGCCCCACCGGCCTTCCACACCGCAAGCATCGCCACGACCATCTCGACCCCACGCGGCAGGCACAGACCCACCCGCGACTCCCGACCCACACCACACGCCACCAACCCACGCGCCAACGCATCAGAGCGCGCATCCACCTCCGCGTAGGACAGCGTTCGGCCCTCGACTGCCTGCAGGGCGGCCGCCTCCGGCGTCTCAACGGTCCACCGCCGGAACAGTTCCATCACGGTCGAGGCATTGACCTCGCTCGCGGTGTCGTTCCACCGTTCGAGGACCACAGCCCGCTCCGCCTCATCCAGAACCTCGACGGCACTCAGCCGCAGCTCCGGATCGGCCGCCACCTGCTCCAACACCCGCACCAACCACTCCGCCAGCCGACGAACCGTCCCCTCGTCAAACAGGTCGGCGGAGTAGAGAATCCCCCCACGCAGCCCATCCGGGGTGGCGTTATCGGACCACCGCTCGCTGAGGTCCACCGACAGATCGAACCGGGCCGCGGGATCCTCCGCCGGCGGGACCTGTTCCACCCACAGCCCCTCCAGCTCCCACTGCGCCTCGGGCACGTTCTGGAGCGCCAGCATCACCTGGAACAGCGGATTACGCGCCGCCGACCGCACCGGATTCAGCTCATCCACCAACCGCTCGAACGGCACATCCTGATTCGCATACGCGGCCAGGTCGGCTTCGCGCACCCGCCGCAGCACCTCAACGAACGACGGATCACCCGCCACGTCGGACCGCAGGACGAGGGTGTTCACGAAGAACCCGGCCAGCCCCTCCACCTGCGCATCCGACCGACCCGCCACCGGCGTACCAACACAGACGTCCTCCCCCGCACCCATCCGGGCGAGCAACACCGCCAGCGCGGCATGCACCACCATGAACATCGTCGCCCCACCGCCGGCGGCCAGCTCCACCAGCCGCGCATGCGTCACCGCATCCACCCCCACCGGAACCGAACCACTCCGGAACGACGGCACCGCAGGCCGCGGACGGTCAAACGGCAGCACCGTCTCCTGCGGAGCCCCCTCCAAGGCCCGCCGCCAGAACCCCACCTCACCCGCCACCGCACTGCCCGGATCGTCCAGCTCCCCGAGCACCTCCCGCTGCCACAACGCGTAATCCGCGTACTGAACCGGCAACGGCTCCCACCCAGGCACCCGCCCGGAAAGCCGCGCACCATAAGCAGCCTGGAGGTCGTTCGCCAGCACACCCATCGACCAGGCATCCGTCGCAATGTGATGAGCCACCAGCAACAAGACAGACTCATCCTGCGAAACCCTCAGCAGAACCGTCCGCCACGGCAACTCAACCCGAACGTCGAAGCCCCGCCCGGCCTCCTCCTGCATGAACGCACGCCAGCCATCGCCGGCCTCCACCACAAGCAGCTCTGGACGGCCTTCGGCACCCTCCCGGATCTCCTGATACGGCACCCCCTCCACATCCGGGAACACCGTCCGCAGACTCTCGTGCCGATCCGCCACATCACCCAACGCCGCAGCCAGCGCCGACACATCCAAACGACCGGAGAGCCGCAGCGCGAAGGGAAGGTTGTAAGCCGCAGCGCCCTCGGTGTCAGAGCCGTCCATCCGGTTCAAGAACCACATCCGCTGCTGCGCGAACGACAACGGAACCCGCTCCGGACGCTCCCGACGCGCCAACACCACACCCGCCGACACCCCAGCACCCTCCACCAACCGCGCCACCCCAACCACCGTCGGCTCCGCAAACACCTCACGCACACCCACCGACACCTCAAACACCGACCGAATGCGCGCGATCAACCGCATCACCAGCAGCGAATCACCACCCAGCTCGAAGAAGCTTCCCTCCACACCGACCGCGTCCGCCTCCAGCCCCAGCACCTCCGCGAACAACCCACACAACGCCTCCTCGGTCGGAGTCGACGGCACACGACCGCCACCCACCGCCGCCTCGGGAGCAGGCAGAACGGCCCGGTCCACCTTGCCGTTCACCGTCAGCGGCAACGCCTCCAGCACCACCACCGCCGACGGCACCATGTAGTCCGGCAGACGCGTGGCAGCAAACGCCCGCAGCTCACCGCCATCCACATCACCGGCACCCACGACGTAACCAATCAGGCGTCCGTCGCGCGCCACCACCACAGCCTGCTCAACCCCCGAATGAGCAGCAAGGACAGCCTCCACCTCGCCCAGCTCGACCCGGAACCCACGGATCTTCACCTGCTCATCCGCACGCCCCACAAACTCCAACTGCCCATCCACCCGCCACC
>NZ_JAGXJL010000122.1:0-7407 GCF_019091475.1 Streptomyces sp. GbtcB6 | reverse complement strand
CTGGCCCGCGCCGCCCGCCTCGGCGTGGCGACGACGGCGGAGGGGGTCGAGGGCCTGCTCCGCATGCCGGAGTTCGAGCGGGTGCGTATCGTGCTCGACGCCACCAGCGCCGCCGCCCATGTCGCCAACGCGCGGGCGCTGGAGGGGTCCGGACGGCGGCTGGTGGACCTGACACCGGCGGCGCTCGGCCCCTTCGTGATCCCTCCGGTCAACCTCGGCGAACACCTCGACGCCCCGAACATCAACATGGTAACGTGCGGCGGTCAGGCCACCATCCCGATCGTGGCCGCCGTGTCCCGGGTGACCGAGGTGCCGTACGCGGAGATCGTCGCGTCCGTCGCCTCGCGTTCCGCGGGTCCGGGCACCCGGGCCAACATCGACGAGTTCACCGAGACCACCGCGCACGCCATCGAGACGGTGGGCGGCGCCCGCCGCGGCAAGGCGATCATCATCCTCAACCCGGCCGAGCCGCCGCTGATCATGCGGGACACGGTGTTCTGCCTGGTCGGCCAGGCCGACCACGACGAGATCCGCCGGTCCGTCGCGGAGATGGTGGCCGAGGTCGCCACCTATGTGCCGGGCTACCGCCTGGTGCAGGACGTGCAGTTCACCCCGATCGAGCGGGCCGAGGCCGCGACCCTGCTGCCCGAGGCGGCCGGCCCGGTCGACACCAAGGTGTCGGTGTTCCTGGAGGTCGAGGGAGCCGCGCACTACCTGCCCGCCTACGCGGGCAACCTCGACATCATGACGTCCGCCGCGCTGCGCGTCGCCGAGCGGATCGTCGAGCAGGCGGAGCTGGTGGTCCGATGACCGAGATCTATGTCCAGGACGTGACCCTGCGCGACGGCATGCACGCCATCCGGCACCGCATCGAGCCCGAGCAGGTCGGCCGGATCGTCGCCGCCCTCGACCGCGCCGGAGTGGCGGCGATCGAGGTCAGCCACGGCGACGGCCTGGCCGGCGCCAGCCTCAACTACGGACCCGGCAGCCACACCGACTGGGAGTGGATCGAGGCCGCCGTCGCCAACGCCCCCCGCGCGGTCATCACGACCCTGCTGCTGCCCGGCGTCGGCACCATCACCGAACTCCGCAAGGCCTACGACCTCGGCGTGCGCTCGGTGCGGGTCGCCACCCACTGCACCGAGGCGGACGTGGCGGCCCAGCACATCGCCGAGGCCCGCGCACTCGGCATGGACGTCTCCGGGTTCCTGATGATGAGTCATATGCTCCCGCCGGCCGAACTCGCCCGGCAGGCGAAGCTGATGGAGTCCTACGGCGCGCACTGCGTCTACATCACCGACTCCGCCGGCCGGCTCACCTCGGAGGACGTCCGCGACCGGGTCAGGGCCTACCGCGAGGTCCTCGACGAGGACACCCAGATCGGCATCCACGCCCACGAGAACCTCTCGCTCGGCGTCGCCAACTCCCTCGCCGCCGTGGAGGAAGGCGCCTACCGCGTCGACGCCTCGCTGGCCGGACAGGGCGCGGCCGCGGGCAACAACCCCATCGAGCCGTTCGTGGCGGTCGCCAACCTCAAGGGCTGGAAGACCGGTTGCGACCTGTTCACGCTGGAGGACGCCGCCGACGATCTCGTACGACCGCTCCAGGACCGTCCCGTCCGGGTGGACCGGGAGACCCTCACCATCGGCTACGCCGGCGTGTACGGCAGTTTCCTGCGCCATGCCGAGAACGCGGCCCGGCTGTACGGGGTCGACACCCGGGAGATCCTCGTCGAGGCGGGCCGCCGCCAACTCGTCGGTGGGCAGGAGGACATGCTCATCGACATCGCACTGACACTCCAGACCCAGAAGTCCTGAGGTCCCCTACGCCGGCCTTCCCGACCCGGTCGATGTCCAAGACCCCGGGCCGGACCACCACATCGAGCCGTACTCCGGGCCGTCGCCGCATCGACCCGGACTGGGAGGCATTGGAATGGAAACGTCCCGAGCTGGAGCACGAGCAGAAGCGAGGGGTGACGGACGATGACCGCACTCACCTTCGAGTCGACCAGGGTCACCCACGACGTGGAGGGACTCACCTTCGCCTACCACGAGGCCGGTGAGGGCGAGCCGCTGTTCCTGCTGCACGGGTCAGGCCCCGGCGTCAGTGCCTGGTCGAACTTCCGCTACAACCTGCCCGTCTTCGCCGAGCACTTCCGCACGATCGCGCCCGACCTCCCGGGGTTCGGCGGCAGCGACCTGCCGGAACTCACCGAGGTCTATCCGGTGGCCGCCGCGCGCCGGATCGCCGGCCTCATGGACGAACTGGGCATCGAGTCGGCGGTGTTCGTCGGCAATTCCATGGGCGGAGCGGTCGCGGCGGAGCTCGCCGCTCTGCACCCCGAACGGGTCCGTCGGCTGGCTCTGATGGGATCGGGCGGACTCTCCGTGGGGCTGTTCGGCGCCGAGCCGAGCGAGGGTTTCGTACGGCTCTTCGAGTTCCTGGACGAACCCATCCGGGAGCGCATGATCGCCTGGATCAGGACCATGGTCAGCGACCACAGCAGGATCACCGACGAACTCATCGACGAGCGTATGCACAACGCCCTGGAGGAAGGCGTCATCGACAAGACCCGGAAGATTATCGGGTCGATGTTCCATCCCGCCCTGCGGCAGAAGTACACGCCCCTGTGGACCAAGGCGGCGTCCTTCACCACCCCGACCCTGCTGCTGTGGGGGCGCGACGACCGCATGCTCCCCTACGACCAGGCGCACTTCGCCACCCGGTGGCTGCCGGAGGTCGAACTGCACACCTTCGCCCGTTGCGGTCACTGGGTGCAGGTGGAGCGCAAGACCGAGTTCGAGCGAGTGGTGCTGGAGTTCCTCACCCGGAAGACATCGGAAGTGGAAGGTGCCGGGCATGGCGCATGAAGTCGTCGAGAGAGTCGAGCAGTACGGTCCCAAGCTGGCGGAACTGGCCGTCCAGAACGAGAAGCTGGGCAAGCTGAGCGACGAGACCGTGAGTCTCCTGCGCTCCGCCGGTGTGCTGCGCCTGCTCCAGCCGACCAAGTTCGGCGGCTACGCGGCCCACCCCCGCGATTTCGCCGAAGCCGTGATGGCCGTGGCCCGGCACGACGGTGCCGCCGGCTGGGTGTGCGGCGTCGTGGGAGTCCACCCCTGGGAAGTCGCACAGATGGACCCGCGGGTCGCCCAGGAGATCTGGGGCGAGAACCAGGACACCTGGATCGCCTCCCCCTACATGCCGAACGGGATCGCCGAGCCGGTGGACGACGGCTACGTCCTCTCCGGGCGCTGGCCCTTCTCGTCGGGGACCGACCACTGCGACTGGGTGTTCCTCGGCGCGCTCGTCGGGGACGGCAAGGGCAGGCCGGCCTCGCCGCCGAGCGTCCTGCACGTGATCCTGCCCAGGTCGTCGTACGAGATCGTCGACGACACCTGGGACGTCATCGGCCTGTCCGGCACCGGCAGCAAGGACGTCGTCGTCGACGGCGCGTTCATCCCCGCCTACCGGACCGTCAACCAGGACGAGGTGTCGGCCGGGGAGGCGGCGGCGGGCAACGGCGTCACCGAACCCCTCTACCGGCTGCCGTTCACCTCGATGTTCCCGCTCGGGATCACCTCGGCCGTCATCGGCACCTGCGAGGGAGCCCTCGACGTCCACCTGGCCCAGCAGCGCGACCGGGTCGCGGTGACCGGTGTGCAGGTGCGCGACGACCCGTACGTGCTCTACTCGGCGGGCGAGGCCGCCGCGGAGATCGCCGCCTCCCGTGTGCAGCTGATCGACGGGATCAGCCGGGTGTACGAGCAGGTCGCGGCCGGAGAGCCGGTCTCCGTCGAGGAGCGCTCCAGGGTCCGGCGCAACCAGGTGCGCTGCGCCTGGCGGGCGGTGTCGGCCCTCGACGAGATCTTCGCCAGGTCCGGGGGCAACGTCATCCGGCGTGACAACCCGTTGCAGCGCTACTGGCGGGACGCGCATGTCGGCCTGGCCCACATGATCCATGTCCCGGGTGCGGCCTACCACGCCAACTCCCTGGCCCAGATGGGTCTCGAACTGCCTCCGCAGCTGCGGGTGCTGATCTGAGTTCCGGCGCCGTGGGCGAGGAGGAGAGAGCACATGCAGAGTGAGAGCGGAACAAACGCCTCTGCCCCCGGCCTGCCGGACTCCCCGCACGACAAGGGCCACTTCCGCCAGGTGCTGGGGAACTTCCCCACGAGCGTGGTGGCCATCACGGCGGGAGTGCCCGAAGGACGGCCCGAGGGGATGATCGTCGGATCGTTCACGTCGGTCTCCCTCGATCCGCCCCTGGTGGCCTTCCTGGCGGACCGCTCCTCCGGGACGTTCCCCAGGATCCGGGCGGCCGGCCGGTACTGCGTCAACGCACTGGCGGCCGACCAGGAGGTCCTGTGCCGGACGATGGCGACCAGGGGCGCCGACCGCTTCGACGGCGTCCCCTGGCGGCCCTCGCCGTTGGGGAACCCCGTGCTCGACGGCGTGGTCGCCTGGATCGACTGCGAGCTCGCGCAGGTCGTCGAGATCGGCGACCACTATCTGGCCGTGGGGCGGGTCCATGCCCTGCGCGCCGAGTCGGCCAAGACACCGCTGCTGTTCTTCCGCGGCGGCTACGGCGACTACTTCTCCACCACTTCGCTGGTACTGGACCGGCTCGTCGGCTGGTAGCGGCGGACGCGCGAACGCGGAGCGGGCGGCGAGTCCCCGGACTCGCCGCCCGCTCCGCCGTGTGGCCGGCTGAGGGAGCGGCCTCAGCCGGCCAGGTCCGGCTCGCGCACGGTGACCTCGGCCAGTTCGATGCCGCGGGTCTGGAGTCCCTCCTCGATGAACGCCTTGAGCGACTCGCCGTCGAGCACGCACGTGGCGCAGGCGTCGTTGTGGCCTCGGGAGTAGTCGACCGTCAGACGGGACTGCTCGGGAGCGAACTCCGCGAGCCGGATGGAACCGCCGTCGGGAGCGACCATCGGTTCCAGCAGTTCGAGCACTTCGTTGACGACGTCCTGGGCTTGCGGCATGGCCGGTCTCCTCTGTCGTGGGAGTCGTGGGATGAGCGTGCCGGGGGTTTCCGACGTGGATGCGCGATGTCTGCGGGGCGCCCCTCTCAGGGGGCTTCGGCGGCGTCGAGTGTGTCCATCAGCGCCAGACTCGACCGTGCGTAGGCCTGTCGGCGGCGCTCGCCGACCATGAACGACGGCGGCGCGAAGTAGGCGACGTCACGGGCGATCGACGCCCGGCGCCGGCGGAGGCGGGCCGCCGCGTCGGCGGTGCTCCCGCACAACGCGATGGCGTCGACCATGTCGTCCGTCACGGCCCGCGCCATGTCGTCGAACCGCCCGTCGGCGAACGCCTCCCTGATCTTCTCGACCTGGGAGGTCCAGCCGTGGTGCGCGGCGAACGTGTCGTAGGTGCGTACGGTCAGGTAGAAGGCGATCATCCGGCGCATGTCGGTGACGGCACGCTCGGGATCGTCGTCGTCGATCGCGGTCAGCAGCCAGCCGTGTTCCAGCGGCCGCCGGTCGTGTCCGCTCTCGCGCGCGCCGGCCTCGACGGCCGGCCGGACCACGCTGTCCCACCAGTCGTCCGTGAAGAGTCCGTGGCCGATGATCCCGTCGGCCGTGCGGCCGGCGGCGGTCGCCATCCTGTGCTGGAACCCGGCCAGCAGGATCGGCACGTCGATCCGGCCCAGCACCGGAGCCTGCACTCGCGCGTCGATCCGGTAGAACTCGCCCTCGAAACCGATGCGTTGCCCGTTCTCGGCGTGCAGCCACGCTCGTACGGCCGTCACCAGCTCGGACATCCGAGCCACGGGGCGGTCCGCGGGCACACCGCACCAGTCGCGGTTGATGGCGAACGCCCCCGAGCCCAGGCCCGCGAAGATGCGTCCGGGTGCCTGCTTCCACAGGTCACGGATCGCCGTCGCATGGGCGAACGGCGTACGCGAGAACCCGTAGGCGATCGCCGGGCCGACCAGAGCCCTACGGGTCGACGCGACCATCCCGGCGACCGTGACATAGGCGTCGTGGTCCGCGAACTCGCCGGTGCAGAAGGCCGCGACGCCCGCGGCCTCGGCCTCCGGGCCGACCTCCGCACCGGGCCAGGGCATGCCGAACTCAGTCATGTGCGCCGATCCTCCCGCAAGCGTCGTGCACTGCCCAGCTGAGCATATGAATTGTAGCATTGAGTTAGCTGATTCAGGTGTCAGATACCTTCACATCATTTAACTGTTCTTCTAAAATCGCCCCGTTGGTCGGAGGCGTCAGGACGGAGAAACAGGGATGACGCACACCTCGGCCGCGCCCACGGATCTCGATCGGGCGCGCGCCAAGTACCGAGCCGAGCGGGACAAGCGCCTGGACCCCTCGCGCCGGGAGATCCTGGACCTCTCAGGACGCGAGAAACTGGTGGCGGACCCCTTCACCGATGTCGTGCCGCGCGAGCCGCTGCACGACACGGTCGACGCGATGGTGGTGGGAGGAGGGTTCGGCGGTCTGCTCGCCGCGGCACATCTGCGCAAGGCCGGAGTCGAACGCATCCGCATCGTCGAGAAGGGCGGAGACGTCGGCGGCGTCTGGTACTGGAACCGGTATCCGGGCGCGATGTGCGACGTCGAGTCGTATGTCTATCTGCCGATGCTGGAGGAACTGGACTACATACCCCGGCGCCGCTACTCGTACGGCCCCGAGATCCTCGCCCACGCCCAGCGGCTGGCCAGGCACTTCAAGCTCTACGACCACGCGCTCTTCCACACCTCGGTGACGGGGCTTAAGTGGCAGGAGCAGAGCGCCAGATGGAGCGTGCGCACCGATCGCGGCGACGAGTTCCAGGCGCGGTACGTGGTGGTGGCCCACGGCTCGTTCACCTCGCTCAAGCTGCCGGCCATCGAAGGCATCGACAGCTTCGAGGGCGAGCTGTTCCACACCTCGCGATGGGACTACGACTACACCGGCGGCGACAGCTCCAGCCCCCTCACCGGACTCGGTGACAAGAGGGTCGGCGTCATCGGCACCGGCGCCACCGCGGTCCAGATCGTGGCCCCGCTCGCCGAATCGGCCCAGCAGCTCTACGTGTTCCAGCGCACCCCCTCCACGGTCGCCGTCCGCGACAACAGGGTGACGGACTACGCGTGGGCGCGTTCCCTGGAGCCGGGCTGGCAGAAGCGGCGCCGGGAGAACTTCACCGCGGTCACCAACGGCGAGCCGATCACCGAGGACCTGGTGGGGGACGGCTGGACCGTCTTCTACCACGCGATGCTCAGCGGCGGCGAATACGGCGCCCTGAGTCCCCAGGAGCTGGCGGAGCAGCGTGAGCTGACCGACCTGGAGCACATGGAGCACATCCGGGCCCGGATCGACGAGGTGGTGCGGGAACGACGGGAACGACGGTACGGCAGGTCCCGGGCATGGTGACCGGTAGGAGCAGGGCCGGGCGCGGGCAGGC
>NZ_JAGXJL010000121.1:0-7534 GCF_019091475.1 Streptomyces sp. GbtcB6 | reverse complement strand
GCTCCACACCTTGGTGAGGTCGAAGGGGTGGAATCGATAGGTACCCGCGTCGGACTCGGGCATGATCTGCACGTAAAGAGTCCACTTCGGGAAGTCGCCGCGCTCGATCGACTCGTAGAGGTCACGCCCGTGCGACTCGCGGTCGTGGGCGATGACGTTCGCCGCCTCCTCGTCCGTCAGGTTCTCGATACCCTGCTGGGTGCGGAAGTGGAACTTGACCCAGTTCCGTTCACCGGCGGCGTTGATCAGACTGAAGGTGTGCGAGCCGAAACCGTGCATGTGCCGGTAGGACTTGGGAATCCCCCGGTCACTCATGACGATGGTGACCTGGTGCAGGGACTCGGGCAGGTTCGTCCAGAATCCCCAGTTGTTCTCGGGATTGCGGAGATTGGTGCGAGGGTCCCGCTTGACCGCGCGGTTGAGGTCCGGGAACTTCAGCGGGTCGCGGTGGAAGAAGACAGGTGTGTTGTTGCCGACGACGTCCCAGTTGCCTTCCTCGGTGTAGAAGCGCACCGAGAAACCGCGGATGTCGCGCTCCGCGTCGGCGGCACCACGCTCGCCCGCGACGGTAGAGAACCGGGCGACCATCTCACATTCGTTGCCGACCTTGCCGAAGATCGCCGCCTTGGTGTAGTGAGAGATGTCGTGCGTGACCCGGAACGTGCCGAACGCGCCGGATCCCTTGGCGTGCATACGACGCTCGGGGATGACCTCGCGGTCGAAGTGGGCGAGCTTCTCGATGAGCCACAGGCCCTGCAACATCAGCGGGCCTCGGGCGCCGGCACTCATACTGTTCTGGTTGTCGGTGACGGGCGCTCCCGCCGCGGTGGTCAGCGGGCTGATATTTTCTTCGAAAGTCATTTTATCTCCTGAAGAGTTATGGGCGTCGTATTCAAGTCACGTCGCTGTTCGGAGGAGTTGGTGCACGAACGACAAAATCCCCAGAAGACCACTTCGGCTTCGTCGACGATGAAGCCGTCAGTCGCCGACGGCGTCAGACAGGGCCGCCTCCCTACGGTGCAGTCGACATCAGCGACGGCACCGCAAGCCCGGCATACGACATGGTGGTGATTGGCGTCGGCACGCAGCTCGAAGAGTCCGGGTGAACCGGCCGGCTGGAATTTGCGTACGAGCCCGGCCTCGATCAGTACGTCCAATACGTTATAGACGGCCTGGATCGACGCTGCGCCGATCACCTCTCGAACGGCGCGGGCGACGAATCCGGCGTCGGAGTGCGGGTGCTGCTCCAGTACGTGCAGCACGGCAGTTCGCTGCGCAGTGACGCGCAGGGAAGCCCCCCGCAGTCGTTCCGCCTGATCTCTGACAGGCAACCGGCATCACCTCACCGCTTCCGGAGTGTCGTTCTGGATGCTCTCGACGAACACTGATGAGCATTCCTGCGATCACGTCAGGCGCGAGGAATCCAGAGCCATGCACCGACTTGACTGATTCCAGTGTTTGGGTGGTTCGGACTTTTGCCCACCGCGCGAACGGACGTCCATCCCACAGATCCGGACAGGCGCGGCTCGTTGCCTGAGCCGACCGCGGCTGGCGGCGCATCCTTCGATGATCACCTCACACATGCGCCGGGTGCACGTGATGCCCCGCAGGAAACCGGGTGAACGAGCCGGTGCCGGGGGAGGAGACGAGCCGGACTTCGGCCTGGTGCAAGGGGGCGAAGCCCCACTGGAGGCCGTGGTCCCCCCACTCGATGACCGACCACACCTCGCAAACGGTCACGCGCCAGAGGCAGAGGCGAGGACTTCGGCGCCCGTGGTGGTGAAGCGGCGCTGGTACGTGGTTGGTGAAACGCCCAGGTGACGAGCGAAGGCGCGGCGCAGGCTCTCGTAACTGGAGAAGCCGGACAGCATGGCCGCCTCCGTGGCGTTGTGCCCGGAGTCCAGCAGGGCCTTCGCCATGTCGAAGCGGATCAGCTCCACATACTTCATCGGTGTGATGTCCAGCTCCGCACGGAACATCCGGGTCAGATGCCGGGGACTGACCCGGACTCGCGCGGCGAGTGCCTCCAGGCTGTGATCGGCCGTCGGGTCCTCCTGGACCGCGTCCTGCACCAGCCTCAGGACCGGGGTGCGCGGGGCCCGACCCTGGAGCGAGGCGGAGAACTGGGACTGCCCGCCGGAGCGCTGCATGTACACCACGAGTGAGCGGGCGACACTGCGGGTGAGGTCGGCTCCGTGCTCCTCCTCGACCAGGGCCAGCGCGAGGTCGATGCCCGCAGTGACACCGGCCGAGGTGAACGTCGTACCGTCCCTGACGAAGATCGCGTCGGGTTCCACCCGCGCGGTCGGACAGGTCTGGGCCAGCAACGCGGTGTGCTGCCAGTGTGTCGTCGCCCGCTTGCCGTCGAGCAGACCTGCCGCGCCCAGGATGAACGCGCCCGTGCAGATAGAGGCGACCCGACCGGCTTTGGAGGCCAGATACCGCGCGGCCGCGCTGAGGTCCGGATCGATAGTTCCTTGGGGCAACTTGTCGCCCCCCACCACGAGCAGCGTGTCGATCGAGGGGGCATCGTCGACGTCCGAATCGACCGGGACTTGGACACCGATCGAGGAGGTCACGGCGATTCCGCCGACCGAGACGATGGTCAACCGGTAGTCGGCGCCGAACCGGTTGGCTTCGCTGAAGACTTCCGCCGGGCCGGACAGATCCAGCATTTTCATGCCGTCGAACACGAGCACCCCGATGCTGTGTTTCCTCGGCTTCATCTGTCCCCACTCCAAGATGATCGTGGCTCTCGTAGGAGCCTTCTTCCCCGTATACCCCCTACGTGAATGTGTCCATTTTAGTGGGTTTATTGGCCTTCAGTTGGCGGACGAGTGGGGCTGATCCGGTGGAGGGTGACAGCACAAGGACTTCATTGGGCGCAAGGTCTGTGCGAGCCCCTTCTGAGCCGCGTGAGGTGATCGTCATAGTGGAAGAGATCCAACGGGAGACGGATTGGGCTGACCCGGCATGCGGTGTGGGCATGGCTGCTCGCGTCCCCCTGACAGTCTCAGGCGACGTGCTGGCACCACCGAGGCCGATACGCTCCGAGCGCTGGAGCCTTGCCGGAGTGTCCACCGCACCACGTCTGGCCAGGGGGCTGGCGGCGACATATGCCATGCGATGGGGCTTCGGCCCGGACACGGTCGACGCAGTTGAGCTGATCGTTTCCGAACTGGTCACGAATGCCGTGACGCACACCCGATCTGCCGCCGTGGACGTTGCAGTGATGCAAAGCGGTACGGCGATCACCGTCATGGTGGGCGATATGGGCTCCGCAGGGAAAGAACGCCTGGAGGCCCAGGACGTTGTGGGCTTCGAAGAGGAGTCCGGCAGGGGGCTGTCCCTCGTAGCCGGCATCGCCTCGGCTTGGGGCAGCAGCCGCCAGGGAGGAGTGGGGCTGGTGGTCTGGGCCGAAGTGCGGGAACCCGAGTTGCAGGAGGCGTAGCCGACAGTCGCCGGCGTCCAGCCGGGACGATTCGCTCGCACCGCCTCCCCGGTCGGCCGCCGCGGTGGCGCGCACCCGGCGCCCTGGCCGACCTGCCCGCCCGGGGATGGTTCTGGATCACTTTCAGTGCCGGAGCCACGGAGGGGCACCACAACCGCGATCACGAACGGCCTGACGCCACAAGGAGGACGCTTGCAGAGCAGGTCGAAGTCGGCGCGGCCGGACATCTGCCGCTTGATCATCTTGGTCTTGTTGTTGTGGCCTTCGACGGAGCCGGAACTGTAGCGGAGGCTGAGGCGGACGACGGCGTCGAGGTCCTGGCCGAGGCCGGTGACGAAGCCGTGCAGGGCGGGCACGTCGTCAGCCTGCACGCGTTCTGTCCATCGATCGAGTTCGTGGTCCCGGCGGCCGTTCATCAATTCGGCGAAGGCGGGGACGTGTTTGGCGGTGCGGCCGAGGGCGGGGCAGCGGGTGAGAATCTGCTTGAGCTGCTCAGTCTGGTGAGGCGTGGTGCAGCAGCAATGCAAGACCCTGCGCCGTCTCCCTCGACCCCACACATCCAGGAGGACGTGGTGTCCGCGGCCGGTGCCAGCCGGGCGACCGTCGAGAACCCGTGCACGATGCTGCAGCGAACAGCGACTCGCGGTGGCACGTGATGAGATTTCACTCTTTGTAATCACCGAGCGTGCCTCGACGGAAAGCAGAGGGGCTGACGATGAGTTCGATTCTGTTGCACGGGAATTGCACATGAGGTGGAGCGCAGGGCCTCATCCGGCAGACCCGATCGTGTGTCGGTGCAGGTCAACGAACTGTTGACCTGCACCGACACACTCCACTCATGCTTGCATTTTTGCAGGTCGGAGGCGTCTTACACGTCGAAGTAATACACATCCAATTCTCTGGCCTGTGTTTTCGTCCCGTCCTCAAGATCGTCTTGCGCAGATGTTGCACACCAGGTCAGCCCGTGTGCTCGTAAATGCTGCGCAAGGCAGCGCGCAGTTTGGCGCCAGCATTCGGCACGCGATGCACGTACCTACGAGCTCGTAACACGATCAAGTGAGGAGTGACTGGCTGGCTGGGGCAGAGCAGGTGTGTCACACGTGGGATACGAGTGTCCCCGCAGCCTGAGCTGCGCTTTCGTCTGTGTGTACGGGCGCTGTCATACTCCGCGTGTGAGTGAGACGGTCTTTCGGTACACCCGCAGGCAGCGACGGGTCGTTGTGGGACCTGCCGTGGTCCTCGGTGTGTGGGGGCTTGCCGTAAGTCTGTACTGCACCGTTCTCGTCGTCGGTCACCGGGTCGGTGAGGCGGTTGGTACATGGGGCGTGCTCGGCTCCGCACCCCTAGTGCTGAGTGTCCTGGCCTTCGGGTTGATGAGGGGCTGTACGCGTATGGACGGCGGCGGCCTTCATGCCCGCAGCCTCTGGCGGCAGTGGGACTGCTCTTGGAGCGAGGTGGAAGGCATAGAAGAGGTCACGGAGGTCGGACGCGGAAATACGATCAGGCGGGTCCGGATCACGCGGTCCAAGGGGCGCCCCTTCAAGCTCCCCGTCCCCTTCGATGCGCACGGCTTCGGACGAGATCCCGACTTCGAGGGCAAGTTGGCACAGCTGAGCCACCAGTGGCGATCAGGCCGAAAGGCCAGTACAGACAGCCCGTAGAGGTCGTAGCAGGATTACGAGCGGTGTTTCTTGAGGCGTCTGCAGCAGATGAGGCTGCAGGCCAACGAGATGAACGCGTCGTGGAGTTCGGTTCGTCGTTCCCAGCGGACGGCGAGGCGCTTGAACTGGTGGAACAGGGCGAAGGTCTGCTCGACGACGTAACGGAGCTTGCCCAGGCCCTTGATGTCCGGGGAGCCCGTGCGGGAGATGACCGGCAGGATCCGCCGCCTGCGCAGCTCCCGCCGGTTGGGGTTGGAGTCATAGCCCTTGTCCCCGAGTAGTGAGTCGGGGCGGCGGCACGGGCGGCCGCGCCGTCCGGCCACGGGCGGGATGCCGTCGACGAGAGCCAGGGTCCGGGTGACGTCGTTGACGTTGGCCGCCGTGGTGATGACCTTGAACGGTGTGCCTCGCCCGTCGCAGACCAGGTGGTGTTTGCTGCCCGTCTTCCGCCGGTCGACCGGCGACGGACCGGTATCGGCTCCCCCTTTTTCGCGCGGATGTGGGAGCCATCCACGCACGCGCGCGACCAGTCGAGTTCGCCGGCCGCGTTCAGTTCGGCGAGCAGAATACGGTGCAGCTGGTCGAAGACCCCGGCCTGCTGCCAGCGGTCCAGCCGCCGCCAGCAGGTCTGACCCGAGCCGAACCCCAGCTCCAGGGGCAGGAGTTGCCAGGCGATATCGTTGTGGAGCACGTACAGGATGCCCTGCAGACACAGCCGGTCCGCTACCGGCCGCGGGCCCGGCGCCTTCTCCGGCCAGGGCGGCAGCAGCGGCTCGATCAACGCCCACAAGTCGTCGCCCACGATCCACGGCCGAGTGCTCACACCCTCCCGAACGGCTGAATCATCACATCGGTAACGCCGGACCAGGACACTTCAGCAAGATCCTGTTACGAGCTCTACGTAGGGTGAAGGCAGGGTCGGAGTGGCCCAGCCGGTCGGCGAGCGCGTAGATGTCGACGCCGTGACTGAGCGCCGTCGAGGCGAACAGGTGGCGAAGCGCGTTTGGGACCATCCCTGCGGGTGCGGGGAGCAGGCAAGGCGCACACCCATCAGCGCCAAACCCTTGGGAACATCCCCGCGGGCGCGGGGAGCAGGCGTGGGCGGAAGTCCGCACCAGCAGCGGCCAGGGAACATCCCCACGGGTGAGGGGAGCAGTTGATCCCATGCACCTCTAAGGCGCCGAAGAAGGGAACATCCCCGCGGGCGCGGGGAGCAGCCGATGAAGGTGGCCTGCGAGCGGAGCTACCAGGGAACATCCCAGCGGGTGCGGGGAGCAGTCCATGGGGTCCGCGGCGTTGTACGCGATGATGGGAACATCCTCGCGGGCGCGGGGAGCAGGGACCAAGCGACCAATGGCCATGGAACACGCGGGAACATCCCCGCGGGCGCGGGAGCAGACTGTTTGACCTGGGTGTTTGCCTCCGAGGCGACGGATTCCAGAGCATTTTATCCGAACTCGGCAATCCGCCTAAACTCATCACAATGCCTTTCAGGCTCTTCCGATTGCATGGATGTTGCACACCAGGTCAGGCTGTGTGCTCGTAGATGCTGCGCAAGGCGGCGCGCAGTTTGGCGCCGGCATTCGGTACGCGATGCACGTACCTACGCAGGGTGAAGGCCGGGTCGGAGTGGCCCAGCCGGTCGGCGAGCGTGTAGATGTCCACGCCGTGGCTGAGCGCCATCGAGGCGAACAGGTGGCGAAGCGCGTGCATCATCTTGTCCCGTGGCTCCTCCCGCTTCTTGTCCTCGCCAGGTTTCAGGGAGGCGATGATCCCGACGGCTGCCAGTGCAGGTTTCCAAACAAAGCTGTTTAAGTAATTACGGTTGATGGGTTTCTGCTCGCGCGAATAGAAAATGATGCGTACAGTCTCGAGTTCTCCCTCTTTGGTTTCGTTCGGAAGGGTTACGAGAATTGGGGGGAAAGTGGCCATGTGCTTCCTGAGGGCGTCGCTGACTCCGTCATCCAATTCCACCCGGCGATCCTTCGGGTTCGTGCTGTTCTCACCTTTCGCCGTCGACCAGACCAGTGTGGCGCCGTCCATGGCAATCTGGCGCTGTATGTGGACCAGGGGGCCACTTGGATGCTCTCAGTCGATATCATCGGGACTGAGTCCGAAAATCTCACCTTGGCGGAGGCTCAGGCCCCGTCCGGCATCCATCATGCATTTGAAACGCTCAGGAAGCGCTGTTCGTATCTTTTCTGTCTGCTCCCAGGTGAGGGGAAGTTCTTTCGAAGGGGCCTTGGCGCGACGAGGCTTTACGGCCTGTACTGAACGTGCGAGGCATGGGTTCTTTCGGATCAGGTCGTCGTCGACAGCGAGATCGAACATGCTCTGCAGGTGGCTCAGACCGCGTTTGAGATCTGCCGTGCCGTGGGGCTGGCGGGGTCGTTGAGCTTGGTGTGGGTGGTCTTGGGGGTGG